>NZ_JBHYVM010000030.1:9814-54973 GCF_042750105.1 Streptomyces sp. NPDC059443 | reverse complement strand
GTGGGCGCCCCGCCCCCCCCGCCCGGCGCCCCCCCCCCCCCCCGCTGGTTGGGTGGGGGGGGGGGGTGGGGGCGGGGCCGGGGGGGGCCCACCCGGCGGCCCCCCCCGAGGCTCAGCTCGTCACAGCCGAGGTCGAGCAGGGCCTTGGCCACGCGCACCACCTGGTGGACCGGGACCGGGCCCTCCCAGGGGTCGCCGAAGCACATGGAGAGATAGCCGCGGACGTGCGCCTTGCCCTCTTTGGCGCGGGCCACGACGGGCTCGAACATGGCGAGGGACTCGGCGACGGTGCGGTTGAGGTTGCGCGAGGCGAAGGTCTCGGTGGCCGAACCGAACACGGCGATGCGGGTGGCGCCGAGCGCGAGCGCGCGGTCGAGGCCGCGCTCGTTGGGGACGAGGACGGGGAGGTGGACCCCGGGCAGGTCGCCGAGGCCCGGGAACAGCTGCTCGGCGTCCGCCAGCTGGGGGACCCACTTGGGGTGTACGAAGCTGGTGGCCTCGATGGTGGTCAGCCCGGCGGCGGCCAGCCGGTGGATGAACTCGGCCTTGACGGCGGTCGGGACGGCCGTCTTCTCGTTCTGCAGCCCGTCACGGGCTCCGACCTCGTGGATCCGGACGCGGGCCGGGAGCCCGGGGGCGGGGACGGTCATGGGCAGCTCGTTCACTTGGCCGCCTCCTCTTCTTCCTCGTCCGGGGTGACCACGGCCAGGACCTGGTCCATGGCGACGGTGGTGCCGGGGGAGACGTCGAGCTCGGTGACGGTGCCGGAGTGCGGGGCGGAGATGACGTGCTCCATCTTCATCGCCTCGACCACGAGCAGGCTCTGACCGGCGGCCACCTTGTCGCCGACCGCGACCTTGACGATGGTGACGGTGCCGGGCATGGGGGCCGAGAGGGTGTCCGCGCCGGTCCTCGTCCCGCCGCGCAGGGCTGCCGCCACGGGGTCGTGGTTCTGGACGTGCCAGCTGTCGGCGTCGCGGCCGAGCCAGACCCCCTCCGGGGAGGTGGCGTGGCTGAACCGGTGCGTGACTCCGTCGAGTTCGACCGTGACGTGCTCGGGGGTGAGCTGGACGATCCGGCCCCGGGCCGGTGCGCTGGGGCTCTGCCCCAGACCCCGCGCCTCAAACGCCGGCGAGGCTGGATTTGCGGCGGCGCCGCCGTCAGGTGCGGGTAGGGCCGCGTCCAGGAGGAGCTCCGTGTGCGGGCCGGAGGCGCTGGGGCTTTGCCCCAGGATGCCGGGCCCAGCCGGGCGGGTGCGGACCGCTACCGGGTCCTGACCCGGTAGGCGGAAGTGGTGGACCGTCCAGGCCGGGGTGCCGCCGAGGCGCCAGCCGTTGGCGGAGTCGAACGGGTCGACCCAACTGTCCAGCCCCGCCGGCGTTTGAGGCGCGGGTCCGGGCAGAGCCCGGTTTCGGGAAGGGGCGGGGTGGGGGAGAGAGCCCCCCAGCAGCGCAGCCGCCGCGTACACCTCGGCCGGGACTCCCTCCGGCAGGAGGCCGGCCAGGTCCCGCTCGACCAGGCCCGTGTCCAGGTCGCCGGACACCACATCCGGATGCGCCAACAGCCTCCGCAGGAACCCCGCGTTGGTCTGGACACCCAGGATCACGGTGTCGGCCAGCGCACCCCGCAGCACCCGTAGGGCAGCCGCCCGGTCGGGACCGTACGCGATGACCTTCGACAGCATCGGGTCGTACGTCGACCCGGTGTCCACCCCGGCCGTCAGCCCGGAGTCGGTGCGGACGGACCCCCCGGACGGCTCGGACAGGGCCAGGACCGTGCCCCCGGAGGGCAGGAACCCGCGCGCCGGGTCCTCCGCGCAGATCCGGGCCTCGATCGCGTGGCCGGTCAGGACCACGTCCGACTGACCGAAGCCGAGCGGGGCCCCCGCCGCGACCCGCAGCTGCTGTTCCACCAGGTCCAGGCCGGTGATCAGCTCGGTCACCGGGTGCTCCACCTGGAGCCGGGTGTTCATCTCCATGAAGTAGTACGAAGAGGGGTCGCCGCCCGGCACGATGAACTCCACCGTGCCCGCGCCCACGTACCCGCACGACCGCGCCGCCTCCACCGCCGCCGCGCCCATCGACTCCCGCAGCTCGGGGGTGAGCAGGACCGAGGGGGCCTCCTCGATCACCTTCTGGTGGCGCCGCTGGAGCGAGCACTCCCGCTCGCCCAGGTGCACCACGTTCCCGTGCGCGTCCGCCAGGACCTGGATCTCGATGTGCCGGGGCCGGTCCACCCACCGCTCCACGAGCAGCGTGTCGTCGCCGAAGGAGGACCGCGCCTCGCGCCGGGCGGAGGCGATCTCCTCGCCCAGCGCCGCCGCGTCCCGTACGAGCCGCATGCCCTTGCCGCCGCCGCCCGCCGAGGGCTTGAGCAGCACCGGCATGCCGATCTTCTCGGCGGCGGAGACCAGTTCGGCGTCCGAGAGCCCGCTCCCGGACGATCCCGGGACCACCGGGACGCCCGCCGCCTTCACGGTCTCCTTGGCCCGGATCTTGTCCCCCATCAGGGAGATCGCCGAGGCCGGCGGGCCGATGAAGGCCAGACCCGCCTGAGCGCACGCCGCCGCGAAGGCCGCGTTCTCCGCGAGGAAGCCGTACCCCGGGTGGACGGCCTCCGCGCCCGTACGCCGGGCGGCGTCGAGCAGCCGCTCCACCGACAGGTAGCTCTCGGCGGCGGCCGCCGGGCCGATCCGGACGGCCGTGTCGGCCTCCCGTACGTGCCGGGCGTCGGCGTCCGCGTCGCTGAAGACGGCCACGGAGCGGATCCCGAGCTCCCGCAGCGTGCGGATGACCCGGACCGCGATCTCGCCGCGGTTGGCGACCAGAACAGTGCTGAACATCGAAGAGGTCCTCACGTCACACGTCACATACGGAAGATGCCGAAGCCCGAGTCGCCCAAGGGGGCGTTCGCGCATGCCGTCAGGGCCAGCCCCAGCACCTGCCGGGTCTCCATCGGGTCGATGACCCCGTCGTCCCACAGCCGCGCGGTGGCGTAGTAGGCGTTGCCCTGGGCCTCGTACTGCGCCCGGACCGGGGCCTTGAAGGCCTCCTCGTCCTCCGCCGACCACTCCTGGCCCGCGCCCTCGATCTGGTCCCGCTTGACCGTGGCGAGCACGGACGCGGCCTGTTCGCCGCCCATCACCGAGATCTTGGCGTTGGGCCACATCCACAGGAAGCGCGGCGAGTACGCGCGCCCGCACATCGAGTAGTTGCCCGCGCCGTAGCTGCCGCCGACCACCACCGTCAGCTTCGGGACCCGGGTGCAGGCCACGGCCGTGACCATCTTGGCGCCGTGCTTGGCGATGCCGCCCGCCTCGTAGTCACGGCCGACCATGAAGCCCGAGATGTTCTGGAGGAAGAGCAGCGGGATGCCGCGCTGGTCGCACAGCTCGATGAAGTGCGCGCCCTTCTGGGCGGATTCGGAGAACAGGATGCCGTTGTTGGCGACGATCCCGACCGGGTGGCCGTGGATCCGGGCGAAGCCGGTGACCAGCGTCTGCCCGAACTCGGCCTTGAACTCCTGGAACCGGGAGCCGTCCACCAGCCGGGCGATGATCTCGCGGGCGTCGTAGGGGGTGCGGGAGTCGACGGGGACCGCGCCGTACAGCCCGTACGGGTCCACCTTGGGCTCTTCGGGGGCCTCCACCGACCAGGGCAGGGCCCCGCGCTCGGGCAGGGTCGCCACGATGTTCCGTACGATCCGCAGCGCGTGCGCGTCGTCCTCCGCGAGGTGGTCGGTGACCCCGGAGATCCGGGAGTGCACCTCTCCGCCGCCCAGCTCCTCGGCCGTGACCACCTCGCCGGTGGCGGCCTTCACCAGCGGCGGGCCGCCGAGGAAGATCGTGCCCTGGCCGCGCACGATGACGGCCTCGTCGCTCATGGCCGGTACGTACGCCCCGCCGGCCGTGCAGGAGCCGAGGACGGCGGCGATCTGCGGGATGCCGGCGCCGGACATGCGGGCCTGGTTGTAGAAGATGCGGCCGAAGTGGTCGCGGTCGGGGAAGACCTCGTCCTGCATGGGGAGGAAGGCGCCGCCGGAGTCGACGAGGTAGAGGCAGGGGAGACGGTTCTCCAGGGCCACTTCCTGGGCGCGCAGGTGCTTCTTGACGGTCATCGGGTAGTACGTGCCGCCCTTGACCGTGGCGTCGTTGGCGACGATCACGCACTCGCGGCCGCTGACCCGTCCGATGCCGGCGATGACCCCGGCGGCCGGGGCCGCGCCGCCGTACATGCCCTCGGCGGCCAGCGGGGCCAGCTCCAGGAAGGGGGATCCGGGGTCGAGGAGGGCGTCCACGCGGTCGCGCGGCAGCAGCTTCCCGCGGGCCGTGTGGCGGGCGCGGGCCTTCTCTCCGCCGCCGAGCCGGGCCGCCTCCAGCCGGGCGCGCAGGCCCTCGGTGAGCTCGCGGTGGGCGGCCTCGTTGGCCCGCCAGGCATCGGACGCCGGGTCGGCGGCGCTCGTCAGCACTGGTGCCTGCTGCATCGGTCGAGCTCCCTTGCTCGGTGCGCTCTTGTTAATGAGCGTTAACGCATGTGGGACTTAGGTTAACGACCGCTAACGGCCCTGTCTAGAATGGATTTCCATGAGCACCAGAGCGGCCGCCCCGACCCGGCGCGAGCAGATCCTCGGCGAGGCTGCCCGCCTCTTCGCCGAGCGTGGATTCCACGGAGTCGGCGTGGATGAGATAGGGGCCGCGGTGGGCATCAGCGGCCCCGGCCTGTACCGGCATTTCGCGGGCAAGGACGCGATGCTCGCCGAGCTGCTCGTCGGCATCAGCGAGCGGCTGCTGACCGGCGGCCGCCGACGGGTGGAGGAGGCCGGCGGGGACCCGTCCGGCGTACTGGCCTCCCTCATCAACGGCCACATCGACTTCGCGCTCGACGACCGGGCGCTGATCACCCTCCACGACCGGGAGCTCGACCGGCTGCGCGACGCCGACCGCAAGCGCGTGCGGCAGCTCCAGCGCCAGTACGTCGAGCTGTGGGTCGACGTCGTACGGGAGCTGCACCCCGAGGTGGGCGAGGCGGAGGTGCGGGTCTGCGTGCACGCGGTCTTCGGCCTGCTGAACTCCACCCCGCACCTGGCCGCGCTCGGCCGGGAGTCGACGGAATCACTGCTGCGGAGGCTCGCGAACGGGGCCTTCGGGGCGCTGTCGGGATGAGGGCGCGCGTCCGCTGGCCGGGACGGAAGGGACGGCTCCGGGCGGGCGGCGGCAGAATGGGCCGCATGCCGAAGCCGATAGAGACGCCTGTTCCCAGCCGAGCCGAACTCATCGACCACCTGGTCCGGACGCGGATCGCGGGTGACGTGGCGACCCCCCGGGACAACAACCTCAGCCACTACCGGAAACTCGCCAACGGAGATCGCCACTACTGGCTGGGTCTGGAGCTGGGCGACCGCTGGACGGACGAGCAGGACGTGCTTGCTGTCATGGCGGAGCGCTGCGGGGTCGTGGACGACGCGGGCCACCGCTTCGGCCAGGACACCATCGACCCCGAACTCACCGTCTCGGGCCTGGACCGGCTGGCCGCGCGGCTGCGCAAGGCCGCGCTGGACCGGCAGAGCGTGCTGCTGGCCACCGGGCACCCCGGGGGCCTGCTGGACGTTCACCGGGCGACGGCCGATGCCCTGCGCGCGGCGGGCTGCGAGATCGTGGTGATCCCGCAGGGCCTGACGGCCGACGAGGGCTCGGTGTGGCAGTTCGCGGACGTCGCGGTCCTGGAGCGGGGCGCGACGCTGTGGCACACCCACTCCCCGGAGCCGATGGCGGCGATCCTCGACGGCCTGGCCGCGCTGAACCGCCCGCAGCCGGACCTGGTCGTCGCCGACCACGGCTGGGCGGGCTGCGCCGCGCAGCGGGGCCTGGACGCGGTGGGCTACGCGGACTGCAACGACCCGGCGCTCTTCCTCGCCGAGGCCGAAGGCACCCTCCAGGTGGCGGTCCCCCTGGACGACCACGTCCGCGACCCGCGCTTCTACGACCCGATGGTGTCCTACCTCCTGGACGCGGCGGGCTTGCTGTAGCCGTCCGCAGGGCCCGGCCGGGTCAGCGGACCCAGCTGCCCGTGAGGCTCTGGACGGCCGAGCCGTCGAGGTCGGCGAGCTTGGGGGCGACGAACTCGCGGGCCCAGTCCGAGGTCTGGACGCGGAACGGGGCCCGCTCGGCGGTCAGCGTCGCGACGATCGGGGCGGCGGCCTGCTCGGAGGTCTGGGCGCCGGCGTAGGACTGCGTGGTGCGCTCGACGTAGGCCTTCAGCGCGGGGGCGTACGGACCGGCCTCGGTCAGCATGGCCGGGATGTCGAGCCCCAGGCTGGCGACGAACTCGCTGGTCACGGCCCCCGGTTCGATGAGGCTGATCTGGACCCCGACGGTCGCGGCGACCGGCGCTAGCGACTCCATGAACCCCTCGACGGCGAACTTGGCCGCGCAGTAGGACTCGTTGAAGGGCTGGCCGACCACTCCGCCGACGCTGGTGACCGTGATGACGCGGCCACCGCTCGCCCGCAGGTGGGGGAGGGCCGCGCGGGTGAGCTCGACGACGCCGAAGTAGTTGACCTCCATGGCGGAGCGGACCTGCTCCATGCCCTGCTGCTCGATGGTGCCGACGGAGCCCGCGCCCGCGTTGTTCACGACGGCGTCGAGCCGGCCGTGCTCGGCGACGACCTCGGCCACGCAGGAGGCGACCGAGGCCGCGTCCGTCACGTCCAGCCGCTTGACCTGCACCAGGTCGCTCACCCCCGCCTCGCTCGCGGCCTTGAGGAGGGCGTCGGCCCGGCCGGTGTCGCGCATGGTGGCGACGGTGTGCCAGCCGGCCTGTGCGGTGGCCACCGCGGCCGCGAGGCCGATGCCGGAGGAGGTGCCGGTGATGAGGACGGTCTTGGCGGCGGTCTTCGCGGTGTCCATGGAAGTCTCCTTAGGTTTGTGCGTGCACACACACATTATCTCTGTGTGCGTGTGCACGCAACCGGTACCCTGGTCCGCATGGCGCACAACGAGCTCACCATGGGCGGTCTCACCCCCCGCGACCACGCCTTCTACGGACTGGTCTGGGCCGGTACCACCCTCACCGCACGGGTCGACCAGGCCCTCACGCGCCACCACGACCTGCCGCTGTCCTGGTTCGAGGTCATGCTGTGGCTGAACGGCCAGACGGAGCCGGTCGCCCCCTCCGAGCTGGGGGCCAGGACCCTGCTCAGCCGCAGCCAGGTCTCCCGGGTCACCGACGCGCTCCAGGCCCGGGGGCTGGTCGAGCGGATACCGTCGCCGACGGACGCCCGCTCGATCCGGATCGCCCTCACGGCGGCGGGCCGCCGGGCCTTCGCCGAGGCCGACGCCACCCGCCGCGAGGCGCTGGCCGAGGTGTTCGACGACCGGCTCGACGACGCGGACATCGCCGCGCTGGAGGGGATCTGGGCCAAGCTCAAGGCCCGTCCGACGGAGCAGGCGCAGGCGTAGCGGACGGGGGAGGGGCAGGGGTGGGCGTCGGGTCCAGGTACACCCGGCGGACCGCCGGGAACCGCTCCCGCAGCTGTGCCTCCGCCTCCTCGCACGACTGCTCCACCTGCCGCGCCGAAGCCAGGTCGTGGAAGTCGATCTTTGCCGCGATCAGCACCTCCGCCGGCCCCTGCACCAGCGTGGTCAGCTCCAGCACCGCCTCGATGTGCGGCACCGACAGCAGCTCCTCGCGCACGTCCGCGCGCATCGCGGCGGGCAGCGGCCGCCCGATCAGGTACTGCGCGTTCGAGCGGCCCAGCTCCCACGCCACCCACACCAGCAGCAGCCCGATCAGCAGCGAGGCCACCCCGTCGTACGCGCCCGACCCGGTCAGCTGCGCGCCCAGCAGGCCGCCCGCCGCCAGCGCCAGGCCGATCAGCGCGGCCACGTTCTCCAGGAGCACGGCCTTCACCGCCGTGTCCGGGGTGTGCTTCACGTACAGCCCCAGCGGTGCCCCCATCCGCGCCGCCTCGCGCCGTACCTGCCGCCAGGCCACGAGCAGCGAGTAGCCCTCCAGCAGGAAGGCGATGGCGAGGATGACGTAGGACAGCGTCGGGTTCCCCGGCTCTTCCCCGTGGACCAGCGTGTGGATGCCGTCGTAGACGGCGAACACCGCGCCGCCGACGAACGTGGCGATCGACGCGAGCAGCGCCCAGATGTACCGCTCGGGCCCGTACCCCAGCGGGTGCGCCTCGTCGGCCGGCTTCGCGCTGCGCTTCAGCGAGGCCAGGAGCAGCACCTCGGTCACCGTGTCCGCGACCGAGTGCGCGGCCTCGGACAGCATGGCGCTCGACCCGCTGACGACCCCGCCGACCGCCTTGGCGACCGCGATGCCGAGGTTGGTGACCACGGCCACGACCACCGTGCCGACGCTTTCCTCTTCTTCACTTCCACTGCTGCTGGACATGAAGTGACGGTACGTCGGGCGGCCCTACCGCGCGCGCGGGACGCGCACCACGCCCTCCTGGATGACCGTCACGGCCAGCCGGCCGTCCTGGGTCCAGATCCGGGCCTGGCCGAGGCCGCGCCCGGCGGCGGCCGAGGGGGACTCCTGGTCGTACAGCAGCCACTCGTCCGCGCGGAACGGCCGGTGGAACCACATCGCGTGGTCGAGCGACGCTCCGACGACGTCGCCGACCGCCCACCCGCCCCGCCCGTGCGCGAGCAACACGGAATCGAGCAGGGTCATGTCGGAGACGTACGTGGCCAGGCAGGTGTGCAGCAGGGGGTCGGCGCTGTCCAGTTTGCCGGCGGTACGGAACCACACCTGCGAGCGCGGCTCGACGGGCTCGCCGACGCTGCCCCAGGGCGGGACCGTCGCGTACCGCAGGTCCACCGCTCCGCGCGCCTCGATCAGCCGTTCCACCGTGCCCGGGTCGCGGAAGATCTCCCGGTAGAGCGGGAGTGATTCGGCGGCCGTCGGCAGGGTTTCGGGGTCGGGCGCTTCGGGCATCGCGGCCTGGTGGTCGAGGCCCTCCTCGTGCGTCTGGAACGACGCGGAGAGGTGGAAGATCGGCTGCCCGTGCTGGACGGCGACGACCCGGCGCGTGGTGAAGGAGCGCCCGTCGCGGATCCGGTCGACGGAGTACACGATGGGCGCGCCCGGGTCCCCGGCGCGCAGGAAGTACGAGTGCAGCGAGTGCGCCGTACGGTCCTCGGGCACGGTGCGCCCGGCCGCGACCAGGGCCTGGGCGGCGACCTGGCCGCCGAAGACCCGCGGTACCAGCGCCGAACGGCTGGTACCGCGGAAGATGTTCTCCTCGATCTGCTCAAGGTCGAGCAGATCGAGGAGCGTCGTCAGTGCCTCGTTCATGGGGGTAAGGCTAAGTGCCCTACAGGCCCATCGACTTGGCGATGATCGACTTCATGACCTCGCTGGTGCCGCCGTAGATGCGGTTCACGCGGTTGTCGGCGTACAGGCGGGCGATCGGGTACTCGTTCATGTAGCCGTACCCGCCGTGCAGCTGGAGGCACTTGTCGATGACGCGGTGCGCGACCTCGGTGTTGAACAGCTTCGCGGACGCGGCCTCGGCGGCGGTCAGCTCGCCGGCGTCCAGGGCTTCCAGCGCGCGGTCGGCGACGGCCTCGGCGGCGTCCACCTCGGCCTGGCAGGCGGCCAGTTCGAACTTGGTGTTCTGGAAGTGCGCGACCGGCTTGCCGAAGACGGTGCGGTCCGTGACGTACTGCTGGGCGAACCGGACGGCGGCCTTGGCCTGCGCGTACGCGCCGAAGGCGATGCCCCAGCGCTCGGAGGGCAGGTTGGCGCCGAGGTAGTAGAAGCCCTTGTTCTCCTCGCCCAGCAGGTCCTCGACCGGGACCTTGACGTCGACGAACGCCAGCTCGGCGGTGTCGGACGTGCGCAGGCCGAGCTTGTCGAGCTTGCGGCCGATCGAGTAGCCCTCGGACTTGGTGTCCACGGCGAAGAGGGAGATGCCGAAGCGGCGGTCGTCCTCGCGCGGGGAGGAGGTGCGGGCGCAGACGATCACGCGATCGGCGTGCACGCCACCGGTGATGAAGGTCTTGGAGCCGTTGAGGACGTAGTGCGTGCCGTCCTCGGAGAGCTTGGCGGTGGTCTTCATGCCCGCGACGTCGGAGCCGGTGCCCGGCTCGGTCATCGCGAGGGCCCACATCTCCTCGCCGCTGACGAACTTCGGCAGGTAGCGCTTCTTCTGCTCGTCGTCCGCCAGCATCTTGATGTAGGGGAGGGCGAGCAGCACGTGGACGCCGGAGCCGCCGAACTGGACGCCGGCGCGCGAGGTCTCTTCGTAGAGGACGGCCTCGAACTTGTGGGTGTCCAGGCCCGCGCCGCCGAACTCCTCGGGCACGTTGATGCCGAAGATGCCCAGCTCGCCGAGCTTGTAGTAGAACTCGCGGGGCGCCTGCCCGGCCGTGAACCACTCGTCGTAGACGGGGACGACCTCGGCCTCGATGAAGGCGCGGATGGTCTCGCGGAACGCCTCGTGGTCCTCGTTGAAAACGGTACGGCGCACGGGCCGGCCCTCCTTTTTGCGGCTCAACCGCCGCCGCTCTCGCGGAGGTGGTTGCGCGCCGCCGTGGTTGCTCCATTGATGGCTGAGCTCTAAGCGCTTGCTCAGATTAAGTTACTGGCGGGTTGTCCGTCCTGTCCAGAGTTCACGGCCGTGCGCCGCCTCACTCATGTGCGTCCCGGTCCCCACCGGCCCGCGACTCGGTGCCCAGTGCGAACCACAGCTCCATCCGGACCTCCGGGTCGTCCAGGTCCCGCTCCAGGAGCGCGGCGCAGCGCGCGACGCGCTGGCGGACGGTGTTGCGGTGCACGCCGAGGGAGGCCGCCGTACGGTCCCAGCCGCCGTGGTGGGTGAGCCAGACCCGCAGCGTCTCGCGCAGCGACGGGCCGAGCGGCGCCAGGAGCGCGCGGGCGTGGGCCTCGGCCGCGCCGGGCGGGACGAGGGCCGCGAGGCCGCCCTCGCGGTGCCGCAGCAGCGCGGCGCGGGCCGCTTCGGCGCGGCGCAGCGCTCCGGCGGCCTGCGCGTCGGCCGCTGCGAGGTCCCCGGCGGCGGCCGGGGCGCTGATGCCGAGCCGCCACCCGGGCCGGGGCGCGGGCTCCCGGTCGAGGAGCAGGCGTACGGTGCCGCCGGCGCCGGCGGGGGCGGCGAGGGTCGCGCCGAGACCGGCGGCCAGGGCGGCCACGGCCTCCGCGTCGGCGGACCCGGACCCGGACGCGGCGCCGGACCCCGGCAGGGGCCGGGCGTGGACCACGGTCCACGGGCCCGGGCCCAGCAGCGCGGCCGCCTCGGCGGCCGGACCGCCCAGCAGGAGCGACAGTAGGGCCGCCGACCGCGCGCCCGCTCCGACGGCGGCCTGCCGGGGCGCGGTCAGCAGGGTGAGGAGGACGGCCGCGGCGCCCGCGATGGTGTGGTCGCCGGGGGTGCGCTGCGGGGTGGCGAGGAGGAGCACCGGGCCGGGCGGGCCGGGCGGGCCCGGCGTGACCCCGGCCGCGTCCCGGGCTGCCCTGCGGCCCAGGGCGTAGGCGGCCAGCTGCCAGCCCGCCGCGGTGTCCGTCGCGGTCACCGGTCCGCCGCCGCCCACCCGGGAGGCGAGGGCGTCCAGGGCCTCGCGCACCGGCGGCGGGACCGCCCGTTCGGAGGTCTGCGCGCCCGGGCCGTCCGGACCGGACGGGCCGGGCGGCCCGGACGGGTCGACCAGCTCGGTGTGCCCGCCCAGCGCGGCCGCCAGCCGGCCCAGGACGGCCGGGACCGGGTCCGGGCGGGAAGCCGCCGCGGCCAGCGACCGCTGGGCCTCGGCGACCCGGCGCAGCTCCCGGGTCCGGGCCTCCGCCATCAGCCGCCACACGGTGCGCGCGACCGCCGCGAACGGGGTCCCCGGCTCCACCTCCACGAGCGGCAGCCCCGCCGCCGCGCAGGCCTCCACCAGCGGCTCCGGCACCCGCTCGTGCACCGGGGTCACGCCGAAGCCGAGCGCGGCCACCCCCGCCCGGACCAGCCGGGCCACGTACTCACCGGGGTCCCCGGACCAGGCTCCCGCCGTGAGCAGCAGCTCCCCGCCCAACAGGTAGGGCGAGGGATCGGCCATCTCGGAGGCGTGCACACCGTGCACCTGCGTGCCCTCGGCGCCCTCGGCCGCCTCCGGCCCGGCCAGCAGCCGCAGGCCCAGTGCCGCCAGCGGCACCGGCGTGGTGGGAGGGGCTCCGGCTCCCTCCGGAAGCTCTGGCATGGATACTCCGTACAGTTCGAGTCCGCCCTATGGATGAAACCTACACTTCGGGTGCGCCGGGCCGCGCCGTACGCTCGAAGGACCGCACCGTTCAGTCATCCAGAAGGGCACCCCCTCATGAGCACGCAGCCGCGCGGCCCCGTCGACTCCTCCCGCATCCCGCGCTACGCGGGCCCCGCGACCTTCGCCCGGCTGCCCCGCCTCGACGAGGTCGGCGGCAAGGCGGACGTGGCCGTCGTCGGCGTGCCCTTCGACTCCGGGGTCTCCTACCGCCCCGGCGCCCGCTTCGGCGGCAACGCCATCCGCGAGGCCTCGCGCCTCCTGCGCCCGTACAACCCGGCGCAGGACGCCTCCCCGTTCGCGCTCGCGCAGGTCGCCGACGCCGGTGACATCGCGGCGAACCCCTTCAACATCAACGAGGCCGTCGAGACGATCGAGGCCGCGGCCGACGAGCTGATCGGCAACGGCTCCCGCCTGATGACCCTCGGCGGCGACCACACCATCGCCCTCCCGCTCCTGCGCTCGGTGGCCAAGAAGCACGGCCCGGTCGCGCTGCTGCACTTCGACGCGCACCTGGACACCTGGGACACGTACTTCGGCGCCGAGTACACGCACGGCACCCCGTTCCGGCGCGCCGTGGAAGAGGGCATCCTCGACACCGAGGCGCTGTCCCACGTCGGCACCCGCGGCCCGCTGTACGGCAAGCAGGACCTGGACGATGACGCCAAGATGGGCTTCGGCATCGTCACCTCCGCCGACGTCTACCGGCGCGGCGCCGACGAGGTCGCGGACCAGCTGCGCCAGCGCATCGGCGACCGTCCCCTCTACATCTCGATCGACATCGACGTGCTGGACCCGGCGCACGCGCCCGGCACCGGCACGCCCGAGGCCGGCGGCATGACCTCGCGGGAGCTGCTGGAGATCATCCGGGGCCTGTCCTCCTGCAACCTGGTCTCGGCCGACGTCGTGGAGGTCGCCCCGGCGTACGATCACGCGGAGATCACCTCGGTCGCGGCCTCGCACACCGCGTACGAGCTGACCACGATCATGAGCCGTCAGATCGCGGCGGCGAAGGCGAAGTAAGCAGCACGAAGGGCGAGTAAACGCACGTGACGCACGACCACGACCTGGTACTCCGTCCCACCGAAGCCCAGAAGGCGGCCGCGCTCGCGCCGCCGCCGGGGCGCACGGGCGGGGACCTGGTCGTGGAGACGCTGCGCTCGCTCGGCGCCACCACCGTCTTCGGACTGCCGGGCCAGCACGCGCTGGCCCTCTTCGACGCCGTCGGCCGCTCCGACCTCCGCCTCGTCGGCCTCCGTACGGAGAACAACGCGGCCTTCGCGGCCGACGCGTACGGCCGGATGACCGGCGAGGCGGTCCCGCTCCTCCTGTCGACGGGCCCGGGCGCACTGATGGCCCTGCCCGCCCTCGCGGAAGCCGCCGCCGCCTCCGCCCCCGTCCTGGCGATCTCCTCCCAGGTTCCGACCCCGGGCCTGGGCGGCGGCCGGCGCGGCCACCTGCACGAGCTGCGCGACCAGGCAGCCTCCTTCCGGGACGTGGTCAAGTCCGTCCACACGGCCCGGACCCCCTCGCAGATCCCCTCGGTGATCGCGGAGGCCTGGGAATCGGCCCTGACGGCCCCGCACGGCCCGGTCTGGGTGGAGATTCCGGAAGACGTCCTGCGCGCCGAGACCGTCATCCCCCAGGTCACGGGCATGGACGCGACCCCGCACGAGCTGGCCCCGCGCCCGGAGCTGACGGCGCTGGCGGCGCACTGGCTGGAGAACGCCGAGCGCCCGGTGATCATCGCGGGCGGCGGAGTCATCCGTTCGGACGCGGCGGGCAAGCTGCGTCAACTGGCCGAGCGCCTGAACGCCCCGGTGGTCACCACCTTCGGCGGCAAGGGCGCCTTCCCCTGGACGCACCCGCTCTCCCTCCAGTCCTGGCTGGAGGACCGCCACACCACGGACTTCCTGGAGGACGCGGACGTCCTGCTCGTCGTCGGCTCGGGCCTCGGGGAACTCAGCTCGAACTACCACACGTTCTTCCCGGAGGGCCGGGTCGTCCAGATCGAGGCCGACCTGGGCAAGCTGGAGTCGAACCACCCCGCCCTGGGCATCCACGCGGACGCCCGCCTGGCCCTCCAGGCGCTCCTGGAAACGGTCGCGGAGCGAGAGGACCCCGGCGCCCCGGACCGGGTCCGCGCGCTCCTGTCCGCCGTCACGTCCCGCCTCGCCACCCAGGACCTGACCCTGGAACAGCACCTGCTGACCTCGATCAGGTCGGCCCTCCCCCCGCGCTCCCCGTCCTTCTGGGACATGACGATCCTGTCCTACTGGGCCTGGTCGGCCTTCGACCCGAAGCACCCCAACACCATGCACTCGGCCCAGGGCGCGGGCGGCCTCGGCTACGCCTTCCCGGCGGCCCTCGGCGCCTGCCTCGCCGACCCGGGCACCCCGGTCCTGGCCGTCTCCGGCGACGGCGGCGCGATGTACTCGATCGCGGACCTGGCCACCGCCCGCCAGCACGACCTGGACGTCACCTGGCTGATCGTGGACGACGGCGGCTACGGCATCCTCCGCGAGTACGGCTGCGAGACGGGCACGACCCTGACCCGCCCCGACTTCGTGGCCCTGGCAGCCGCCTTCGACATCCCGGCGGCCACCACCACCCCGGAATCCCTCCGCGAGGACCTGAAGAAGTCCCTCGCCACCCCGGGCCCCTCGCTCCTGCTCCTCCCGACCACCCTCAAAATGTTCGCCCCGACGCACTTCTGACCTCGGCCCACACGGCCTTCCCGATCCCATGCCGCCGGGGGCACTGCCCCCACCGCACCGCGAGCGCGGCGACGATGGCGAGCCCGCGGCCCGACTCGTCCCAGGCGGTGGCGGACTGCGGGGCCAGCTCTACGAGTTCCCCTGCATCGGCGACCTCCACGCGCAGCAACCCGTCGTACCGGGCGAGCCGGACTCCGATGTCCCGGCCCTGCGGGGCGCGGGCATGCCGTACGGCGTTGGTGACCAGCTCGGAGAGCAGCAGCTCCGCCGTGTGGGTCGGGCCCAGGGCTACGGCCCACACGGCGAACTGCTCACGCAGTAGCGCGCGGGCCCGGCCCGGAGCGCGGGGACTGCGGGGGAGCAGCCAGAAGACTTCATCGACAGAGGGCAGGGTCATCAACCTCACCTATCTAGATACGTAGTTCAAGTGAAGCGGCGCTGCGGATCCGGGTCAGGAGATATCTAGATATGTTCGATGCTGGCGTGTGTTGACGTGCGAGAGGCGCTTGCCGTCGTGATCCGGCCCCTAGGCTGTCGGGGGATGACCGGGGAGGACCGCATGCCGAAGAACGCCGCGAGACGGCAGCCCAAGTACCAGCGGATCGCCGCTGAACTGAAGGACGCCATCGCCTCCGGTGAGTACGGTCCGGGCGACCGGCTGCCCGGTGAGAGCGACCTCATGCGCACGTACGACGTCGCCCGGATGACGGCCCGACAGGCGTTCGGGGTCCTCGTGGCGGAAGGGCTCGCCGAGCCTCGCAAGGGGGCCGGGGTTTTCGTGCGGGAGTTCCGGGTCGGTTTCCGGCGCCGCGGGATCCAGCGGCTCGCCGTCGAGGTGTGGGGTGCCGGAGGGTCCATCTGGGGTGCGGACGGCAAGGGCCACGACCCGGAGGTCGACTTCCTCGGGGTCGCCGAAGAGCCCGTGCCCGGCGCCGTGGCCGCGGTTCTGGGGCTGGCGGCTGGTGCGCCCGTCTGCGTCCGCCGCCGCAGGTTCCTGCTCGACGGTGAACCCGTCATGCACGCGACCTCGTACCTCGACGCCGCCCTCGTGGCGGGCACGCCGATCACCGAGCCGGACACCGGCCCCGGCGGCATCTACGCCCGCCTCGCCGAGCTCGGGCAGAAGCCGGCCCGCTTCCGCGAGGAGATCCGCTCGCGGATGCCGAACGATCAGGAGGCGCAGAGCCTGGGGCTGGCCGCCGGGACCCCCGTCGTCCTGGTTGTCCGTACCGCCTTCGCCGCTGACGGGCAGGTCGTCGAGGTCAACGAGATGGTCCTCGACGCCTCGGCGTACGTCCTGGAGTACGAGTTCGACGCCCCGTAGGAGGAGCATGTGGAAGACGACGACGAAGTCCAGGCCGAGGCCGAGCGCCGCCTCCAGAGGCTGCGAGCGCTGGACGAGCTCCTGGCGATGGGCGAGCGCGGCGACTTCGACATCCTGCTGGACAAGGCCGCCTACCGCCGCTGAGTTCTGCGTGCCCCCGGAACCGTCTGCCCGGATGGCCCCGGCCGCCTCGCCCGCCTCCGCGTAAACCCGTTCGATTGTTGCGGCGGGATGAAATCCGCCGGTCGGAGCGTTGGGGCTTCCGGCAGGACAGGACGAACGGGGAGGCAGTACGTGGCTACGGCGGCGGGAACGGCGGCTGGGGACAAACAGGGGTGGGGGAGGCGGCTCGCCGCCTACACCTGGCGCTACAAGGTCAATGTGCTGCTCGCGCTCGGGTCCTCGCTCGGCGGTATGGCCGTCATGGCGCTCGTGCCGCTGGTCACCAAGGTGATCCTCGACGACGTCATCGGGAACAAGACCAAGCCCATGGGCCCCTGGGCCGGGATGCTCATAGGCGCGGCGGTTCTCGTTTACGTGCTCACCTACATACGTAGGTACTACGGCGGCCGCCTCGCCCTCGACGTGCAGCACGACCTGCGCACCGACATGTACGACTCCATAGCCCGCCTCGACGGGCGCAGGCAGGACGAGCTGTCCACCGGCCAGGTGGTCGGGCGGGCGACCAGTGACCTCCAGCTGATCCAAGGGCTGCTGTTCATGCTGCCCATGACCATCGGGAACTTCCTCCTCTTCGGGATATCCCTCGGGATCATGCTGTGGCTCTCGCCGCTGCTGACCCTCGTCGCGCTGCTCATGGCCCCCGCCCTCTGGTTCATCGCCAAGCGCAGCCGCAAGAGGCTCTTCCCCGCCACCTGGTACGCCCAGAGCCAGGCCGCCGCCGTCGCCACCGTGGTCGACGGGGCCGTCACCGGCGTCCGCGTCGTCAAGGGCTTCGGGCAGGAGGAGCAGGAGACCGGCAAGCTCCGCGACGCCGGCCGCGGGCTGTTCGCCGGGCGCATGCGCTCCATCCGGCTGAACTCCCTCTACACCCCGGCCCTCCAGGCCGTACCCGCCCTCGGGCAGGTCGCGATGCTGGCCCTCGGCGGCTGGATGGCCACCCGGGGACAGGTGACGCTGGGTACCTTCGTCGCCTTCTCCACCTACCTCGCCCAGCTCGTCGGGCCCGTCCGCATGCTCGCCATGGTCCTCACCGTCGGCCAGCAGGCCCGCGCCGGCGCCGAGCGGGTCTTCGAGCTCATCGATACCGAGCCGGTGATGGACGAGGGGACCGGGGAGCTTCCCGGCGACGCGCCCGCCACCGTCTCGTTCGAGGACGTGCGCTTCGGGTACGACCCCGAGCGGCCGGTCCTGGACGGGTTCTCGCTCGCCATCGAAGAGGGCGAGACCGTGGCCCTCGTAGGGTCGTCGGGTAGTGGAAAGTCCACCGTTTCCCTCCTCCTGCCCCGCTTCTACGACGCCGACCACGGCACCGTCCGCGTCGGCGGGCACGACGTCCGCGAGCTGACCTACGAGTCGCTGCGCTCCGCGATCGGGCTGGTGCCCGAGGACTCCTTCCTCTTCTCCGACACCATCCGCTCCAACATCGCCTACGGGCACCCCGGCGCGACCGACGCGCAGATCGAGGCCGCCGCCCGCGCCGCCCAGGCCGAGGGATTCATCCAGGCCCTCCCCGCCGGGTACGACACCAAGGTCGGCGAGCAGGGCCTGACCCTCTCCGGCGGCCAGCGCCAGCGCATCGCGCTCGCCCGCGCCATCCTCACCGACCCCCGCCTGCTGCTCCTCGACGACGCCACCTCCGCCGTCGACGCCCGCGTCGAACACGAGATCCACGAGGCGCTGCGGGCCGTCATGGCCGGCCGCACCACCCTCCTCATCGCCCACCGCCGCTCCACGCTCGCGCTCGCCGACCGGATCGCCGTACTGGACCACGGACGGCTCTCCGACATCGGTACGCACGAGGAGCTGGAGCGCCGCTCCGCCCTGTACCGGCGGCTGCTGACCGACCCGGACGCGCTGGGCGCAGGCTCGCCGCGCACCCCCGAGGCCCCGGCCATGGGCGAGTTCGAGCGCGAGCTCGACCGCGACATCGAGCGGGACATCGAGCTCGAAGCGGAGATCGACTCCGAGCCCGTCAACGCAAAGCGCCGGGTCGCCGGCGGGATCACCCCCGAGCTCTGGCAGCGCCAGGAGGAGGCGGACGAGAAGACCACCGCCCCGGCCGGCATGCCCGCCACCCCCGAGCTGCTCGCGCAGGTGGCCGCGCTGCCGCCCGCCGAGGACACCCCGGACGTGGACGAGACCCGTGCCGCCTCCGCCGAGGACAGCTACAACCTGCGCCGCCTGCTGCGCGGGTTCTGGGCGCCGCTCGCCATATCCCTGGGCCTCGTGGCCGTCGACGCGGGCTCCGGGCTGCTCCTGCCGATCCTGATCCGGCACGGCATCGACAAGGGCGTGGAACAGGCCGCCCTCGCCGCCGTCTGGGTGGCCGCCGGACTCGCGCTCGCCGTGGTCCTCGCCCAGTGGGCCGCGCAGTTCGCCGAGACCCGGATGACCGGCCGCACCGGTGAGCGCGTGCTGTACGCGCTGCGCGTCAAGATCTTCGCCCAGCTCCAGCGCCTCGGCCTCGACTACTACGAGCGCGAGCTGACCGGCAAGATCATGACCCGGATGACCACCGACGTTGACGCTTTGTCCTCATTCCTGCAGACCGGGCTCGTCACCGCCGTCGTCTCCGTCTTCACCTTCTTCGGCATCCTGATCGCCCTGCTCGTCCTCGACGTCGAGCTGGCCCTGATCGTCTTCGCCACCCTCCCCGTCCTGATCCTCGGCACGGTCGTCTTCCGCCGCAGGTCCGTGGCCGCGTACGAGCTCGCCCGCGACCGGGTCGGCCTGGTCAACGCCGACCTCCAGGAGTCCGTGGCCGGGCTGCGCATCGTCCAGGCCTTCCGCCGCCAGCGCGCCGGAGCCGCCCGGTTCAAGGAGCGCAGCGACTCGTACCGCGAGGCCCGGGTCCGCGGCCAGTGGCTGATATCGGTCTACTTCCCCTTCGTCCAGCTGCTGTCCTCCGGGGCCGCGGCCGCCGTGCTGATCGTCGGCGCGGGCCGGGTGGAGGCCGGCACGCTCACCACGGGCGCGCTGGTCGCGTACCTCCTCTACATCGACCTGTTCTTCGCCCCCGTCCAGCAGCTCTCCCAGGTCTTCGACGGCTACCAGCAGGCCACCGTCTCCCTCGGCCGGATCCAGGGCCTGCTGCGCGAGCCCACCAGCACCCCCCGGGCGGCCGACCCCCGGCCCGTCCCGGCGCTGCGCGGCGAGATCGCGTTCGAGCAGGTCCACTTCGGGTACGGCACCGCCGAGGAGCGCGGCGAGAAGGAGCAGGCGCTGGCCGGAATCAGCCTGCGCATACCGGCCGGCCAGACCGTCGCCTTCGTCGGCGAGACCGGGGCCGGCAAGTCCACGCTGGTCAAGATGGTGGCCCGGTTCTACGATCCGACGTCCGGCCGGGTCACCGCCGACGGCACGGACCTGCGCGAGCTGGACCTGACGGGGTACCGCCACCGGCTCGGGGTCGTCCCCCAGGAGCCGTACCTCTTCCCGGGGACCGTGCGCGACGCCATCGCCTACGGGCGGCCCGAGGCGAGCGACGCCGAGGTGGAGGCCGCCGCGCGCGCGGTCGGTGCCCACCAGATGATCGCCACCCTTGACGGCGGCTACCTGCACACCGTCGCCGAGCGCGGCCGCAACCTCTCCGCCGGCCAGCGCCAGCTGATCGCGCTGGCCCGCGCCGAGCTGGTGGACCCGGACGTGCTGCTGCTCGACGAGGCCACGGCCGCCCTCGACCTGGCGACCGAGGCCCTGGTCAACCAGGCCACCGACCGGCTCGCGGGCAAGCGCACCACCCTCGTCGTGGCGCACCGGCTGACCACCGCCGCGCGCGCCGACCGGGTCGTGGTCATGGACCGCGGCCGGGTGGCGGAGGACGGCACCCACGCCGAACTGCTGGCCCGCGGCGGCCGGTACGCGGAGCTCTGGCGGACCTTCGTGGGCGAGGACGAGCCGGCCGCCGCGGCTTAGGCACCCCTGGGGGCCTGTCGGATCAGAGTTCGCCGAACAGCAGGTTCCCCGGGGCGTCCTCGTCGTCACCGGTGTAGTACTCGCGTACGGCATCGAGGAGTTCGTCCACCGACAGGAACCCGTCGTGGTTCGTGTCGATCCGGGCGAAGAGCACGTCCGCGTCCTCGCGGTTCAGCTTCGTGTCGAAGGCCAGCTGGGCCTTGTGGAACTCCTCGGTGCTGATGCGCCCGTCGCCGTCCGTGTCGACGACCAGGAGCATCGCCTGGACCATCGGCCGGAACGACCTGTCGTACGCCGCGCCGCCGCCCTGGTAGAGGCGCGTCATGCCCTGCTTGTACTCCTGCGGCGTGACCTTGCCGTCCCGGTCGACGTCCAGCTCGGTGAAGAGCTCCTGCCAGAAGTCGACGAGCCCGCCCATCACCTGGGTCGCCTTGGGAGAGGTGGCCGGCTCCCCGAGGGCCGACAGCAGGCGGGAACCGAGCCCGATGATGTCGTGCTCGTCGATCACCTGGTCCCCGTTGACGTCCATGTGGGCGAAGGCGCGGTCCAGCTTGCGGTCGAGCAGGTCGGTCGTCATTTCTGATGCCTCTCACGGCTACGGTGCGCGGTCCTGTGCTCACCTAGCGTAATCTCCTTCTTGATCGTGAACTCCCGTTATCCCGCTAGGAAGTTGTGGATGCACTCTTACGAGGTATGGGTCGGGGGTGCCGAAGAGCCCGGCACCCGTTGGGTCTACTGGCCCCGGGTGGGTCAACTCCTGCGCGAGCCGTTCGCGGTGCTCGGCCTCAAGGCCCGGCTGGAACGCGGCGAGGACCTGCCCTACGACGACCGTCTACTGGCCGGCCGCGTCGCCATGTCCACCCCGGAGCAGGGCCTGCGCGCCCTGGCCGCCGCCCGCGCCGCCCAGCCGGCGTGGGCGAGGGTGCCGCTCGCCGACCGGCTGGAGCTGCTGCGCGGCGTCCACCGGGCCGTCGTCGAGCGGCGCGAGGAGCTGACGGACCTGCTGGTCGCCGAGGGGCACCCCGTACGGCTGGCGGCCTGGGAGCTGGACTCGGTGGCCTGCGGCCTCCATCCGGACTCCGTGGCCGACTTCGCCGAGCGCCTGCGGGAGCCCGAACGGACCGCGGCGGGCCGGCGGATCCGGATGGTGCGCAAGCCGGACGGGGTGGTGTGCCTGAGCCCGCCGCGCAACGCCCCGACCTCGAACTCCTTCTACGGGGTGACGGCGCTGGCCGCGGGCAACAGCCTGGTCGTCAACGCGCCGCCGACCGCCCCGCTGGGCGTCAGCTTCGTCTACCGGGAGATCGTGGCCCCGCTCCTGGAGCGGCTCGGCGCCCCGCCCGGCACCCTGAACGTGGTCTCGACGCACGCCCGCGCCGTGCTGCGCCAGTGGCTGGACAGCCCCGACTGCGACGACCTCGTCTTCTTCGGCGGCTCCGAGCAGGGCCTCAGGCTGGAGCGGGAGTGCGTGGCCGCGGGGAAGAAGCCCGTACTCGAACTGTCGGGCAACGACGGGGTGCTGGTGTGGCACGACGCCGAGACCGGTCTCGCCGCGCGGGCCCTGTGCGAGCGGTACTACGGCTCCGGGCAGATCTGCATGACCCCGAAGTTCGCCATCGTCCACCCGGAGGCGGCGGACCGGCTCCTGAAGGAGCTGCTGGAGCGGGTGGGGGAGATCCGGCCCGGTGTGCCGGAGGATCCGCACACGGTGCTGAGCCCCGTGGTCAAGCGGGCGGAGTTCACCGAGTTCCTCGACGAGGTGCTGGCGGCCGGCGGGCGGTTGCTGTGCGGCGGGGAGTTCGTGGACGTGGACGACGTGCCGACGGAGGCGGGACCGTTCATCCGGCCGGCGGTCGTCCGGGTGGACGGGCTGGCCGCGGCCGCCCGGCTGCGCGCCTTCCGCGAGGAGACCTTCTTCCCGCTGCTGTGCGTGGTCGTGCCCGAGGTGTCGGCGGGCCTCGACGAGGCCATCGGCTTCCTCAACGGCAACCGCTACGGCCTGCGCAATTCCCTGTGGACGCAGGACGAGCGGATCGTCGAGCGGTTCTGTGAGGAGGTGGTCAACGGCGGCATGCTGAAGGTCAACGATTCGCACATCGGCTGCCTGCCGGTGCTCCCGTACAACGGCGGCACGGGCGCCACGGGTGGGATCTTCGGCGAGGCCAACCAGCCCGCCGTGCGCACCACCCATCTCCAGTCGATCGCCGTCGCCACCCTGGTCAGGCCCCGGGAATCGGTCTTCGACCACGCGGCGGGGGGTGAGGCGAAACCAGTGGTGGCGGGCTGATTCCTTGTCCACCGCAACCTTTCGAGGGCATCGGGTGTCGTACGTGCGTACGCGCGTTGTACGTACGACCGATGGGGGACAGGGTGTTCAAGGCACGGAACCGACGCGGACGCCGGGCGGCCGGCCTGGGGGTGTTCGCGGCGACGATGTGGTTCGTCGTGGCCGGGCTGCTGGGGGCGCCGCCCGCGCAGGCGGCGACCGGGGGGTGCGGGGGGCAGCTGGTGCGGACCCTGCCGTTCTCCACGGGCGAGGTGCGCGTGTACCGGACCCGCGATCAGGCCTGCGCGGTGGCGGTCGCCCGCGAGCCCGGCGTACGCCGCCCGATGTCGGTGAGCATCCAGCCCCGCGGGGGCGCCCCGGTCCGTGACGCAGGGCGATTCACCCGATATGCCGGACCTGTCACCGTCCACGCGATCGCGCGCTGCGTGTATGTAAAGGGGAGCGTGGGGGCCGGATCCATCGATTCCGGCTGGATACTGTGCTGATGGACCGGCCCAACTAGGTCTGTTCAGCTGTGCGTTGACCCCGCTAGGTTCACGGCGACCGAAGTGAACTCAAGGGGAGGGTGAATGCGCAAGACGCTCGGATGGCTGCTGTCGCTCGTGGTGCTCATCGGCACCATGGGGGCAGCCGGCTTCACGGCACAAGCGGCCACCGCCGCAGGGCCGGCCGCCGCCACGGATGCCACCGCAGGCACGACCACGGACATCAAGGACCAGATCCTCTCCATCCCGGGGATGAGCCTGATCGAGGAGAAGCCGTATCCCGGCTACCGCTTCTTCGTACTGAACTACGAACAGCCGGTCGACCACCGCGCGCCGTGGAGGGGCACCTTCAAGCAGCGCCTGACCCTGCTGCACAAGGACGTCTCGCGGCCCACCGTGTTCTACACCTCCGGCTACAACGTCAACACCAACCCGCGCCGCAGTGAGCCCACGACCATCGTCGACGGCAACCAGGTATCGCTGGAGTATCGTTTCTTCACCCCCTCCCGGCCCGACCCGGCCAACTGGGCGAACCTGGACATCTGGCAGGCCGCCAGCGACCAGCACCGGATCTTCACCGCGCTGAAGAAGATCTACAAGAAGAACTGGCTGGCCACGGGCGGCAGCAAGGGCGGCATGACGGCCACCTACTTCGAGCGCTTCTACCCCCGTGACATGGACGGGGTCGTCGCGTACGTCGCGCCCAACGACGTGGTCAACAACGAGGACTCGGCCTACGACCGGTTCTTCACCAAGGTCGGCACCAAGGAGTGCCGCGACAAGCTGAACGCGGTGCAGCGCGAGGCGCTCGTGCGCCGCGACCCGCTGGAGGTCAAGTACGCGGCCGCAGCCGCCGAGAACGGCTGGACCTTCACCACCGTCGGCAACCTCGACAAGGCCTACGAGGCCGTCGTGCTCGACTACGTGTGGGCCTTCTGGCAGTACAGCCTGCTCTCCGACTGCGCCTCCATCCCGGTCGCCGCGACCGCGAGCGACCAGGAGATCTGGGACACGGTCGACACGATCTCCGGCTTCTCGGCCTACGCCGACCAGGGACTGGAGACGTACACCCCGTACTACTACCAGGCGGGTACGCAGCTCGGTTCGCCCGACATCAAGCAGCCCCACCTGGGCAACCTGAGCCGCTACGGCTACCAGCCGCCGCGCAGCTTCGTGCCCCGCGACATCCCGATGACCTTCCAGCCGGGAGCGATGAAGGACGTGGACAACTGGGTCAAGCACCACGCGAACCAGATGCTCTTCGTCTACGGGCAGAACGACCCGTGGGGTGCGGAACCGTTCCACCTCGGCTACGGGGTCCACGACAGCTACGTGATGATCGCGCCGGGCGCCAACCACGGGGCCAACGTGGCCAAGCTCCAGGACGGCGAGAAGGCCCTCGCCACCGCGAAGATCCTCCAGTGGGCCGGAGTGGCCCCGGCCGCCGCGCTCGCCGACTCGGCGAAGGCCGCGCCGCTGGCCAAGCCGGACGCGCGGCTCGACCAGCGGGACCTGGAGCGCGAGCCGATGCTGCGGCCGTAGCTCTCCGGTAGGGCCCGCTGGTCCACGGGCCGGCCGGGGCGCCAGGGACATCCCCTAGGGCCCGTACGCCAGCCCGTGGCCCAGCGGGTAGCGGCCCGGCACCGGGACCGGCAGGCGCCCGGTGGGCCGCACGGCCCCGGTGATCACCCGGGCCGCCGCCCGCAGCTCCACATCCGTCCAGGTGTACGTCGCGAGCTCGGCCGCGCACTTCGGCAGCCGGGCCGGGTCGTACGGGTTGCGCAGCGCGAGCAGGACCACCGGCACCCCGGTGGCCAGCAGTTCCGCGACCAGCTCGCGCTGCGGACTCTCGCCCTCGGGGACGTTGTACGTGCACACGAGCACCGCGGCGTTCCCGGGGGCGGCCGCCACCGCGCGGGCGGGGGCCACGGCCGTCGCCCGGCAGCCCAGCGCGGACAGCTCCCGGGCCAGTACCGAGGTAGGGGGCCCCGTCGTACCCGTGGGGGAGACCGGGTCGGTCCCGGTGACCAGCAGCAGCGGCCGGGCCTTCGCGTCCAGCGGGAGCAGCTTCACCGGATTGGCCAGCAGCGTCGTCGTCCGGGCCGCGATCTCGTCGGCGGCGGCCAGGTGTGCCGGGATCCCGACCGTCGCGTCCACCGCCTCGGCCGTGGTCGCCACCCGCGCCGTGTCGAACAGGCCCCGGCGGGCCTTCAGTTCCAGGATCCGCAGGACGGACTCCTCGATCCGGGCCCGCGTCAGCTCGCCCGAGGCCAGGGCGGCCAGCACGCTGCGGTGCGCGAGCCCCAGGTCCGGCGGGTTCAGCAGCTGGTCGCAGCCCGCCTTCAGGGCCAGCACCGGGACCCGGTCGTCCCCGTACTTCTGGCGCACCCCGGCCATGTCCAGGGCATCGGTGACCACCACTCCCTGGAACCCCAGGCGTTCGCGCAGGATGCCGGTGACGATGGGCCTCGACAGGGTCGCCGGATCCCCCGAGGGGTCGAGCGCGGGGAAGACGATGTGCGCGGTCATGACCGCGTCCACGCCCGCCGCCACGGCCGCCCGGAACGGAGGCTCGTCCAGCTCCTCCCACCGCGCGCGGGTGTGGGTCATCAGCGGCAGCCCCACATGGCTGTCGGTTCCCGTGTCCCCGTGCCCCGGGAAGTGCTTCGCGGTGGCGGCCACCCCGGCGCCCTGGTACCCGCGGACCTGGGCGGCGACCAGGGCCGCCACGGCGTGCGGGTCGGAGCCGAAGGACCGTACGCCGATCACCGGGTTGGCGGGGTCGGTGTTCACGTCGGCCACCGGCGCGTAGTTGTGCCGGATGCCCATCGCGGCCAGCTCGGCGCCCGCGATGCGCGCGGCCCGGCGGGCCTCGGCGGTGGACCCGCCCTCACCCAGCGCCAGGGCGCCCAGCGCCATCGCCCCGGGGAGCAGGGTCGCGGGCTTGCCGATCCGCGCCACGGCGCCGTGCTCCTGGTCGATGGACAGGAGCAGCGGGATGCCCGCGCCCGTAGCCGCGCCCGTACCCGTACCCGTGCCCCCGCTCGCCGGGGCCGGGGCCGTGGCCGCACGCTGGAGGCCGGCCGACAGTTCGGCGATCTGCTTCGGGGTGCGGGTGTTGTGCGCCCAGCCGAAGTAGACGATCCCGCCCAGGTGGTAGCGGGAGACCAGCTCGGCGGCGGTGCGCACCCCGAACAGCGCCTGGTTCTGCGCGGCGTCCTCCGGGTCGGGATCGGTGGCCGAATGCCCGTACACCCGCGACACGAAGAGCTGCCCGACCAGCTCGGCCGGGCTCATCCGGGCCATGGTCTCGCGCAGCGCGGCCCGGTCGGGGGTCCGCGCGGGGACCTCGTCGCCCGGCCGGTGGTCGTCGGGGGCCGGTCCCCCCGGGGCCGGTCCGGCAGGGGCCCGGGAGGTTCCGACGGCGGCGGAGACGGCCCCCGCGGCGGTGACGGCGGCCACGGCGGCCGCGGTGAGCAGGGTCCGGCGGGAGGCTTGGTACGGCACGCGCCGGACGCTACTGCCGGGCCGCGCCCCCGGAGCGGCGGACACTCGCCAGGTCCCCCGGACGGGGGCTGTCCGGGCCCTGGAGCCAGTGCTCCTGCAAGGTCCGCACCGTCTCGGTGATCGCGGGCCGGCGGGCCGCCCCGGTCCGCCACAGGGCGTACAGGCGGCGGACCGGGCCCGGCTCCAGCGGTACGGCCACCGCCCCCGGCGGCAGGACCCCGGTGCCCAGGCGCGGTACGACCGCCACCCCGAGCCCGGCCGCGACCAGCGCGACGATGGTGTGGTTCTCCTCGGCGACGTGCGCGATGTCGGGCTCGTACCCGACCGCGCGCAGGGTCCGTACCAGCCAGTCGTGGCAGACCCGGCCGGGCGGCTGGCACACCCACCGCAGCCCGCCCAGATCCTCCCTGCGGATGGCGGCGCGGCGGGTGAACGGATGCCCGGCCGGCACCACGAGGTCGCAGGGATCGTCCCCGATCACCGCCTGCTCAACCCCCTCGGGGGTGGGCAGCGGGGCGATGTCCCAGTCGTGCGCGACCGCCAGATCGGTGACGCCCCGGGCCACCAGGTCCACCGAGAGATGGGGGTCCACCTCCGTCAGGCGGACCTCCAGCGCCGGATGCCGGGCGGCCAGATCGGCCAGCACCCCCGGCAGCAGCCCGCGCGCGGCCGAGGCGAAGGCGGAGACCGCCAGCAGCCCGCTCGGCTGCCCGCGCCGCTCCTCCAGGGTGGTCTCGGCGCGCTCCACGATGGCCAGCAGCTCCTGCGCGGTGTCCGCCAGGTGGCGCGCCTCCTCGGTGAGCGCCACCCCGCGCCCGCGCCGCTCCAGCAGCGTGGTCCGGGTCTCCCGCTCCAGCTTGGCGATCTGCTGCGAGACGGCGGAAGGGGTGTATCCGAGGGCGGCCGCCGCGCCCGCGACCGAACCGTGGACGGAGACGGCGTGCAGGGCGCGGAGCCGGGCGAGATCGAGCATGGGAGAAGCGTAAGCGTTGCTTCATCCATCCCGGAAGAGATCCGCGCTGGTGCTAAATGGTTGAGGGGCCGATGCTCGGAGCATGCGTCCCGTACACATCGCACTCGCCGTACTCGTCGCCGCCGTCTGGGGCTTCAACTTCGTCGTCATCGAGATCGGCCTCGGCCACTTCCCGCCGCTGCTCCTGTCCGCCCTGCGCTTCCTCGTCGCCGCCGTTCCCGCCGTCTTCTTCGTCGGTCCGCCCAAGGTCGCCTGGAAGTGGATCGTCGGGGTCGGAATCGCCCTCGGCATCGCCAAGTTCGGCCTGCTCTTCACGGGGATGGCGCACGGGATGCCCGCCGGGCTCTCCTCCCTCGTCCTGCAGATCCAGGCCGTCTTCACCGCCGTCCTCGCCGCCGTCGTCCTGCGCGAACGCCCGGGGCGGGTACGGATCCTGGGCATGGCGGTGGCGCTCGGCGGGATCACCGTCGCAGCCGTGGACGAGGGGACGTCCGGGCCGGTGCTCGGCTTCGTGCTCGTGGTCGCGGCCGCCGCCTGCTGGGGCGTCTCCAACGTCCTGACCCGCAAGGCCGCGCCGCCCGACGCGCTCAACTTCATGGTCTGGGTGTGCCTGGTCCCGGTGCTGCCGCTGTTCGGGCTCTCGCTGCTGATCGAGGGCCCCGAGCGGGATCTGGCCGCTCTGAGCGGCCTCGACTGGTCCGGGGCCGCCGTGATCGGGTACGTCGCCTGGGTGTCCACCGTCTTCGGCTTCGGGGCCTGGGGCTACCTGCTGCGCCGCTACGCGGCCTCCGCCGTCGCGCCGTTCTCCCTGCTGGTCCCGGTGTTCGGGATGTCCTCGGCCGCGCTGGTCCTCGGGGAGGGGATCTCGGGGCTGCGCTGGGTGGCCGCGGCCCTGCTCGTCGGCGGGGTGGCGCTCACCTCGCTGGCTCCGGGGGGCGCGAAGCCCCGTACGGCCGTTGGCGCGGTCGTCGCTACGGGGTCTACGAGGGCTACGGGGCCTACGGGTGCTCCCGTAGGGGCAGCCGCCAGTCCTGCCCCGTCAGGGTGACCCCGTAGGACCGGTGGGGGCGTTCGGCGACCAGGGTGAATCCGGCGCGCTGGTAGAGGGAACGGGCCGAGGTCAGCACGTCGTTGGTCCAGAGGACCAGTTCGCGGTAGCCGACCGAGCGGGCGAAGTCGACCACCGTGGCGACGAGCTCGGCCCCGATGCCGTGGCCGCGGCCCGCCGGTTCCACCAGGAGCAGCCGCAGCCTCCCCCAGCTACCGCTGGGAGGTGCCCCCAGGCGCCCGGCGCGCCGTCCTCCCGTACGCACATCACCGGGCCGACCGGGCGGCCGTCCAGCTCGGCGATCCAGACCCGCTTGAGGTGGTGTCGCCCACTTGGGTGAACTGTTCGGCTTTGAGCCCGCGGGCGAGCGGCCGAGCAATACGTTGGTGCCCTCCCACGGAGCGGTCAGGGCTTGGCCGTCATGAGGGTCCTCGGGCCCGAGTGAGAAGCCTCCTCGTTCGCGAGGCGGAGGAGTCACGGCGCCCGAGGATAGCGAGGCGCGGAGGGGGCGGGGCCGGGGGATGGCTCCCGCCCCCGTACCTGCCCGCCTCGCCGCGCGGGTGACTACTTCTTGCCGCCGCCCAGGATCTGGCCCAGCAGGTCGCCGAGGCCGCCGCCGGCCGGCGTGGCGCCCGGGGCACCCGGCGTGGCGCCCGCCGCGCCCGGTACGGCTCCGGGGGAGGGGATCGGGGAGTCGGCGCCGGACCCGGCGGCCGAAGGGCTCGTACCGCCGCCCCCGCCCTTGCCGGCGGCCGCGCGCTTGGCGAAGACGGCCAGCAGCACCGGGATCAGCAGCTCGATGACGCGGGCGATGGTGGGGGCGGGGATGCCGGTCTTCTTGGAGACGGCATTGGCCACGGGCTTGCTCACCTTGGCGAGCACCCCGGCCATCATCCCGCCGCTGAGCATCCCTCCCAGGCCGCCGCCGAGGGTGGCCACGCCCTCCAGCGGTGCCTCGGTCACCTCGGCGAAGGCCTGGCGGACCTCGTTGCCGTCGTCGTCATCGGTGTCGGCCTTCGCCTGGAGGTCGCCGGTCATCGCGCCGATGGTGGTCGCGACGGTCTCGCGGGCGCCGGTCGCGTCGGTGCCGAGGAGTCCGGCGATCTCGGTCAGCCGGTCGTCGCCGAGCTCGTTGATCACGTCGTCCTGGAATGAAGGTTCGCTCATGCCGGAAACGCTACTTCTGTGGCGATTCGCCGGCACCTCGGATCGCGCTGGGATCACCCTTGGGTAATGACGGAGTAAAGGTGTGAATCGGCGTGCAACCACCGGCGGGGGTCGCGGGTCGTATGTTGCGTCGGCGCTTCCAGGGAGGGATCTGGGGGGATCGGGAAGTCCGACGAGGGAGGGGTAACCGTGAGGGGGTCCGGCCGGAAGGCCGGACCCCCTTTCGGTTGTCCACAGGCCCGGCGGGCCGTCGGTGGCAGGCGGTAGTTTCGGCACATGACTACCAACGCGGCGGTGCAACAGGCAGTGGTCGAGGGGGTGCTGGAGCGCATCACCTACGCCAACGAGGAGAGCGGATACACGGTCGCGCGGGTGGACACCGGCCGCGGCTCCGGTGACCTGCTCACGGTCGTCGGATCTCTCCTCGGGGCCCAGCCGGGCGAATCGCTGCGCATGGAGGGCCGCTGGGGCTCGCACCCCCAGTACGGCAAGCAGTTCACCGTCGAGAACTACTCCACGCTCCTGCCCGCGACCATCCAGGGCATCCGGCGCTATCTCGGATCCGGCCTGATCAAGGGCATCGGCCCGAAGATCGCCGACCGGATCGTGGAGCACTTCGGCACGGACACCCTCGACGTCATCGAGGAGGAGCCGAAGAGACTGATCGAGGTGCCCGGCCTCGGCCCCAAGCGGACGAAGATGATCGGTGCCGCCTGGGAGGAGCAGAAGGCCATCAAGGAGGTCATGGTCTTCCTCCAGGGGGTCGGCGTCTCCACCTCCATCGCGGTGCGCATCTACAAGAAGTACGCCGACGCCTCCATCTCCGTGGTCAAGAACCAGCCCTACCGGCTCGCCGCCGACGTCTGGGGCATCGGCTTCCTCACCGCCGACCGCATCGCCCAGGCCGTGGGCATCCCGCACGACAGCCCGGAGCGGGTCAAGGCAGGCCTCCAGTACGCCCTGTCCCAGTCCACCGACCAGGGCCACTGCTTCCTGCCCGAGGACCGGCTCATCTCCGACGGGGTCAAGCTGCTCCAGGTGGACACCGGACTGGTCATCGACTGCCTGGCCGAGCTCGCCGCCGATCCGGAAGGGGTCGTACGGGAATCCGTGCCGGACCCGGCGGGCGGCCCGGACCTCACCGCCGTGTACCTGGTGCCCTTCCACCGGGCCGAGCTGTCGCTGGTCGGCCAGGTGCGCCGGCTCCTGAACGCCGACGAGGACCGGATGCCGGCCTTCCGGGAGGTGGACTGGGAGAAGGCGCTGGGCTGGCTCGCCGGCCGGACCGGGGCCAAGCTCGCCCCCGGGCAGCGGGACGCGGTCCGCCTCGCCCTCACCCGCCGGGTCGCGGTCCTCACCGGGGGCCCGGGGTGCGGCAAGTCCTTCACCGTCCGCTCGATCGTGGAACTGGCCCGCGCCAAGAAGGCCAAGGTGGTGCTCGCCGCCCCCACCGGCCGGGCGGCCAAGCGGCTGGCCGAGCTCACCGGGGCCGAGGCCTCCACGGTGCACCGGCTGCTGGAGCTGAAACCGGGCGGGGACGCGGCGTACGACCGGGACCGCCCGCTCGACGCCGACCTGGTCGTCGTGGACGAGGCCTCGATGCTCGACCTGCTGCTGGCGAACAAACTGGTCAAGGCCGTGGCACCGGGAGCCCACCTGCTGCTGGTGGGGGACGTGGACCAGCTGCCCTCGGTCGGCGCCGGCGAGGTGCTGCGCGATCTGCTCGCCGAGGGCGGGCCGGTCCCCGCCGTCCGGCTGACCACGATCTTCCGGCAGGCCCAGCAGTCCGGCGTGGTCACCAACGCCCACCGGATCAACACCGGCCTGCCGCCGATCACCGACGGGCTGCCCGACTTCTTCCTCTTCCCCGAAGAGGACACCGAGGAGGCCGGAAAACTCGCCGTGGACGTCGCCGCACGGCGCATTCCGGCCAGATTCGGGCTCGACCCGCGCCGCGACATCCAGGTGCTCGCCCCCATGCACCGGGGCCCGGCCGGCGCGGGGAACCTCAACGCCCTGCTCCAGCAGGCCATCACCCCGGCCCGGCCGGACCTGCCCGAGAAGCGCTTCGGCGGCCGGGTCTTCCGGGTGGGCGACAAGGTCACCCAGATCCGCAACAACTACGAAAAGGGCGCCAACGGCGTCTTCAACGGCACGGTCGGCGTGGTTACCGCCCTGGACCTGGACGAACAGCGCCTGACGGTGCGCACCGACGAGGACGAGGAGGTGGAGTACGAGTTCGGCGAGCTCGACGAGCTGGCACACGCGTACGCCGTCACCATCCACCGCTCCCAGGGGAGTGAATATCCGGCCGTGGTGATCCCGGTCACCACCGGGGCCTGGATGATGCTCCAGCGCAACCTGCTCTACACGGCGGTGACCCGGGCGAAGAAATTGGTCGTCCTGGTCGGGTCCCGCAAAGCCCTCGGTCAGGCGGTGCGTACCGTTTCCGCAGGCAGGAGGTACACCGCCGTAGCACCCAGACTGTCCGGACGTATACCGGTGGGAAACATCACCTAAATGATCGATCATTTGGGGTTCCACCAACCGGCGCGGAGGGGCAGGATGAGCAGCTTGGCGGCACTGAGTGCCGTCGAAACCGCCAAAGGCCGACCCCGAGTGCACTCTCCTGCGCCAAATGGGGGAAGGTAGAGGCAGTCAGGGCACCTCGAAGAAGAGGCACTACGTCGGTGAGGGATGACGTGAGCGACAACTCTGTAGTACTGCGGTACGCGGACGGTGAATACACCTACCCGGTGGTCGAGAGCACCGTCGGTGACCAGGGCTTCGACATTGCGAAGCTCAGGGCTCAGACCGGGCTGGTCACCCTGGACAGCGGCTACGGAAACACCGCCGCCTATAAGTCCGCCATTACCTACCTCGACGGTGAGCAGGGCATCCTGCGCTACCGCGGATACCCGATCGAGCAGCTCGCCGAGCGCTCGACCTTCATCGAGGTCGCTTACCTGCTGATCAACGGGGAGCTGCCGACCGTCGACCAGCTCGCGTCGTTCCGCAACGAGATCACCCAGCACACGCTTCTGCACGAGGACGTCAAGCGGTTCTACGACGGCTTCCCGCGTGACGCGCACCCGATGGCGATGCTGTCCTCCGTGGTCAGCGCGCTGTCGACGTTCTACCAGGACAGCCACAACCCGTTCGACGAGAAGCAGCGCCACCTCTCGACGATCCGGCTGCTCGCCAAGCTTCCGACGATCGCGGCCTACGCGTACAAGAAGTCGGTCGGCCACCCGGTGGTCTACCCGCGCAACGACCTCGGCTACGTCGAGAACTTCCTGCGCATGACCTTCTCCGTGCCGGCCCAGGAGTACGACCTGGACCCGGTCGTGGTCGCGGCGCTCGACAAGCTGCTGATCCTGCACGCGGACCACGAGCAGAACTGTTCGACCTCCACCGTGCGTCTGGTCGGCTCCTCGCAGGCGAACATGTTCGCCTCGATCTCCGCCGGCATCTCGGCCCTGTGGGGCCCCCTGCACGGTGGCGCCAACCAGTCCGTTCTGGAGATGCTCGAAGGCATCAAGAACGACGGCGGCGACGTCGACGCCTTCATCCGCAAGGTGAAGAACAAGGAAGACGGCGTCCGCCTGATGGGCTTCGGGCACCGCGTCTACAAGAGCTTCGACCCCCGGGCGAAGATCATCAAGGCGGCGGCGCACGACGTCCTCTCGGCGCTCGGCAAGGACGACGAGCTGCTCGACATCGCGCTCAAGCTGGAAGAGCACGCGCTGGCCGACGAGTACTTCGTCGAGCGCAACCTCTACCCGAACGTGGACTTCTACACGGGCCTGATCTACCGCGCGATGGGCTTCCCGACCGAGATGTTCACCGTGCTCTTCGCGATCGGCCGGCTGCCCGGCTGGATCGCCCAGTGGCACGAGATGATCAAGGAGCCCGGCTCCCGCATCGGCCGTCCGCGCCAGATCTACACCGGCGAGGTCCTGCGCGACTTCGTCCCGGTCGAGTCCCGCTGACCCGAGGCTCTCGCAAAGACAGGAAAAGCGCCCCGCCATCGATCCCCCCACGGGTCGAAGGTCGGGGCGCTTTCCTTACCCCGGAACGGATTCCCCCCACGGGACCCGGACCGGGTGTCCAAGTGCCGGGAAGTCCCAAGACTTCCCGGCATCGCCCCATTAGACCCACGAGCCCGCCCGATGGTTACGTTGCGGTCGCTGTGATCTGCGTCTCGCGTGAAGGAAGTGTGTGCGAGTTGCGAAGGGTGGTCACTAGCGGAAGGAGCGCAGCCGCAGGCTGTTGGTCACCACGAAGACCGAGGAGAAGGCCATCGCGGCCCCCGCGATCATCGGGTTGAGCAGTCCGGCGGCCGCCAGCGGCAGCGCCGCGACGTTGTAGCCGAAGGCCCAGAACAGGTTGCCCTTGATGGTGGCCAGGGTCCGCCGGGAGAGCCGGATCGCGTCCGCCGCCACCCGCAGGTCGCCCCGTACGAGGGTCAGGTCGCTCGCCTCGATCGCCGCGTCGGTCCCGGTGCCCATCGCCAGGCCCAGGTCGGCTTGGGCGAGCGCGGCCGCGTCGTTGACCCCGTCGCCGACCATGGCGACCGTACGGCCCTCGGCCTGCAGCCGGCGTACGACGTCCACCTTGTCCTGCGGGAGGACCTCGGCGATGACCTCGTCGATGCCCACCTCGCGGGCCACCGTTTCGGCGACGGCCTTGTTGTCGCCGGTCAGCAGGACCGGGGTCAGCCCCAGGGCCCGCAGCCGGGACACCGCCTCGGCGCTGGTCTCCTTGACCGCGTCGGCCACGGTCAGCACCCCGCGGGCCTCCCCGTCCCAGGCCACCAGGACGGCGGTGGAACCGGCCGCCTCGGCGGCGGCCTTGGCCCCGGCCAGGGCGGCGGGCAGCGCGATCGACCAGTCGGCCAGCAGCTTCTCGCGGCCCACCAGGACGGCGTGGCCGTCGACCACGCCCTGGACGCCGAGCCCGGCGAGGTTCTCGAAGCCCTCAGGGACCGGCAGGGCCCCGGCCCTCTCGGCGGCGCCGGTGGCGATGGCCCGCGCGATCGGGTGCTCGGAGGCGTGCTCCAGCGAACCGGCCAGGCGCAGCAGCTCGGTCTCGTCCACGCCCTCGGCGGGGTGCACGCCGGCCAGGGTCATCCGGCCGGTGGTGACCGTTCCGGTCTTGTCCAGGACGATGGTGTCCACGCGGCGGGTGGACTCCAGTACCTCGGGGCCCTTGATCAGGATCCCGAGCTGCGCGCCCCGCCCGGTGCCGACCATCAGCGCGGTCGGTGTGGCCAGGCCCAGGGCGCACGGGCAGGCGATGATCAGGACGGCCACGGCGGCGGTGAACGCGGCCGTCGGGTTGTCGGTGATCAGCAGCCAGGTCACCCAGGTGCCCAGCGCCAGCAGCAGCACGACCGGCACGAAGACGCCGGAGATCCGGTCGGCGAGGCGCTGCACCTCGGCCTTGCCGTTCTGCGCGTCCTCGACCAGCTTGGCCATCCGGGCGAGCTGGGTGTCGGAGCCGACGCGGGTCGCCTCGACGACCAGGCGGCCGGAGGCGTTGACGGTGGCGCCGGTGACGGAGTCGCCGACGGCGACCTCGACCGGGACGGACTCGCCGGTCAGCATGGAGGCGTCCACGGCGGAGCTGCCTTCGACGACCGTGCCGTCGGTGGCGATCTTCTCGCCGGGCCGGACGACGAACCGGTCGCCGACGGCGAGCGCGCTCACGGGGATGCGCACCTCGGAGCCCCCGCGCAGGACGGCCACGTCCTTGGCGCCCAGGCGCATCAGTGCCTTGAGGGCGGCTCCGGCCTTCCGCTTCGAGCGGGCCTCCAGGTACCGGCCGAGCAGGATGAAGCTGACGACTCCGGCGGCCACCTCCAGGTAGATCGCGGAGGAGCCGTCGGTACGGGAGATGGCGAAGTCGAACTCGTGGCGCATGCCGGGCATTCCGGCGTGGCCGAAGAACAGGGCCCACAGCGACCAGAGGAAGGCGGCTCCGGTGCCGACCGAGACCAGGGTGTCCATGGTGGCGGCGCCGTGCCGGGCGTTGGTCCAGGCGGCCTTGTGGAAGGGGAGGGCGCCCCAGACGACGACGGGGGCGGCGAGGGTGAGCGAGAGCCACTGCCAGTTGTCGAACTGGAGGGCCGGGACCATCGCGAGCAGGACGACGGGCAGGGCGAGCGCGGTGGAGACCAGGAGGCGCTGGCGCAGCGCGGCCAGTTCGGGGTCGCGCACCTCCTCGGGCGCCGCGGACTCCTCCACGTGCTCGGGCTCCGGCGGCGGGGGCTCCTCGGCGGTGTAGCCGGTCTTGACCACGGTCGCGATGAGGTCGGCGACCTCGACGCCCGTGCCGTACGAGACCTTGGCCTTCTCGGTGGCGTAGTTCACCGAGGCGGTGACCCCGTCCATCCGGTTCAGCTTCTTCTCGATGCGGGCCGCGCAGGAGGCGCAGGTCATCCCGCCGATGGTCAGCTCGACCTCAGCGGTGGCCGTGGCCGCGGGCGCGGCCGTGGCCTCGGCGGCACCGGCCGTCGCTATGGGTCCGTCGTGCACTGTGCTGCTGCTCATGATCCGGGCTCCAGGGGGAGGGCCGGGCCGTACGGAACCAGTATGAGCTGGCCGGTACGGCCCGGCGGGGCTGTGCCGAAGAGATGCGTGCTGAAGGGGAAGGGCTCAGACCTGGCCGGCGAGCTCGTACCCGGCCTCGTCCACGGCGGCGCGTACGTCGGCCTCGTCGAGCGGGGCGGCCGAGACCACGGTGACCTCGCCGGTCGCGGCGACGGCCTTGACCGAGCTGACGCCCGCCAGGGCGGAGAGCTCGGCGGTCACCGCGCCCTCGCAGTGCCCGCAGGTCATGCCGGTCACCCGGTAGACGGTGGTGGTCTGGGTGTCCGTGTCGGCGCTCATGTCGTTCTCCTCTTCAAGGGCGTATCCGGGCGGCGGGAGGCGGTGGATCGCTCCACCGGGCCCCGACACTCAGAGACTATACCCCTAGGGGGTATGGATGCGAACATTCTCCGGGATCTTTCGCGGAGGCCTTGGCCCGGCGCCGTACCGCGATGCCGTGAAGTGGACAAGTGCTGGAAAGCGTATGTAAATGGCACCCATGGGGCATTCGGGGACAACTCTCATTCTGATCATGGCGATCGCGGTGCTCGCCCCCCTGCTCGCGTACGGGGTCTCGCGCTGGCTGCCCGTTCCGCTGGTGATCTTCGAGATCCTGCTGGGCGTCCTCGTCGGGCCCGACATCCTCGGGTGGGCGCACTCGGGCGAGGTGGTCGACGTACTGAGCCAGCTCGGTCTCGCCATGCTGATCTTCCTGGCCGGCTATGAGATCCAGTTCGCCCAGGTCAAGGGCGACACCCTGAAGCGGTCGGTGTGGGCCTGGGTGGCCGCCCTCGCGTTGGGGCTCGGCATCGGACTGCTGCTGTCGGGCGGCGGGTTCGACAAGGGCGTCTACATCGGCACCGCGCTCACCAGCACCGCCCTGGGCACGATCCTGCCGGTCCTGCGGGACGCGGGGGACCTTCAGGGCAGGTTCGGCACCGTGATGATGGCGATGGGCGCGGTCGGCGAGTTCGGACCGATCATCGCGATGGCGCTGCTGCTCAGCGGGCGGGCGCCGGGCCGCTCGGCGGCCCTGCTGATCGCCTTCGCGGTGCTCACGGCCGCGGCGGTGTTCTGGGCGATGCGGCCCAAGCCGCCCTGGTTCTCCCGGGTCATCGCCCGGACCCTGCACAGCAGCGGGCAGTTCGCGGTGCGGCTGGTGGTGCTGATGCTCGTGGCGTTCCTGGGTCTCGCCCAGGTGCTCGGCCTCGACGTGCTGCTCGGCGCCTTCGCCGCCGGGCTGATCACCCGTCTGGTCCTGCAAGGGGCCGCCCCGGAGAGCAGCGAGGTCGTGCTCTCGAAGGTGGAGGCCATGGGCTTCGGTTTCCTGGTTCCGCTGTTCTTCGTGGTCACCGGGATCGAGTTCGACCTGAAGGCGCTGCTCGGGGGCGGGCGGGTGCTGCTGTTGCTGCCGGTCTTCCTGCTGCTGTTCCTCGTCGTGCGCGGGCTGCCCATGTGGCTGCTGGCCCCCCGGGACCTCGCGCGGCGGGACCGGTCGGCGCTGGCGCTGTTCGGGTCCACGGCGCTTCCGCTGGTGGTGGCGATCACCACCCTCGGGGTGCAGGACGGCAAGCTCGGGTCGGGGGAGGCGGCGGCGCTGGTGGGGGCCGGGATGGTCTCCGTACTGGTGTTTCCGCTGGTGGGGCTGCGATTGCGGGCGGGTTCCCCCGGTGTCGGTGCCGGTACCAGGGAGGGCGGGCCCGTGGCGGGCGGCGGTTCCGGGGCGCGGGTCAGCGAGGAGGAGGCGTGGTGAGCATCGGGTCCAGGTAGCGCAGCAGGACGATCTTCAGCTCGGCGACGTACGCGGCGCGTTCGGCGCCCTCGCTGGCCAGGATCAGTTCGAGCGAGGCCTTGACGATGACGAGGACCATCTGCGCGACGTGGGTGAGCTCGGCCGAATCCGCCGCCGGCCCGGCCGCGGGCGGGGTGCGGGATTGCAGCACTCCCTCGATGCGGGTCAGCATCCCGGCGTGCAGTTCGTCGTGCTCCTGGGCGATCCCGGGGACGCCGGAGCCGTGCATGAGCGCCCAGAAGGCCGGGTTCTCGCAGTTGAAGGCGATGACCGGGTCCAGGACGGCGTCGATCACCTCGGGCAGCGGCCGTTCCAGGTTCTCGGGGAGGAAGGCCTGGCCGTGCGCCTCGTGGGCACGCTGGAGCAGCTGGCCGCCCAGCTCGACGGCGATGGCCTCCTTGTTCGGGAAGAACTGGTAGAGCGTGCCCGGGGACACGCCGGCCTCGCGGGCGATGGCATTGGTGCTGGCCGCGGCGTAGCCCGTGCGGCAGAACACCCCGGCGGCGGCCGACAGGAGCTGGGCGATACGGCGTTCCCCGCGGGCCTGGCGGCGGCGGGGAGCGGCTTCGGGGGTCGCCTCGGGGGCCGCTTCGGGGGTCGCCTCGGCGGCCTCTGTGAGGTCCTTTTCACCCGCTTTGTCGGTGCTCCCGGTCCTGGAGGTCTCCCGCATGTCCAATCCCTTGCTTCCCGTTGCTTCCCGTGGGTGATTGACAAACGCGAGAGATCGCTCGCATTCTTGGAAAACGCGAGCGACTGCTCGTATTTGCCAGTCTATGTGGCCTGGCAATCACGGTGAAGGGGACACCGAGTCATGTCCGAAGTCAAGAAACCGCCGTCGCCCGGGGAGGGCGGCCGGTGGACCCGGATCGTCACCGCACGTCCGAGGCTCTCGCTGCTGCTCGCGCTCGTGGTCACGGCACTGGCCGTCTTCGCGGGGGGCGGAGTCGCGGACCGGCTGGGCAGTGGCGGCTGGGAGGACCCGGGAGCCCGGTCCACCTATGCCACCCGGGCCCTGGAGCGCGAGTTCCCCGGCTCCCAGCCCAATCTGCTCCTGCTCGTCGACGCCGGGACCGGGGCGGGAGCCGCCGGGGTGGACGACCCCGCCGTCGCCGCCGAAGCCGAGCGCCTGACGGCCGAGCTCGCCGCCGAGCACGGGGTGGCCGGCGTGGGCTCGTACTGGCGGACCCGCCTGCCCACCCTGCGCTCCGAGGACGGCCGGCAGGCACTGATCGCCGCCCGGGTGCTCGGAGACGAGAAGACGGTCATCACCGTGCTCGACCGGATCGCCCCGCGCTACCGGGGTGAGCACGGCCCGGTGAAGGTCTCCCTCGGCGGACCGGCCGCCGTCCAACGCGAGATCACCTCCACCGTCCAGGAAGACCTGCTGCGCGCCGAGCTGATCGCCCTGCCCGTCACGCTCGTCCTGCTCGTCCTCGTCTTCGGCAGCGCCATCGCGGCCCTGCTGCCCCTCGGAGTCGGCATCGTCGCCGTCCTCGGGACCAATGCCGTGCTGCGCGGTCTCACCGAGTTCACCGACGTCTCCGTCTTCGCGCAGAACCTGACCACCGCGCTAGGGCTCGGACTCGCCATCGACTACGCCCTGTTCATCGTGCGCAGGTTCCGTGAGGAGCTGGCCGCCGGGCGCGACCCGGTGGCGGCCGTCGGAGCCACCCTGCGGACGGCCGGGCGCACGGTGCTCTTCTCGGCGCTGACCGTCGCCGTCTCCCTCTCGGCCATGCTGTTCTTCCCGATGTACTTCCTGCGCTCCTTCGCCTACGCCGGGGTCGCGGTGGTCCTGCTCGCCGCGGCCGCCGCGCTGATCCTGCTCCCCGCGGCGCTGGTGCTGCTCGGGGAGCGGGTCAACTCCCTCGACCTGCGGCGGCTGTGGCGGCGGCGTCGGACGGCCGCTGAAGACGGCGGCAGCGGGGCCGGGGGCGGGCGGGGCTGGGCCCGGCTGACCGGGCTCGTGATGCGACGCGCCCCGCTGTTCGCGCTGGCCACCACGGCCGGACTGGTGTTCCTCGGACTGCCCTTCCTCGGGGTGAAGTTCGGCTCCGTGGACGACCGGCAGCTGCCGAAGACCGCCGAATCGCACGTGGTGCAACAGCAGATACGCGACGCCTTCCCGGGCAGCCCCGGCGGCACCCTGACCGTGCTGACCGAGGGGGCGCCCGCCCCGGCCGACCTCGACGGCTACAAGCGGCGGGTGGAGGCCCTGCCCGGAGTGGTGCGGGTGGAGGGGCCGGTGAGCTCCGCCTCCGGCGGTGGGTACGCGTACCTCTCGGTACTCACCGAAGGCGAGGCCATCGGGGAGCGGGCCCAGGACCTGGTCGGCCAAGTCCGCAAGGTGGACGCCCCCTTCGAGACCTCCGTGACCGGACAGGCGGCGCGTCTCGTCGATACCCGCAGCGCCATAGCCGAGAAGCTGCCCCTGGCCCTGGCCGTCGTGGTGCTGGCCACGCTGCTCCTGGTCTTCCTGCTCACCGGGAGCGTGCTGATACCCCTCCAGGCGGTCCTGCTCAACGCACTGAGCCTGACCGCGATGTTCGGCGCGGTGGTCTGGGTCTTCCAGGAGGGGCACCTCTCCGGACCGCTCTCCTTCACCGCCACGGGCGACATCGAGACCTCCCTGCCCGTGCTGATGTTCTGCATCGCCTTCGGGCTCTCCATGGACTATGGGGTGTTCCTCATATCCCGGATCAAGGAGGAGTACGACCGGACCGGGGACCACGAGGGCGCGGTGCGCACCGGGCTGGCCCGTACGGGCGGACTGATCACCGCCGCGGCCGTGATCCTGGCGGTGGTGATGGTCGCCATCGGCAGCTCGCGGGTGACCAACACCAAGATGCTGGGCCTCGGCATCGCACTGGCCGTGCTGATGGACGCGATGATCGTCCGGAGCCTGCTGGTCCCGGCGGTCATGAAGCTGACCGGGAAGGCCACCTGGTGGGCGCCCGCGCCGCTGCGCAGACTCCACGAACGGTTCGGCCTGAGCGAGGGCGAGGCCGCACCGGCACCCGAGGAGGCGGAGGTGGAGCCCGTACCGGCGGGAAGCCGCTAGCGGCCGGCGGACGGGGCCCGGGAGGGTCCCGTCCGGCGGCCCGGCGGCCGGGTGGCCGGGGTCAGTCCTCGCGACGGCCCCGGTTGCCCGGGCGGCGGGCCACCCAGGTGCGGATGGTGTCGGCGTACCAGTAGGGCTTGCCGCCCTCCACGTGGTCGGGCGCGGGCAGCAGCCCGTGTTTGCGGTAGGAGCGCACGGTGTCCGGCTGGACCCGGATGTGAGCGGCGATCTCCTTGTACGACCACAGCTGTCGGTCGCTCATCCTCGACACCTCCTTGTCCACGCCGCGGGGCCGGCCGGGAGGCCGTCGGGGGAGCCGGCGCGTGGACACTGACGATCACTCAGGTTCTGCCCGGGGAACGACGGACGGTGAGGTCAGGGGAGGGGCTGTCGGTCGGCTGTGACGGAAAACCCGCGTAATGGGGATATGCGTGACACGAAGGAGACCCCTGTGACACAGACGGCACATACCGCTCATGCGGCTCATATGACATATGTAGCTCATGCGGCTCACGTGGCACAGGGGTCGGCCGGAATGCCGGGTCAGCGGTAGAGGGCCGGGCGCTCCGCCAGCTCCACGAGGGTCCGTACGCCGCTGCGTGCCGCGGCCAGGCCCGCCTCGGAGACGGCCGCCGCCGCGTAGCCGTCCCACGCGTCGGGCCCGTCCACCCGGCCCCGCGCGGCCGCGGTGACCCAGCGGCGGAGCTGGCGGTCGTAGGCGTCGGCGAACCGCACCGTGAAGTCTTGGTCGATCTCCCCGCCCCACCGGCCCGCCGACTGGACGACCATCGCGTGGCCGTCGCCGATCCTGGCGCTGCCGGACTCGCCGACGGCCTCGCACTGGACCTGGTAGCCGAAGCCGCAGTTGACGAAGATCTCCACGTCAACGACGGCCCCGCCGGAGGTCTCCATGAGCACGAGCCGGGGATCGCGCAGCCCCTCGCGGGCGGCGGAGGTGGGCGTGGGGGAGAGCACCGTCACGGCGGTGATCTCCTGGCCCAGCAGCCAGCGGGCCGCGTCCACCTCGTGCACCACCGAGTCGCTGATCAGCATGTCGCTGGTGAAGAACGACGGGGAGGCGGCGTTGCGGTGCCGGCAGTGCAGGAAGAGCGGCCGCCCGATCCCGCCCTCGTCGAGCAGCTCCTTGAGCCGGGCGTACTCGGCGTCGTAGCGCCGCATGAAGCCCACCTGGACCAGCCGGCGCCCCTTCCGGGCCTCCGCCTCCATGATCCGCAGGGCCCCTGCCGGCTCCGGGGTCAGCGGCTTCTCGCACAGCACCGGCAACTCCCGTTCCAGTGCGTGCAGGATCGCTTCCTCGTGGGCGGGGCCCGGGGAGGCGATCAGTACGGCGTCCACGCCGGGCGCGGCTATCGCCGCCGCCGGATCGGTGTGCGCGCTCGCGCCCTCCAGCCCGGCGGCGACCTCCTTGACCCGGTCCCCGTCCGGGTCGGCCACGGCCACCACCCGGGCCCCGCCGACGGTCCGCCCGATCCGGCGGACGTGGTCGGAGCCCATCTTCCCGGTGCCGATGACGGCGATGCCGAGCGTGCTGGTCATGTCGCGTTCCTCCGTGAGGGGTGGCGGGCGGTTCGGGGTTCCGGGGTTCGGTCAGCGGGCGCCGCAGGAGCGCAGGTAGGCGCGGGTGCGGCGGGCGATCGGCAGCGGCCGGTCGGGCGGGCACGGGTACATGTCCTGCTCCACGATGGCGAACAGGTCCACGCCGAGCCGCTGGGCGGCCGCGAGCACCGGTTCCAGCGCGGGCACCCCGGCCGGAGGCTCGCACATCACCCCACGGGCCACGGCCGGCCCGAAGGGCACCTGCTCCGCGAGGACTTCGGCGAGGATCCGCGGGTCCACCTGCTTGAGGTGCAGGTAGCCGATGCGCTCCGCGAAGGTCTCGACGGCCTGGACGCTGTCCCCGCCGCAGTACGCGTAGTGCCCGGTGTCCAGACAGAGCGAGACCAGCGCGGGATCGGTGGCGTCCAGGAACCGGGCCACGTTCTCAGGGGTGTCGATGTGCGTGTCTGCATGCGGATGGACGACGATCCGCAGCCCGTAGAGGTCCTGGACCCGGCGCCCAAGCCGCTCGGTCTGGGTGGTCAGTTCGCGCCATTGGGCGGGGGTCAGGGTGCGCTCCTCCAGCACCTCGCCCGTCTTGTCGTCCCGCCAGAAGGAGGGGATCACGACGAGGTGCGCCGCGCCCATGGCCCGGGTGAGCTCCGCGATCCGCGACACGTGCTCCCAGGTGTCCTCCCACACGGCGGGCCCGTGATGGAGTCCGGTGAAGACGGTTCCGGCGGAAACCCGCAGACCGCGCTTGGCGACCTCGTCGGTGAGCCGGACGGGATCGGTGGGCAGGTAGCCGTAGGGCCCGAGTTCGATCCACTCGTACCCGGCGTCGGCGACCTCGTCGAGGAACCGCTCCCACGGGGTCTGCCGCGGATCGTCGGGAAACCAGACGCCCCAGGAGTCCGGAGCCGAACCGATGCGGATACGGGTCAACGCGGGCGATGAGGACGTCATGCGGCCACCTTAAAGTGCGAGGCTCGGAGGGACGGGGAGCATGGGGACGGGAGGAAAGACGTGGTGGTGACGAGTACGGATCCGTTGGCGTTCGACCTGATCACGATGGGGCGCATCGGGGTGGATCTCTACCCCCTGAAGACGGGCGTACCGCTCGGAGAGGCGGACACCTTCGGGAAGTTCCTGGGAGGCTCCCCGACCAACGTCGCGGTCGCGGCGGCCCGGCTGGGGCGGCGGACTGCGGTGATCACCCGGACCGGCGCGGACCCCTTCGGGGCTTATCTGCGGGCGGAGCTGCGCGGGTTCGGGGTGGACGACCGCTGGGCCGGCGAGGTGGCGGACTACCCGACCCCGGTCACCTTCTGCGAGATCTTCCCGCCGGACCACTTCCCGCTGTACTTCTACCGCTACCCGAAGGCGCCGGACCTGGAGATCCGCGCGGAGGAGGTGGACCTCGACGCCGTCTGGTCTGCGCGGGTGTTCTGGATGACGGGTACGGGGCTCAGCGCCGAGCCGAGCCGGACGGCGACCCTGGGCGCGCTGGAGGCACGGGCGAAGGCCGGGATCACCGTCTTCGACCTGGACTGGCGCCCGATGCTGTGGCCTTCGGCGGACGGCGCCTCGGCGGACGGTGCCGCGGGGCCGGGGGAGTGGTACCGCCGGGCCCTCTCGCTCGCCACGGTGGCCGTCGGCAACGCCGAGGAGTGCGCGATCGCCACCGGCGAGACCGAGCCGCACGCGGCGGCCCGCGCCCTGCTCGCGGCCGGGGTGGAGCTGGCGGTGGTCAAACGGGGCCCCGAAGGCGTCCTGGCCGTCCACCGGGACGGGACGGTGGCGGAGCTCCCGCCGGTGCCGGTGACCGTGGTCAACGGGCTGGGCGCGGGAGACGCGTTCGGCGGGGCCCTCTGCCACGGGCTGCTCGCGGGATGGGAGCTGGAGCGGGTGGTCCGCTACGCGAACGCGGCCGGGGCGATCGTGGCCTCCCGGCTGGCGTGTTCGACGGCGATGCCGTTCGCGGGGGAAGTGGAGGAGGTGCTCGGCCGTGCCGGTGGTGTCTGAGCGGGTGATGGAGTGGACGAGGCTGCTCGTACTCGACCTCGTACCGGGGGAGGTGTACGCGCACGAGTGCGGGGAGTCGGAGTGGATCGTGCTCCCGCTGTCGGGCAGCTGCGAGGTCCGCTGCGCGGAGCCTTTCCCCCACCCCGCCCCTTCCCGCAGCGCCGAATTGCGGCTTCGCCGTGGGCGGGCTCTGCCCGGACCCGGGGGGGGGGGGGGGGGGGGGGGGGGGCGGGGGACCGAGCCACCCCCCGCCGCGA
>NZ_JBHYVM010000030.1:0-9804 GCF_042750105.1 Streptomyces sp. NPDC059443 | reverse complement strand
CTCGCCGGGGGGCCCTTTTGGGGGGGGGGGGGGGGGGGGCCCTCCCGGCCCGGGTGCCAACCCCCGCGGGGGGGGGGTCACACTCCAGCCCCGCCGGCGTTTGAGGACCGGGGTCTGGGGCAGGGCCCCAGGAGCGGACCGCAGGTCTTCGAACTGCGGGGCCGACGCGGGGTGTTCGACGGAGTCACCGACTTCGCCTACCTCCCCCGGGACGGAGCCGCCGAGATCCGGGCGAGCGGCGGCGGCCGCTTCGCCCTCGTCGGCGCGCGGTGCGCACGCCGGCTCCCCGCCCGGTACGGGCCCGCCCGGGAGGTCCCGGTGGAACTGCGCGGAGCCGGTACGTGCTCGCGGCAGGTCAACAACTTCGCCGCCGCCGACTCCTTCGACTGCGACCGGCTCATCGCCGTGGAGGTGCTCACACCCGGCGGGAACTGGTCCTCGTACCCGCCCCACAAGCACGACGAGCACCGGCCCGGTGAGGAATCCCGCCTGGAGGAGATCTACTACTTCGAGATCCGGGACCACGAGGGGACGCCCGGCCTCGGCTACCAGCGTGTCAGCCCGTCCCCCGCCGGGAAGACCGACATCCTCACCGAAGTGAGGACCGGGGACACCGTGCTCATCCCGGACGGCTGGCACGGGCCGTCCATCGCCGCGCCCGGCCATGACATGTACTACCTCAACGTCATGGCGGGACCCGGCGCCACCGGCGTGCCCCGGGAATGGCTGATCCGCGATCACCCCGATCACGGCTGGATCCGCTCCACCTGGGCCACCCAGGACGTCGACCCCCGGCTGCCCTTCTACCGCGCGGAGGACCCCGCATGACCCGGACCCCGCCGACGATCCGGCTCACGGTCGCACAGGCCCTCGTCCGGTTCCTCGGCCGCCAGTACACCGAGCGCGACGGGCGGCGCGGCCGGCTGATCGCGGCCACCTGGGGGATCTTCGGCCACGGGAACGTCGCCGGGATCGGGCAGGCGCTGCTGGAGAGCGGCCCGGAGGCCATGCCGTTCCTCCAGGGCCGCAACGAGCAGGCCATGGTGCACGCGGCCGTCGGCTACGCCCGGCAGAGCGGGCGGCTCTCCGCGCACGCCGTCACCACCTCCATCGGACCCGGGGCGACCAACCTCGTCACCGGGGCGGCGCTGGCCACCATCAACCGGATCCCCGTCCTCCTGCTGCCCGGGGACACCTTCGCCACCCGCCCCGCCGACCCCGTGCTCCAGCAGCTCGAAGTCCCCTACGCGGGCGACATCTCCGTCAACGACACCCTGCGGCCCGTTTCGCGCTACTTCGACCGGATCACCCGTCCCGAAGCCCTGATCCCGGCGGCCCTCCAGGCGGTCCGGGTGCTCACCGACCCGGTGCGGACCGGCGCCGTCACCCTGGCCCTGCCGCAGGACGTGCAGGCGGAGGCGTACGACTGGCCGGCGGAGTTCTTCGCCGAGCGGGTGTGGGCCGTGCGCCGCCCCCGCCCCGACCGCTCCGAGCTCGCGCACGCGGCCGAGGCGGTACGGGGCTGCGCGCGCCCGCTGATCATCGCCGGCGGCGGGATCCGGCACAGCGGGGCGCAGGCGGCCCTGGCGGAGTTCGCCGGGGCCACCGGGATCCCGGTGGCCTCCACCCAGGCGGGCAAGGGGGCGCTGGCCTGGGACCACCCCGCCGACGTGGGCGGGATCGGGCACACCGGCACGGCCACCGCCGACGCGCTGGCCCGAGAGGCCGATCTGGTGATCGCCGCCGGGACCCGGCTGACGGACTTCACCACCGCCTCCTCGACCCTCTTCCGCCGGCCCGGCGTCCGGTTCCTCGGGCTCAACCTCGACCCGTACGACGCCCACAAATACGCCGCCCGCCCCTTGGTCTGCGATGCGCGAGTGGGCCTGGAAGACCTCCGGGACGCGCTTTCCGGGTACCGCGTGGACCCCGGGTACTTGTCGGCGTACGAAGAGAAGAAGAAGGAATGGGAGCTGCTGGTCGACCGGGCCTGCGCGGCTCCCGACGAGGACGACCTCCCGACGCAGGCCCAGGTGCTCGGGCTGCTCGACGGGCTCGTGGACGACACCGACATCCTGATCAACGCCGCCGGCTCGCTCCCCGGGGACCTTGCACAAGCTGTGGCGGACCCGGTCCCGGGACCAGTACCACGTGGAGTACGGCTACTCCTGCATGGGCTACGAGATCCCGGCCGCGATCGGGGTGGCGCTGGCCGCGCCCGGCCGCCCCGTGTGGGCGCTGGTCGGCGACGGGACGTACCTGATGAACCCCACCGAGATGGTCACCGCCGTGCAGGAGGGGATCCCGGTCAAGGTGGTCGTCCTCGACAACCACGGCTACGCCTCGATCGGAGGTCTGTCGGCGGCGGTGGGCGGCGAGGGGTTCGGGACCGCGTACCGCTTCCGGGCATCGGACGGCTCGTACACGGGGGACCCCCTTCCGGTGGACCTCGCGGCCAACGCGGCCTCCCTGGGGATGGTCGTCATCTGCGCCCGGACCGTGCGTGACCTGCGGAAAGCCCTCGCCGAGGCGCGATCTTCGGACCGTCCCACATGTGTCTACGTGCAGACCCGAACACCCGACACTGTGTCGGGCCCACCCCCGGCGCAGGCATGGTGGGATGTTCCTGTGGCCGAGACCGCGACCCGTGCGGAAGCGGCCCAGGCCCGCGAAGAGTACGACCGGCAAGCCGCGCAGCGACGTCGCCATCTGTGAAGGAGCAAGGCATGAAGACCGTCAACCACTGGATCGGTGGCAAGACCGTCGAGGGCGCGTCGGGCAACTACGGCCCGGTGACCGACCCGGCCACCGGCGAGGTCACCACGCAGGTCGCCCTGGCGTCCGCCGAAGAGGTCGACGCGGCCGTTCAGGTCGCCAAGGAGGCGTTCCTGTCCTGGGGCCAGTCCTCGCTGGCCGCCCGCACCAAGGTGCTGTTCGCCTACCGCGCCCTGCTGGACGCCAACCGCGACGCGATCGCCGAGCTGATCGTCGCCGAGCACGGCAAGGTCCACTCGGACGCGCTGGGCGAGGTGGCCCGCGGCCTGGAGATCGTCGAGCTGGCCTGCGGGATCACCGTGCAGCTCAAGGGCGAGCTGTCCACGTCCGTCTCCAGCCGCGTGGACGTCTCCTCGATCCGCCAGCCGATCGGCGTGGTCGCGGGCATCACCCCGTTCAACTTCCCGGCGATGGTGCCGATGTGGATGTTCCCGCTGGCCGTGGCCTGTGGCAACACCTTCATCCTCAAGCCGAGCGAGAAGGACCCGTCGGCCTCCACCCTGCTGGCCCAGCTGGCGAGCCAGGCCGGTCTGCCGGCGGGCGTGCTGAACGTGGTCCACGGTGACAAGGTCGCCGTCGACGCGCTCCTCGCGCACCCCGACATCGCGGCCGTCTCCTTCGTCGGCTCGACCCCGATCGCCCGCCACATCCACACCACCGCCTCCGCCAACGGCAAGCGCGTGCAGGCCCTGGGCGGCGCCAAGAACCACATGCTGGTGCTGCCGGACGCCGACCTGGACGCGGCCGCCGACGCGGCGGTCTCCGCGGCCTACGGCTCGGCCGGCGAGCGCTGCATGGCCATCTCCGCCGTGGTCGCGGTGGGCTCCATCGCGGACACGCTGGTGGAGAAGATCCGCGAGCGGGCCGAGAAGATCAAGATCGGTCCCGGCAACGACCCGACCTCCGAGATGGGCCCGCTGATCACCGCCGCCCACCGCGACAAGGTCGCCTCGTACGTCAAGGGCGCCGCCGCCCAGGGCGCGGACGTGATCCTGGACGGCACCGGCTACACCGTCGAGGGCAACGAGAACGGCCACTGGATCGGCCTCTCCCTGCTGGACAACGTCAAGACCGACTCCGACGCCTACCGCGACGAGATCTTCGGGCCGGTGCTGTGCGTGCTGCGCACCGAGACCTACGAGGAGGGCCTGGCGCTCATCAACGCCTCGCCGTTCGGCAACGGCACCGCGATCTTCACCCGCGACGGCGGCGCCGCCCGCCGCTTCCAGCTGGAGGTCGAGGCCGGCATGGTCGGCGTCAACGTCCCGATCCCGGTGCCGGTGGGCTACCACTCCTTCGGCGGCTGGAAGGACTCCCTCTTCGGGGACCACCACATCTACGGCAACGACGGCATCCACTTCTACACCCGCGGCAAGGTCGTCACGACCCGCTGGCCCGACCCGTCGGACGCCCCGGCGGGCGTGGACCTCGGGTTCCCGCGCAACCACTGACCGGACGCACCTCCCGCAGGACTGCTCGCCCCCCGCAACCCTCACCGCGGGGGGCGAGCCCCGTTTCCGCCCGGCGGGGGCGGGGCGGAAACGGGGTCAGAGCAGGGACCAGACGTCCGCCGCCGCCGTCGTGGACCAGACCGCGTCGCCGTGGCCGTAGCCCGGGACGAGGGTGAAGCTCACGCGTCCGTTGCCGCCCGCGCGGATCAGTGCGGCGCCGCGCGAGTGGTCGCCGCGGCCCAGCTCGGTGTTGATCCACACCACTTCCGCGCGGATCCGGTCCCAACCGATCGCGTACGTCTTCTCGTCGCCCGCCCAGAGCGCCGCCAGATCCCGCATCAGGGCGGTCGGGATCAGCCCGCTGCCCAGGGAGGCCATGGCCGCGTGCCAGGTGGCGAGCGGGGTGTGGGTCAGGGTGAAACGGTCCTCGGCCGGGGTCCCGCCGAAGGTGTAGGAGCCCGCGCTGTGGCCCTGGGCGTAGAACGAGCTCGCGGGGCCGTGCAGCACCGAGGTGCGGATCAGCGCGAAGTGGGCGAGCCCGGCGTTGGTGAAGCGCAGCGCGGGATCCGGCGGCCAGGGGACCGGGGAGGGGGCCTGCGGGTCGGTGACGGCCCGCGCGATCAGCGCCGCGAGGCCGGGGTCCGTCGCGTACGTGCCCTGCGCGAGCTGGGCTTCGTACGCGTCCCGGGCCAGTGCCGCCCGTACGGCCGTCTCGCCGGTGCACGGACCGGTCGTGTCCAGGACCACCACCCGGGTCAGCCGCGGCGAGGGGTCGTGCGAGGCCGCGTCCAGTGCGAGGGCGGCCCCGGTGGAATGCCCGGCGTACTGGTACGGCAGCCCGAGTACGCGGTCCAGCGCCGCCACGACTGCGGCCAGATCCCGGCGGTGCGCCGCGAGTCCCCGGTCGGCGGTGACCTCGGCCGCGGTGGCGGCGTCCTCGCGCGGGGTGACGCCGACGACCAGCAGGCCCTGGCGGAGCAGGTGATGGGCGAGGCCGGGGGAACTCGGCGAGGTCGGCGGGGCCGGGGTACAGAAGTCGGCGGAGAAGTTCAGGCCGCCGCCCGGCAGGAGGTACGCGATCCCGTGCGGAGCCCGCCGCGGGTCCGCGAGCACGTCCACCGTGACCGGAGCGGGGCCGTCGTCTTCGAGCGGGAGGGTCAGCCGGATCCAGCCGTCGCCCGGCAGGTACGCGGCGGTCCCGGTGCCCAGCGTCCGCTCGATGCGGGTCAGCAGCCCGATCCCGTGGGGGGCGGGATCCGGTCCCGCCGGCCCGTCCGCGGATGCCTGCTCGCGAACCGGCCGACCAGGCCGTTCTCCGCCGTGCTGTCGTTCCATCGGTGGTGCCTCCCCCTAGCGGGTGATGGCCGGATGCCGTCGCCTGGGGACACCTTTACCGGTCAGCGGGCTTCAGCCAAGTCCGGGACGGATTCCGGCTCTTCGGCCCCGGCCCGGCGGCGCCGGCGCAGCACCCGCAGGGCGATGGCCGCCCCCGCCAGCACCAGGACGGCGCCCAGGGCGGGCCACGGAACGGCGAGGAAATCCGTAGCGGATTCGGACACGAGGTCGGGGTAGGCCGAGGCGCCTGCCGTGATGTGGACCGTGACCCAGTCCGACTGCGGGGCGTCGGCCCACTCCTCGGTCAGCTCGATCCGCTGGCCCGGCAGCAGCACCAGCTTCAGCTCGCGGGCCGGCCGGTCCAGGACGCTCCGGCCGAAGAGGCCCTCGGCGGAGACCGTCACCTTCGGCTCGACGACCACGTTGCCCCGGTTGACCAGCGAGTAGGCGATCTTCGCGTGGGCGTCCTTGACCCAGGGCAGCAACGGGGCCGCCCGGCTCACCTTCACGTCCTCCACGCTCAGCCCGGGGGTCACCGGTCCGGGAACCCGGAAGTAGAGCCGCGCTCCGACCTGGCGCTTCACCCCGACCTTGACCTTGCCCTCTTCCTGGATGCCCTCCACGGCGGTGTTGAGGGCGACGATCCCGCCCACGTGGTCACCGGGGGTCGCGTCCGCCGGGACCTTCACCGAGAACGGGACGTCCTTGCGACCCTTGGCCGGCACGGTGACCGTGCCCTTCGTCTCGGGCGGCAGGGCTATCCACGTGCCGACGTCCTTGGGCTTCGTCTCGACCGGCAGCAGCGCGAAGCCGCCGCCTACCGGGGTGTTCACGGCGTCGGTGGCGAAGATCTGGAACGTCATCTCCTTGTCGGAGGAGTTCACGATCGTCGCGCTGTCCTCGACGGTGGTTCCGGCCGCGCCCTGGTGGAAGAAGTACGCGCGGTCGGTCATCGCGGCGCCGGCGGGCGGGGTCGGGAAGACGCCCCAGGTGCCGTTGTCCGCGGCCGTCGCGGTGGCCGCGGTGAGCAGGCCCGTACCCAGCAGCAGGAGCGTGACGAGCAGACCGTAGAGAGGGGTGCGGGTGCGGCGGGTGCGGGTGCGCATGGGCGGTTCTCCAGTCGGCGCGGACGGGGGCGGAGCGCGGAAGGGCGGGGGAGCGCGGAAGGGTGGTGGGGGGGGGGGGGGGCCGCGCGGCCCCCCGGGCGGGGCCCCCGGGCGGGCGGGCGCGGGGGGAGGCGGGGGGCCCGGGTCGGGTGCAGGCCGGGGGGGGGCGGGGGGGGGGGGGGGGGGGGGGGGGGGGGGGGGGGGGGCGGGGGGCCGCCCCCCCCCCCCCCCCCCCCCCACCCGGGTTGGAACGGGGTCGTACGGGTCAGGCGATGGAGAAGGTGACGACCGACTCGTAGGCGTCCGCGAACATGAACGGCGGGAGCTGGATCATTCCGGCACCGCCGACCTCGAACTCGCCACCGGTCAGGTTGTCCCCGCCCGCGGCCTGCGAGGCGATCTTCATCGGGGTGTCGGAGATCGCACCGGGGGTACCGGCGGTGCAGGTGCTCGGGCTGTCCGCGTTGGTCACCTTGCAGGTCGGCTGGATGCCGATCTGCGCCTTGGCCATGGCGTGGCCGGTGACCTCGTTCAGGAACGGCGTACGGGTCGCCGAGACGTCCCAGCCGAGGGTCCCGCCGCGGAAGTCCTGGACGGCCATCGCGGTGAACTGGCCGACGACGGACTGGGACTTGCCGTTGATGGTGACCTTGCCGAAGCTGACGGCCGGGTTGCCCGCCTGCGGGCCGATGGCCAGCGGGCCGGGCAGCACCTCGACGTCGACCGGGTTCTTCACACCGGGCTGGTCGACGACGAAGACGAAGTCCTTGTACGGGGCGATCGAACCGTCGATCTTGATCTGATCGGCGGCCTTGGTGACGGTGATGTTGCAGGTCGCGACGCCGGCCGCGGTGGCCGTGCCGGTACCCGTGTCACCGGTGGCGACGCCGGCCTTGAGCGCGGAGCAGGTGACCGCTCCCGCCGGGAAGTTGGCGCCCGTGACGGTGACCGCGGTGCCGGCCTTGCCGCTGTTGGGCGTCAGCTTGGTGGTGATGGGGTCCTTGGGCAGGGCCGCCACGGCGACGGAGCCGACCGAGGCGCTCGGACGCGGCACCGGGGTGCAGGTGGTGGTGAAGACCGAGCCGGAGAGGCTCGCGTCGGTCACCGCCTGGTCCAGGGCGACGTCGACCGTGGTGCCCTCGGTGCCGTCCGGGATCTTGATGGTGCCGGAGAATCCGGCCGGGTCGAGCGGCTGTCCGGCGACCACGTTGACGGTCTCGGGCGGGCTGGTGACCGTTTGGAGGGTCGACCCGACCTTGAGGGTGATCTTCGAGACGTTCGTCGTGGTGACGGAGAAGGCCGGGATCACCGGGCTCGCGCCCGGGTCGATGGCGATCGGGACCACGTCGCCGGCCTTGGCGCCGTCCGGCAGGGTGATCGTGAAGTTCTGGGGGCCCTTGGCGCCCGCCTGGGGCGCCGGCGCGGCGCAGTCCATCGTGATGGATGTGGTCTTGGTCGCGGCCTGCGCGGAGCCGGCCAGACCCACCACGCCACCGGTCAGGGCGAGGGACAAAGCGCCCGCCCCGGCCAGAACTCTTCGTCGGTACGTTGTACTCACTGGGTCGCGACTCCTTCGTCATACGAACCCTCCCCCCACCCGCTGTGTGGGGGAGGCCGAGCCGGTGCGGTGGCCGACATTGACGCGTCGCGCGATGGAGAAGTCAATGGCTTGCTTTCGCCCGAAGCACACAGAAATTGATGTGCCATCAGGCCGGGTGGTGAACCGGCAGGGATACCGACCGGACGGTGAGCTGAGCGGGTGGGGCGGATGGGGCTGCCGGAGGCTCCCGCTCCGGGGCTGGTCCGGGCTTCGGCGCGAGCGGACCCGGCCCCCGGCGGCTCCCCGCCGGGGCGGGCGGGGACGCCGCCGGCGGGTGTCCCCGTACGGGCTACTTGGCGGCCGGGACGTGCAGCAGGAGGTTCGGCGTCCCGGCGGGCAGGCCCGTGATCCGGTCCGGCACGGCGCTCCGTACGAGAGTTTCGGCCACCTGCGCGGGCGTCTTGCGCGGGCCGCCCGCCGCGAGGCCCTCATCCAGCACCAGGGCGGCGACGCCCGCCGCGTGCGGGGCCGCCATGGAGGTGCCGGAGGCGCGGGCGAGGGCGGTGGCGGAGCCCTTCCAGGCCGAGGTGACGGCCACGCCCGGGGCGGAGAGGTCCACGCAGCTGCCGTAGTCGGAGAAGGACGCCCGCCGGTCGTCGGCGTCGGTCGCGCCCACGGTGATCGCCTGCGGGACGCCGGCCGGGGATCCGGCGCAGGCGTTCTCGCCGGCGTTGCCGGCCGCGACGGTGAAGGTGATCCCGGAGGCGATCGCCCGCGTCACGGCCCGGTTCAGGGTGAAGCTGTAGCTGCCGCCCAGGCTCATGTTGGCCACGGCCGGGACGCCCGGCGACCTGAGGGAGTCCCGCACCACCCAGTCGATGCCGCCCACGATGGCCGACAGGGTCGCTTCCCCGCGGCAGTTGGCAACCTTCACGGCGACGAGCGAGACCCCCTTCGCGACCCCGTACGTGGCCCCGCCGACGGTCCCCGCGACGTGCGTGCCGTGGCCGTTGCAGTCCGTGGCGCTCTCCGTGAACACCGCGTTGGCGCCCCAGCGGGCGCGGCCGCCGAACTCCTGGTGCAGGGTGTTGATCCCGGTGTCCACGATGTACGCGGTGACCCCCTCCGCCTTCGTCGGGTACGTGTACGAGCCGTCGAGCGGGAGCCCGGTCTGGTCGAGCCGGTCCAGCGACCAGGGCGCGGGCGTCTGTACGAGGGGCTGTGCCTCGGTGTCGTTGATCCGGAAGACCGCGTCGGGCTCCACGGCGGCGACCCGGGGATCGGCGGCGAGTTCGGCGGCGCGGGCCGCGGTGGTGCGCAGCGCGAAGCCGTTCAGCGCGGTGTCGAAGACGGTCCCGACCCGGCCGCCGGAGGCCTCGGCCTCGGCGGCGAGAGCGCGGGTGGAGGCGAGGGCGGAGACGCGGGAGGAACTGTCCTTGAGGACGACCACGTAGGGGGCGGTGGGGGTTTCGGCGTCGGCGGCGGCCGCCGCGGCGGCATGGGGCGCCCCCGCGGTGGGCCCCCCCCCCCCGGCGGCGGCCGGGGGGCTGTCGCGGATACGGGAGAAGACGCCCAAGCACGGGGGGGCCCCGGCCCC
>NZ_JBHYVM010000029.1:97794-114936 GCF_042750105.1 Streptomyces sp. NPDC059443 | reverse complement strand
ATCCTGGATGTTCGGGATCGCGCCGTCGGAGTTCACCCGCCGGATCCTGTGGACGTGGCAGGTTCGTTCAAGCGCCGGCGGGGCCCCCGGCCGCACACCCGGGCGCACTGGCACATGTTCCGCCTCGCGGTCCGTTCCCGGGACCGGGCCGAGGCCGCGGGGCAGGTGGTACGGATCCTGGTGGCGGGGGTCGGATCAGCCTCCGGGCGCGTGCCGTACGGCAATACAGGACGCACGAGCGCGGGTCTGTTCACGCGGATGCCGCTCCCGCAGGACCTTCGCGTCCTGCTGGGCCGCACGGATCTGCCGGGCGAGGCGGCGCTCGCGCGCGGCCCAGTAGAGGGCGGGACCCGCTAGGAGGGCGGCGACGGCGAGGACGACGAGGAAGTCGAGGAGCGTGTTCATGACTCCACTCTCGCCGGGGCGGCGAAACCCGAACAGTGGCAGGACTGTCATGAAAGATGGAATTACTGCCACACTGGAGCCATGAAGACCTCCTCGCTGAACAACGTGGCCGTGGCCGTGCTGAACGGGGTCGCCCCCTTCGAGATGGGCATCTTCTGCGAGGTCTTCGGGATCGACCGCAGCGCGATGGGACTGCCCACCTACGACTTCGCCGTGTGCGCGATCGAGGACAATCCGCTCACCGTCGGCGACGGCCACTACGGCCTCGTCCTCCCCCACGGACCCGAGCGGCTGGAGGAGGCGGACCTGATCTGCCTGCCCGCCGACCGCGAGGCCCCCACCCGCGACTATCCGGAACCCTTCCTGGAGTCCCTGCGCCGGGCCGTGGACCGCGGCGCGCGCCTGCTGAGCGTGTGCAGCGGCGCCTTCATGCTGGGCGCGGCCGGGCTGCTCGACGACCGGCGCTGCACCACCCACTGGATGCACGCCCCGGCCCTGGCCCGCCGCTTCCCCCGGGCGCTGGTGGACCCGGACGTGCTCTACGTGGACGAGGGCCCGGTGATCACCTCGGCGGGCACCGCCTCCGGGATCGACGCGTGCCTGCACCTCGTACGGCAGGAACAGGGCGCGGAGGTGGCCAACACCATCGCCCGGCGCATGGTCGTACCGCCGCACCGGGACGGCGGGCAGGCCCAGTTCATCCAGCGGCCGCTGCCGCGCACCTCCTGCGACACGGTCGGCGAGGTGATCGGCTGGATGGCCCGCCACCTGGACGAGGAGATCACCGTCGAGCAGCTCGCGGAGCGCGCGCACATGTCACCGCGCACCTTCGCCCGCCGCTTCCTCCAGGAGACCGGGACCACCCCGTACCAGTGGGTGCTGCGCCAGCGGGTACTGCTGGCGCAGGAGCTGCTGGAGTCCACGGACGACACGGTCGACGCGATCGCGGGCCGATGCGGCTTCGGCAACGCGGCCGCGCTGCGCCACCACTTCCTGCGGACCCTGGGCACCACCCCGAACGCCTTCCGGCGCGCGTTCCGGGGCCCGCAGGCGGTCGCTTAGACGACTGCTCAGGCGTTCGGGACGACCTCGTAGCGCGGGGTGCCCTCTTCCATCTGCTTCAGGGCGTCCTTGCGGTCCCGCTTCGAGAGCCGGTCGATGTACAGGTACCCGTACAGGTGGTCGGTCTCGTGCTGGAGGCAGCGCGCGAAGTAGCCGGTGCCGCGCACCTTGATGGGGTTGCCCTGCGCGTCCTGGCCGGTGACCTCGGCGTAGTCCGGGCGGGCCAGCGAGGCGTACGCGGTCGGGACCGACAGGCAGCCCTCGTTCGAGTCGTCCAGGACCCGCGCGGCGGCCGGCAGCTCGACCAGCTTCGGGTTGATCACCACGCCCGTGTGGCGGTTGCCGTCGTCGTCCGGGCAGTCGTAGACGAAGACCTTGGCGTCCACGCCGATCTGGTTCGCGGCCAGGCCCACGCCCTCGGCGGCCTTCTGGCTGGCGAACATGTCGTCGATCAGCTGCGCCAGCTCCTCGCCGAACTCGGTGACGTCCTTGCACTCCCGGTGCAGGACCGGGTTGCCGACCACCGTGATCGGACGGGCCGTGCCGCGCTCGCGGTGGGCGAGCTCGCGCGCCTCACAGTCCTCGGTGTCCACGACGTACCCGTCGTTTTCGACCTCGACCTCGACAACGTCGTTCTCCTGCTGCGCCATGTCCGCCGTACGCCTTCCGTAAGTCCACCAAGTGCCGGTACAGCCTACGGCCCCCCGTCAGCAGACTTCTTCGAGATCCCGCCACTCACGGGAGTCCGGGCTGTCCGCGACCCATCCGTCGAGCAGGCCGCGGACCAGGCCGGCCGGGGCCGCAATGCCGCACTCTCGCTCGGGGACCCACAGGGATCCGTGCCCGGCCGTGCGGTGTCCCAGCGGGCCCGGGTGGCCCGGTTCGCTGTGGTCGTGCGGGTCCAGGTGCTCGCCGTCGCCCTCGCCGCTCGGCATCGCGCTCTCCGAGCAGGTGCGGCACAGCAGCCGCACCGACGAGGACCAGTCCTCGGCGGCGAAGCCGGCGTCGGAGGCCAGCTGCTCCAGGGCGTTGCGGTCGGCCTCGGTGGCCGCCTCCAGCAGCACCACCCAGGTGGGCACCGGGGAGGGCGCCCACAGCTCGATCTCGTCGAAGACGGGGTACGAGGGCCCGGCCGCGGTGACGCGCTCGCCGTGCGGGACCCCGTCGTGCAGGACGACCTCGCCCCAGCGCCGCCCCGAGGAGGGCAGCGGGATCGACAGGACCTCCATGCGGGCCGGATCCAGCCTGCGGCCCCAGACCACCTCGGCCTCGCCCTCGGGCGACAGCCGTACGGCGGCGCTGCCGAGCTCCATGCCGACCGGTTCGCCGTTGGCGTGGCCTCCGCCGCCGCCCGCGCCGTGCGGGTCCCCCGGCACCTTCAGCCCGTACGCCTGCCAGGCGCGGCGGGCCAGCGGCCAGTCCTGGAGCGCGGTGGCGGCGATGCCCACGTTCCACCAGTCCGGGGCTCCGGTCTCCCGGTCGAGCAGGGCCACGGCGCGCAGCCCGGCGGCCCGCGCCTGTTCCCAGTCGTGGCGGAACTTGTGGAGCAACGCCAGGTTGAACCAGGACTCCGAAAGCCAGGGCTCCAGGTCCGCGGCCCTGGTCAGGAGCGCGCCCGCGTCCTCGTACCGCCCGTCGCCGATCAGCGTGAACGCGCGGTCGGTGGCCTGCCGCCACGAGGCGGAGGGCCTATGCCGTACCTTCCCGAAGATCCTCACGATTCCCGCCTGCCGGTCCGACGATGCAAAACTGCGGACACCCTTACTGGCATCCAACCATGCCCACTCGGACGGCCGCTCATTACCCATGGGTTACCCAGGCGGGACGGGTCCGACTCTGGCACGTCCGCCCCGGGCGAGCACCCTGGCCAGACACTCGACGACCTCTGGCTGATAGTCGTGCCCGGTGCCCAGCCGGAGCCGCTCCAGGACCGCCAGTGAGCCGCCCGGGTGACGGGCCCCGCCGACCAGATCGTCGTACGCGTTGACCGTGCGTACGATCCGGGCGGCGACGGGCTGCTCCCGGTACGGGTCCGCCTGCCGCTCCACGACGACGGCGACCTCGGCGGGGACCCCCGTCTGCCGGGCCACCTCTCCGCCCAGCCCGGCGATCCGGCGTGCCTCGGTGGTGGGCAGCTCGGCGGTGGCCCCGTCCGGGACCGGGTCGACCAGGGAGAGCTGCCCGATGTCGTGCATCAGGGCGGCGTACTCCAGCACCGTGAGCTCCCGCTCCGTGAGCCCCAGCTCCCGGCCCACGGCGCAGCTGAGCGCGGCGACCCGGCGGGCGTGGCCGGGCCGGGTGTAGCCGGCGATCTCGGTGGCGCGGGCGAGGGAGGTGATGGTCTGGCGGTAGGTGGTGCGGATCGCGGTGATCCGGTGGAAGGACATCTGCGTCAGCAGCAGCGGCACGCTGAAGACGGGCACCGCCCACAGGCCCGCCACGGCGACGCCGAGGGCCATGACCACCCCGGTGGCACAGATCGCCGAGCCTATGCCGAGCTGCGCGCGCAGCTCGTCGCGGAGCAGCGGGCCGTAGGGCCAGCCGGTGCGGGCCCCGGAGAGGACGGCGGCGAGGACGGCGTCGCAGAGGGCCGTGAGACCGAGCAGGAAGAGCAGGAAGAGGACCAGGTACGGGCCCTGCCCGACCGTGTCCTCCAGCCGGCCGGAGTTGTAGAGCGGCTGGAAGCAGACGGCGGCGAAGGTGACGGTGAGGACCCGGCGGGCCAGGTGGTCGAGGGCGGGGCCGCTGCCCCGGGCGATGTGCGGGACGATCCCGACGAGCGCGGCGGCGACCACGACGGCGACGATCTGCAGGACCCCGTGGTGGGTGGGCTGCCCGGCGTTCTGCCCGAGCAGGGCGTACGCGAGCGCCCCTGCGGAGCCGAGCGGCGCGGGTTGCTGCCGGGCGTCGCCGCCGCGGTCGCGGCGGGCGAGCTCGCCGATGGTGATCAGGGTGCCGAAGGCGAGGGCGATGCCCGGTTCGACGAGGCCGTTCCACAGGGTGTGCCCGAGTGCGGCCGCGGTCAGCAGCCCGGCGGCCCCCCGTACGGCCCAGACGGCCCAGCCCCTCACGCGGTCGCTCCCGCCGCGGGGGCGGACGGGGAACCCCCGCCGTCGGCGGCGCCGTCCGCGCCGCGGCCCGGCCGGCCCTGCGGCGAGGCCGCTCCGACCTGGGTGGGGAGCCCCGCGAGCACGGGACCCGCGGCAGCGCTCGTACCCGGACTCGGACTCTTACCCGGACTCGTACTCGTATCCGCGTCGGCGTCCGCGCCCGGGACCGTAACCGGGACCGCAGACGCACCCGCACCCGCACCCGGCCCTGGACTACCCGCCGGGATCACCTGGAGGTCCTCGTCCGAGGTCACCACCGGGTGCCAGCCCTGCCGTCCGATCGCGTCGCCCAGCGCCCGGACCATGTCGGGGTCGAACTGCGCCCCGGCGCACCGTTCGAGCTCGGCCAGCGCGACGGGCACGGGCCGGGCCCGGCTGTACGACCGGGTCGAGGTCATCGCGTCGAACGCGTCGGCCACCGCCACCACCCGTGCCAGCACCGGGATCTGTTCCCCGGTCAGTCCGTAGGGGTAGCCGGATCCGTCCACCCGCTCGTGGTGGTGCAGGATCGCCGACCGGGCCTCGCCCAGGAAGCCGATGCCGCGCACCATCTCGTGTCCGTACTCGGGGTGCAGTTCGATGATGCGGCGTTCCTCGGGGGTCAGCGGTCCGTCCTTGCGCAGGAGCCGGGTGGGGACTCCGAGTTTGCCCACGTCGTGCAGGATCCCGGCGATCCGGACGACTTCGAGGCGTTCCTCGCCCATGCCCAGCTCGCGGGCGATCATCGCGGAGGCCTGGCCCACCCGCTCGCTGTGGCCGCGCGTGTAGCGGTCCTTGATGTCCACGGCCTGGACCAGTGCCCGGATGGTGGCCTGGTGGGCGGCTCGCTCGCGGTGGTACTGGGCGAAGACCCAGCAGGAGATGTACATCGGCAGCAGCACGAGCAGCGCGGCCGGGAGCCCGTAGGGGCTGCGCCACATGACGGCCATCATCAGCCCGGCGAGGCCGTGCACGCAGTGCGGGGCGAGGGAGCGGGTGAGCAGTCCGCGCCAGGCGGCCCGGGCCGACCGGCGTTCGGCGGCGGCCAGGATGCCGCCGTCGAGGGCGGTGAGCACCAGGCAGAAGGCGACGGCCGCGGCGGCGGCCGGGAGCATCACGTAGGGGAAGTCGGCGACCCAGGCGGCGGGGCCGTCACCGCCCGGCGGCCCGGTGGCGCCGACGGAGCCGCCGGCCAGCGCCTCGACCCCGCCCAGCAGCCCGTACGTCCATCCGGCGATCCAGGCGGCTATCGCCTGCTGCGCCGCGTGCCACGTGCGCCGCACCCAGGCGGGCCGCTGCATCACGGTCCCGGCGAGCCCGCCGGGAATTGCGACGAGCGCGGCGGCGGCGGGCGGCAGCAGGAACACGGCGGCCAGCACCACGGGGAAGAAGGAGCCGAGCCCCTCGGGCACCCGGTGGCCCAGGAACGGGCAGACCTTGACGAGTTCGCAGCCGAGGTAGAGCAGGGCGAGGAGGGCCACGGAGGGCCACGGGGTGCCGGAATCGGCGAGGGCCGGGGCCGCGCACCCGGCGGCGGCGAGGACCGCGCACACGATGTAGGCGCGCGCCATCGGCGGAAGTACCCGCATGGCGCTCTCCTCCCCCTGAGCCGTGCAAGTCAGGTACTGAATCAAACCAGTACCGAAAGGGGAGAATAAGTGGGGCCGGGAGCGAGCTGGGCCACATTTTCGCATTGTGCCATGCGGACGCCCCCGGATTACCACCTTCGGGTGAAGGAAGTGCCCTTCCGGGGGCGGCTGTTCAAGATCGTTCAATCAGGTACTTCTTAGCGGGAAAGCGAGCGATCGACGATCGGACGTTCCGTCGATCACGTGTTCGCGCGTCCCGATTTCAGCCCGCCGCGGATCCCGGCATCGGCTCGGAGACGGTCGGTGCGACCGTGATGTCGTGATCCGGCACTGCCTGCCCCGAACGGATCAGTTCGATCCGCCCCATCACCTTCGACCGCAGGTCGCTCGGCACGTCGTCGGACCCGCAGCAGCGCTTCACCAGCTTCTTCACGGCCTGCTCCAGGCCGTACTTCTCCAGGCAGGGATTGCACTCGCCGAAGTGCGTCTCGAACTTCGTGCAGTCGCTGTCCGGCATCTCGTGGTCCAGGAACTCATAAAGGTGGTCCAGGACCTCAGAGCAGTCCGTCTCGTGCGGATCTCCGCAGCTCATGAGCCCGAGCCTTTCAGGTCGTTCGACTCTCCCGCGCCGGCCGGGACGAGCCCGCGCTCACGGGCATAGTCCTCCAGCATTCCGCGGAGTTGACGGCGGCCACGATGCAGTCGCGACATGACCGTACCGATGGGTGTACCCATGATGTCCGCGATCTCCTTGTACGCAAAGCCCTCTACGTCGGCGAGATAGACCGCGATGCGGAACTCCTCCGGAATGGCCTGGAGCGCTTCCTTCACATCCGAATCGGGCAGGTGGTCGAGCGCCTGCGACTCGGCTGAACGCAGCCCCGTCGACATGTGCGACTCGGCGCGCGCGAGCTGCCAGTCCTCGATCTCCTCCGCCGCACTGCGCTGGGGTTCGCGCTGCTTCTTGCGGTAGGAGTTGATGAAGGTGTTGGTCAGAATGCGATACAGCCACGCCTTCAGGTTGGTGCCCTCGCGGAACTGGTGGAACGACGCGTATGCCTTCGCGTACGTCTCCTGGACCAGGTCCTCGGCGTCGGCCGGGTTGCGCGTCATGCGCAGCGCGGCCGAGTACATCTGGTCGAGGTAGCCGAGGGCGTCCCTCTCGAAGCGCGCGTTGCGCTCCAGGGTCGTTTCCTCCGCGTGGCCTTCGTCGGTCCCGGCGACAGGACCCACCTCCTCCGACTGCGTGGCGACTCCGAAAGCGGACCCGCTCGAATCGGAGAATAGTCGACCATCCCGGTCTCCCGCCGAACGAAGCTTGCCGCGCTTGGGTGCGGGCAGCACTGTCCAGTCCAGGTCAGCGGCCTGCGGACGGTTGTGGCTGATGACCTGGGTCATGCGCTTCCTCTCCTCCGACGTCTTGCCGTACGTACCGACACCCCGGTCAACAGAAGGTCCGTGCGGCACATTCCCCGAGGGGAGCCGGTTTCGGGCCAGGTCACGCCTGAATCCGGCCCAGCCACTCCGCCACCGCCCCGGTGATGACCTCCAGGGCCTCCTCCTGCGTCAGGTCCGCCTTCTTCGGCACGGCGAAACCGTGGTCGCCGAAGGCCACTTCCACCAGCTCGTACGGGGCTTCGCGCGCGCCCCGCCCCGGGAACTCCCCGGGACGCCCGAAGGGATCGTGGCCGCCCTGGATCACCAGGGTCGCCGGCCCGGCGCCCAGCAGCTCCGCGGCCCGGGACTTCTCCGGCCGGCCCGGCGGGTGCAGCGGGAAGGCCAGCGCCAGCACCCCGGCCGCGCCCAGCTCGGCGGCGGTCCGGCAGGCCACCCGGGCTCCGGCGCTGCGTCCGCCGGCGACCACGGGCAGCCCCGGCTTCGCGAGGGCGGGCCACAGGGCGCGCCAGCCCTCGTCCAGCACCTTGGGCGCGGCTGCGATCCTCTTCCCGGCGACCCGCCAGGGCTGTTCCACCAGCGCCACGGTGATCCCCAGGGCGGGCAGGGCGGCGGCCAGGGCCTGGAGGTCCCGGGCCTCGATGCCCCCGCCGGCCCCGTGCCCGAGGGCGAGCACCAGGCGGGCCTTGCGCGCCGGGGCCGGGTGCCAGGTGATGCGGGCCTCGCCCGCCGGGGTGTCGACGCTCTCGGTACGCGTGCTCATGGGCCCATCCTGCCCGGCGGGGGGCCCCGGGGACCGCTCGCGCGGGCGTGTCAGAACAGCGTGCTCTCCTCGGGCGCGGCCAGCTCGTCCAGCAGCTCGGGCCCGTTGTTGCGGACGTTGCTCACGGCCGTGGACACCGGATAGGCGCGCATCAGCCCGCCGGGCGGCGGTGCGAGCAGGCCCTGAAGCTCGTCGGGGTCGGTCCGGGCCGGGTCCAGCCAGGCGTCCCACCGGTCCGGGGTGAGCATCAGCGGCATCCGGGGGTGGATGTCGGAGAGCGAGCGCGGTCCCTCGGCCGGGGCGACGGCGAGGGGTCCCGTCTCGGCCTCCGTGGTGATCACCGAGCAGGTGGCCCACCAGGCGAGCGGGTGCTCGTCGGGCAGGGTCCGGTCGCGCCAGAACTCGTAGATCCCGGCCATGGCGAAGACGGAGCCGTCGGCGGGCAGGACGAAGTAGGGCTGCTTGCGCGCCCGCTTCTTCTTGCCCTCGACCTCCAGCTGCCGCTCGTCGTGGGCGGTGACCCACTCGTAGTAGCCGTCGGCCGGGATGACGCAGCGGCGCTGCGCGAAGGCGCGGCGGAAGGAAGGCTTCTCGGCGATCGTCTCGGACCGGGCGTTGATCATCCGGGCCGCCCCGTCGGGGTTCTGGGCCCAGGACGGGACGAGTCCCCATTTCAGGACCCTCAGCTGGCGAACCGGACGCGGGCTCGGAGCGTCTTTCAGTGGACGGTCGAGGATCACGTGGACCTCTTTCGTCGGGGCCACGTTCCAGTCGGCGGCCAGCGCCTCCTCGGGCTCCCACCGCTCCACCCCGAAGACCTCCACCAGGTCCTCGGGCCTACGACTCGCTGCATACCGTCCGCACATGGCTGCCACACTGCCATGGCACCCGATAGCCACCGCAAGGAGTCCGCCACCTCATGTACAGCAGCGCGACGGCCGGACTCTGGGACCGGCTCACAGGCATACAGACCGCGCCCGGCCAGTGGCTGGTGATCGCGACGGGTCTGGTGGCCCTGGCCGCCGTGGGACCGCGCCCGCTGTGGCGGCTGTCGCGCAACGCGATCACCATCGCGCACGAGGGCGGCCACGGGCTGCTCGCCCTGCTGACCGGGCGGCGCCTGGACGGGATCCGGCTGCACTCGGACACCAGCGGGGTCACCGTCAGCCGGGGCAAGCCCACCGGCGTCGGCATGATCCTCACCGCCGCCGCCGGGTACACGGCCCCCTCCCTGCTCGGCCTCGGCGGGGCGGCGCTGCTCTCCGCGCACCGGATCACGCTGCTGCTGTGGGCGGCGACCGCCCTGCTGGCGGCGATGCTGGTGATGATCCGGAACGCGTACGGGCTGCTGACCGTGGTGCTGACGGGCGCCACCTTCGTCCTGGTCTCCTGGCTGGCTCCGGCCGACGTACAGGCGGTCTTCGCCTACGGCGTGGTCTGGTTCCTGCTGCTGGGCGGGGTCCGGCCGGTCTTCGAGCTGGGGGCGAAGCGGAGGCACGGCGGGGCGCCCGACTCGGACGCCGACCAGCTGGGCCGGCTCACCCATCTGCACCCGGTGGTGTGGCTGCTGCTCTTCCACGTGGTCGCGCTGTGCTCGCTCACCGGCGGCGGCCGCTGGCTGCTGGCGCTCTGACCGATCGCGAGGCGATCCCGAGCCGATCGCGCACCCGGGTCGGCCGCCGGGTCCGTCCGCCCCGCGAGACGGCCCCGCGATCAAGATCTGGGGCCGTGGGAAGCCACTAAAGTGGGGGCATGACCGAGACCCCCGCGCTCCACGCCCTCTGGCCCGCCCCGACCGCCGACTCAGCCGTCCGGGCCACGGTCACCGTGCCCGGGTCCAAGTCGGTCACCAACCGCGCCCTCGTCCTCGCCGCGCTCGCCGCCGAGCCGGGCTGGGTCCGCCGCCCGCTGCGCTCGCGCGACTCCCAGCTGATGGCCGACTCGCTGCGCGCGCTGGGCGTGGGCATCGAGGAGACCGTCTCCTCCAGCTCCTCCGGCGAGGGCGACAGCGGCGAGGCCTGGAGGATCATCCCGGCCGCCCTGCACGGTCCGGCCACCGTGGACGTCGGCAACGCGGGCACGGTCATGCGCTTCCTGCCGCCCGTCGCCACCCTCGCCACCGGCGACATCCGCTTCGACGGCGACCCGCGCTCCTACGAGCGCCCCCTCGGCCAGGTCATCACGGCGCTGCGCACGCTCGGCGCCCGCATCGACGACGACGGCCGCGGCGCGCTGCCGCTGACCGTCCAGGGCGGTGGGGCCCTGGAGGGCGGCACCGTCGAGATCGACGCGAGCAACTCCTCGCAGTTCGTCTCCGCGCTGCTGCTCTCCGCCCCGCGCTTCAACCAGGGCGTCGAGGTCCGGCACGTGGGTACGAACCTGCCGTCCATGCCGCACATCCGGATGACGGTGGAGATGCTGCGCGCGGCGGGCGTCCAGGTGGACACCCCCGAGTCCGGCGGCGAGAAGGACGTCTGGCGGGTGGCCCCCGGCGCCCTGCTCGGCCGCGACCTGATCGTGGAACCCGACCTCTCCAACGCCCAGCCGTTCCTGGCGGCGGCCCTCATCACGGGCGGTACGGTCACCATCCGGGACTGGCCGCGCCGCACCACGCAGCCCGGTGACGCGCTGCGCCGGATCTTCACCGAGATGGGCGGCTCCTGCGAGCTGACCGACGCGGGCCTGGTCTTCACCGGCACCGGCAAGATCCACGGCATCGACGTGGACCTGAGCGAGGTCGGCGAGCTGACCCCGGGCATCGCGGCGGTCGCCGCGCTGGCCGACTCGGAGTCGGTGCTGCGCGGAGTCGCGCACCTGCGGCTGCACGAGACGGACCGGCTGGCGGCGCTCACCAAGGAGATCAACGGGCTGGGCGGCGAGGTCACGGAGACCGAGGACGGTCTGCGGATCCGGCCGCGCCCGCTGCACGGCGGCACGTTCCACACGTACGACGACCACCGGATGGCCACCGCGGGCGCGATCATCGGCCTGGCGGTGGAGGGCGTGCTCATCGAGAACGTGGCGACGACCGCGAAGACCCTGCCGGACTTCCCGAAGATGTGGGCCGACATGCTCGGCCAGGAACCTTCGGGAGCGGGAGCGTAGGGCCCGCCATGCGCAGGTACGGCAAGCACACCGACGAGGACGACATCCGCCAGCGGCCCAACCCCAAGGGCAACCGGCCCCGTACGACCATCCGCCCGAAGCACGAGGACGCGGCCGAGGGCTTCGTCCTGACCGTCGACCGGGGCCGGCTCACCTGCCTGGTCGAGGACCGCCCGGTGCACGCCATGAAGGCCCGCGAGCTGGGCCGCAAGGCGGCGGTGGTCGGCGACCGGGTCTGGATCGTCGGTGACCTGTCCGGCAAGAAGGACACCCTGGCCCGCATCGTGCGGATCGAGGAGCGCAAGTCCGTCCTGCGGCGCACGGCCGACGACGACGACCCGTACGAGCGCGTGGTCGTCGCCAACGCCGACCAGCTGGCCATCGTCACGGCGCTGGCCGATCCGGAGCCGCGGCCCCGGATGATCGACCGCTGCCTGGTGGCCGCGTACGACGCCGGGCTGGAGCCGCTGCTGGTGCTCACCAAGTCCGACCTGACCTCGGCCGACAAGATCCTGGAGATCTACTCGACCTTCGGCCTGAAGTACGTGGTCACCAACCGCGACGAGCTGGCGACGGGCGGCGCGGCCGACCGGGTGCGCGAGCACCTCAACGGCCGGATCACCGCCTTCGTGGGCCATTCGGGCGTGGGCAAGACCACGCTGGTGAACTCGCTGGTCGCCGAGGGCCGCCAGCGCGCCACCGGAGTGGTCAACTCGGTGACCGGCCGGGGCCGGCACACCACCACCTCGGCGCTGGCGCTGCCGCTGCCGGGCGGCGACGGCTGGGTCATCGACACCCCGGGCGTGCGCTCGTTCGGCCTGCACCATGTGGACCCGTCCCGGGTGATCCTGGCCTTCCCGGAGCTGGTGCCGGGTACGGAGGGGTGCCCGCGCGCGTGCAGCCACGACGAGCCGGACTGCGCGCTCGACAAGTGGGTGGAGGACGGCCACGCGGACCCGGCACGGCTGTACTCGCTGCGGCGGCTGCTCCAGACGCGCGAGCGGCGCGAGGGCGACTGATCGGCCCGGCGGGGTTTGCGGTGCGACATATCCGGTCAATGCATAATCGCACCGAGTGGCGCGGCGGCCGAGGCCGCGGACGTGTCACGTGACGCGGGGAGGCATGCGCCATGGCGTGGCTGTTGGTCGTGGTCGCCGGAATCCTGGAAACGGGCTTCGCGGTCTGCCTCAAGCTGTCGCACGGATTCACCCGGCTGTGGCCGACCATCGCCTTCGCGTGCTTCGCGCTCGGCAGCTTCGGTCTGCTGACGCTGGCCCTGAAGAAGCTGGACGTGGGCCCGGCCTACGCGGTGTGGACGGGCATCGGGGCCGCCGGGACCGCGATCTACGGCATGGTCTTCCTCGGCGACCTGGTCTCCACCCTCAAACTCGTCTCGATCTCGCTGGTCGTCCTCGGCGTCATCGGCCTTCAGCTGTCGGGGTCGAGCCACTGAACAGCCCCAGCAGTTCGGCGGAGCCCGGACCCTGCGGTTCGGCCGGGGCGACCAGGTAGGACATCGCGAGCCGGACGGCCAGTTCGCAGCGCTGCGCCCAGTCCCCCTCCGCCGGGGCGAAGGCGGCGCCGGCCCGTTCGCGCACGGAGCGGAGCAGTTCGGCGGGCCCGAGGGCCGGCAGCCCAGGCCGGACTCCGCGGCCGGCCGGCACGGGTAAGTTCCCGTTCCAGCACCCCGTGAGCAGGGCCCGTACGAGGGGACGCGCGTGGGACGCCCGTACGGTCCACTCCGCGACCTCCGCGAGACGTGCGGCGCAGCCGCCCCGGGAGGCCAGGGCCCGGTCCACCCCGTCGAGGTACCAGGCGGCGTCGCGCCGGACCAGGGCGTGGCCCAGGCCCGTCTTGCCCGCGAACTCGTTGTAGAGGGTCTGCCGGGAGACTCCGGCGACGGCCGCCACGTCGACCATCCGCACGGCCGGCCAGGGGCGTGCCGAGAGCGCCGCTCCCGCCGCTTCCAGCAAGGACTCCCGGGCCGTCGGCACCATTGCCTCCACCTATGACATCCCCTACGACTTCCCTACGACATCCCCTTCGACATCTCCGTCAGAGTTGACGGACCGACAGGTCCTGTCAAGGGTGCCCGTGGACGCCCCGGCGGTTCCCGTGGACGCCGCTCGCCCGGTTCCGGCGGCCTCGGTACTGTTCGGGCATGCCCGAGTATGACGATGACCTGCGCCTTGCCCTCGAACTCGCCGACGCGGCGGACGCCGCCACGATGGAGCGGTTCCGCGCCCTCGACCTGAAGGTCGAGACGAAGCCCGACATGACCCCGGTGAGCGAGGCCGACACCGCCACCGAGGAGGTCATCCGCGCCGGGATCGCGGCCGCGCGGCCCTCCGACGCGATCCTGGGCGAGGAGTACGGCCTCAAGGGCGAGGGCCCGCGCCGCTGGGTCGTGGATCCGATCGACGGGACGAAGAACTACGTGCGCGGGGTCCCGGTCTGGGCCACGCTGATCTCCCTCATGGAGGAGGGCGCCGACGGGGTGTTCCGTCCCGTCGTCGGCGTGGTGTCCGCGCCGGCGCTGGGCCGCCGCTGGTGGGCGGCGCGCGGCCTGGGCGCGTACGCGGGGGGCGCGCTGGGCCAGACCACCGCGCTCGGCGTCTCGAAGGTGGCCACCCTGGGTGACGCGTCCTTCGCCTACTCCTCGCTGACCGGCTGGGAGGAGCAGGGGCGGCTCCCCGGCTTCCTGGACCTGACCCGCGCGTGCTGGCGTACGCGGGGCTACGGCGATTTCTGGCCGTACATGATGGTCGCCGAGGGCTCGCTCGACCTGTGCGCCGAGCCGGAGCTGAACCTGTGGGACATGGCGGCCCTGGCGGTCGTGGTCGAGGAGGCCGGCGGCCGCTTCACCGGCCTGGACGGTGTGGACGGCGTACACGGCGGGAACGCGGCGGCCTCGAACGGGCTGCTGCACGAGGAAATGCTGGACCTGCTGCGCCCGCGCGCCTGATTCCGCACCCGACGCTCGCCGAGCGCGCCCTCTTGATGACACTCCGTGTCCATGGGAATCTGGGACTCCTCCGCTTGTGCGCTTGTGAAGGCCTTCTCTAAGTGCGGGCTTCCACGGCGCACCCCACCCAAGCGGAGGGACTCACCAGGAGGTGGCTCTCTTCATGTTCGTCCGTGACGCCATGAGTACCGTGATCCTCACCCTCGGACCCACTCACACCCTCCGTCAGGCGGCCTGCCTGATGTCCGGCCGGCGCGTAGGCGCGGCCGTGGTCCTCGACCCCGAACACAGCGGCATCGGCATCCTGACCGAGCGCGACATCCTCAACTCACTCGGCGCGGGACACGATCCCGACCGGGAGTCCGTGGGTGCGCACACCACCAACAACGTGGTGTTCTGCACCCCGGACGCCAGCGTGCAGGAAGCCGCCGAGGCGATGGCGCACGGCGGCTTCCGGCATCTGATCGTGCTGGAGCACGGCGGCCCCGTGGGCATCGTGTCCGTGCGCGACGTCATCCGCTGCTGGGCGCCGGCCCGGCGCAGCACCGTACCCGTCTAGAAGGCCAACGGCCGACGGGCCGGCACCCCCCATCGGGGGCACCGGCCCGTCGGCCTGCTACGACAAGCGGTCCCGACTAGCCGCGGAGGGCCTGGACCGCGGCGTCCAGACGCTTGCCGAAGTCGCCGTCCGCCTGGCGGAAGTTGTTGATCGCGCGCTCGACGATGTCGTCGCGGGAGACCTTGGCGATGAAGCCGGAGAGGTTCTCGATCAGACGGGTCTTCTCGTCCTCCGAGTACAGGCGGTAGAGGTTGCCCGCCTGGACGAAGTCCGTGTCCTCGGAGTGCGAGGGCGCGGCGTGGTTGCCCGTGCCGCCGGTGACGGCGGAGGAGACCCACAGCGGACGGTCCGTCTGGTGCGGGCCGCCGAAGCTGTTGGGCTCGTAGTTCTTGGAGCCCGCGTGGCGGCCGTCGTACAGGTAGCCGTCACGGGAGTTGGTGCGCGCCTCGGTGGCGTGCGGACGGTTCACCGGCAGGTGGTCGGCGTTGATGCCGACGCGGTAGCGGTGGGCGTCGCCGTAGCCGAAGAGACGGCCCTGGAGCATCTTGTCCGGGGACGGACCGATGCCGGGGACGAAGTGCGCCGGGGAGAAGATCGACTGCTCGACCTCGGCGAAGACGTTCTCCGGGTTGCGGTTGAGCTCCAGCTTGCCGATCTCGATCGGCGGGTAGTCCTCGTGCGGCCACACCTTGGTGAGGTCGAACGGGTTGAAGCGGTACTCGGCCGCCTCGGCCGCCGGCATGATCTGGACCTGGACGGTCCAGGACGGGAACTCGCCGCGCTCGATGGACTCGCGCAGGTCGCGCTGGTGCGAGTCGGGGTCCTCACCGGCGAGCTGGTTGGCCTCGGCCTGGGTGAGGTTCTTGATGCCCTGGTCGGTCTTGAAGTGGTACTTGACCCAGAAGACCTCGCCGGCCTCGTTGTTCCACTGGAACGTGTGCGAGCCGTAGCCGTTCATGTGGCGGTAGGACGCCGGGATGCCGCGGTCGCCGAACAGCCAGGTCACCTGGTGGGTGGACTCGGGCGACAGACCCCAGAAGTCCCAGACGTTGTCCGCCTCCTGCGAGCCCGTGTACGGGTCGCGCTTCTGGGTGTGGATGAAGTCGGGGAACTTGATGGCGTCCTTGATGAAGAACACCGGGGTGTTGTTGCCGACGAGGTCGTAGTTGCCCTCTTCGGTGTAGAACTTCAGCGCCCAGCCGCGGGGGTCGCGCACGGCGTCGGCGCTGCCGAGGTTGCCCGCGACGGTGGAGAAGCGCAGGAAGGTCTCGGTCTCCTTGCCGACCTCGGACAGGAACTTCGCCCGGGTCCACTGCGAGACGTCGCGCGTGAGCGTGAAGGTGCCGTAGGCACCGGCGCCGCGGGCGTGCACGACGCGCTCCGGGATGCGCTCACGGTTGAAGTGCGCGAGCTTCTCCAGCAGCAGCTGGTCCTGGACCAGAACGGGTCCGCCGATCCCGGCGGTCTCGCTGTTCTGGTTGTCAGCGACCGGAGCCCCTGCTTCCGTGGTGAGCGGTCCCTGCGTGGTCACGTGCGCCTCCTGCGTGAATTTGCTGCAAATCCTGTCCTGGTCCCTACCGTAAACGATCCTACGATGGACTTTGTCTAAGTCAAGTAAGCATCCAAGTCCGCACCCGTTCGGGAGTTACACCGATTCCCCTCGCTGTTAGGCTGGTGTCCATGAGTGACCTGCTGGAACGACTTCGCGGACGCGGATGGCGCATGACCGCTCAGCGGCGTGTCGTCGCCGAGGTGCTCGACGGTGACCACGTTCACCTGACGGCCGACGAGGTACACGCGCGCGCGGTGGCCAGGCTGCCGGAGATCTCCCGCGCCACCGTCTACAACACCCTGGGCGAGCTCGTGACCCTCGGCGAGGTCCTGGAGGTTTCCACGGACCGGCGCGCCAAGCGGTACGACCCGAACGCCCACCGGCCCCACCAGCACCTGGTGTGCGCCCAGTGCGGCGCGATCCGCGACGTCCACCCGGCGGGCAATCCGCTGGCCGACCTGCCGGACACGGAGCGCTTCGGCTTCGTCGTGTCGGCGGTCGAGGTGACGTACCGCGGGGTCTGCCCGTCCTGCGCGGGGGCGTAACGAAGAGGGAGAGGCCCGGGGCTCGATGAGCCCCGGGCCTCTCCGTTTTGCCTCCGGAAACGACTGAAGGCCCGGATCCAGGGGCTGTGGCAGATACACAACTGACGCTGCCG
>NZ_JBHYVM010000029.1:95319-97784 GCF_042750105.1 Streptomyces sp. NPDC059443 | reverse complement strand
TCTTTCCAACACTCACACTCTCTCTCCCCCTCAATCTTTGTCCCCCCCCCAATCGAGCCTTCAGTAGCGGGGACAGGATTTGAACCTGCGACCTCTGGGTTATGAGCCCAGCGAGCTACCGAGCTGCTCCACCCCGCGTCGGTAAACCTGACTCTACGCGAGCACGGCGAGCAGATGCAAATCGGTTAACCGGCCGGGGCCGGCCCCCACGAGCAGCCGTGCCACGGGTCTACGCGGATAGCTCCTCGGCCAGAGCCTCGCGCAGCCGCGCCGCGCGCTCCGAGACCTCGGCCGGGCCCAGCTCCATGGCCCGGACGCACCACTTCTGCCCTTCCGTCAGATCGCCCTGGCGAGCCGCGAGCAGGCCCAGCCGCAGCGCGGCCCGCCCGTGCCCGGCCACGGCCGCACGGGTCCACCACAGCGCCGCCTCCGGCTCGTTGCCCTCGCGCGCCAGGAGCAGCCCCAGGTTGAACGCCCCGTTCCGGGAGCCGGCCTCGGCCGCCTCCCGGTACCAGCGCGCGGCGACGCCCAGCTCGCCCCGCGCCGCGGCCAGCATGCCGACCCGGACCTGCGCGCGCCGGTGCCCCAGCTCCGCCGCACGCTCGTACCACTCCTCGCTCTCGGTCCGCGCGGCTCCGCCGACCGGCTCGCCCAGCGCCACCGGCTCCGGCGGTGGAGCCAGCGATTCGAGCAGCGCGGCCAGCCGGAAGGCCGCCTCCGCGCTGCCGCCGCCCGCCGCGCAGCGCAGGTGCCGTTCCGCCGCCCGGTCCTCGCCGTCGCGGACCAGCGCGATGCCGACCTGGAGCGCGGCGTCGGTGTGTCCCGCCGACGCCGCGCGCTCGTACCACTTCAGCGCCGTCCGGTCCTCGTCCCGGCTGGCGAACAGGATCCCGAGGTTGAAGGCGGCGTCCACGCTGCCCGCCTCGGCCGCCTTGGAGAACCACGGCTCCGCGCCCGCCGCGTCCCCGCCCTGGAGCAGCAGGATGGCCAGCGCGTTGGCCGCCTCGCGGTGGCCCGCGTAGGCCGCGCGCCGGTACCACTGCTCCGACTGCGCGGTCCGCTCCTGCGCGGCGCACAGCAGCGCGAGGTTGTACGCCCCGTTCTGGTCGCCCGCGTCCATCGCGGCCCGGTACCACTTCTCCGCCGTCTGGGTCTCGCCCCGGGCGGCGTGCAGCGCGCCCAGTGCGTTCGCCGCGTTGCCGTCGCCGTCCTGGGCGGCCCGCAGCCACCAGCTGGCCGCGTTCTCCTCGTCGCCGGCGTCGCGCAGCAGGAAGCCGAGCGCGCACGCCGCCCGCGGCTCGCCCTGCTTGGCGGAGGTCAGGTACCAGCGCCCGGCCTCCTTGAGCTCGCCGCGCGCCTCCAGCAGGGCGCCCAGGTGCAGCCCGGCGCGCCGGTGGCCCCGCGCGGCGGCCTGCCGGTACCACTGCTCGGCCTCGGCCGGGTCGCCCTTCCTCAGGTGCCGGGCCAGGCGGTACGCGGCCTCGCGGTGCCCCTGCTCCGCCGCCGCCCGGAACCACCGCTCGACACCCTTGTCCCCGCGGTGCTCCAGCAGGTCCGCGAGTCCGTACGCTCCGAGGGCGTGGCCGGATTCCGCGGCCTGCCGCATCCAGTACTCGGCCGCGGGCTCGTCCCCGCGCTCGCGGTAGTGGCGGCCCAGGGCGTGCGCGGCCGGAGCCGATCCGGCTACGGCGGCCACGCGCCACCAGCCGGCGGCCTCTTCGGGGTAGCCGCGCTGGTGCAGGAGCACGCCGAGGTTGTTGGCGGCCGCGCGGTCGCCCTCCGCGGTGGCCCCGCGCAGGTACGGCTCGGCTCCGGCCAGGTCGCCCCGGCGCAGCAGGAGCGCCCCGAGCACGCTCATCGCGCCCGGGTCCCCCTTGTCGGCGGCGACCCTGTGACGGGCCTCCAGCTCGGCGTCGCTGGCGGCGTCGGTCAGCGCGAAGGCTTCGTCGTCGAACACGTCGTCGGCCGGAACCGTCCGCGTGATCGGCGCGGCCGCCGTGGTCCGCGGGGACTGCGTGGTCATCGCAGTCCTCGCGTCAACAGCTTGCGCCGCCCCATCGGACTCCGTACCCGATTCGGCTTCCGCCCTCACAAACCGCCCTGTCTCCAGCAGAGTTGACCTGTCCCCCATAAATCCCATCGTCGCATCACCTGCTACCCGCGTACACCTGGTATGTCGCAGCCAGTGAGGTCACTACAGCGTTTTGTCGACATGCCCACAGAGAGACAAGTCAAACACGCCCGGACCCCAACTCACCCACCCCAGCGACCCCGTGTCCGCCACGTGTTCCCCACACGCCCGTCACGCATCCACCCCCGGCATCCACCCCGGACATGACGAAGGCCCGGATCCATCGGATCCGGGCCGAGCGGTTGCGTTGGGGGGGCCCGGTTTTGTGGGGTATAAACCACAGAAGCAGCCCGCGGAGATATTGGGGTTTTTGACGGTGGGGGGGGGGGGATTA
>NZ_JBHYVM010000029.1:85808-95309 GCF_042750105.1 Streptomyces sp. NPDC059443 | reverse complement strand
CACACCCACCCAACCACTCCCCCCCCCCCTCACCCCCCCCCCCCCCCCACCCCTCTTCAGTAGCGGGGACAGGATTTGAACCTGCGACCTCTGGGTTATGAGCCCAGCGAGCTACCGAGCTGCTCCACCCCGCGTCGGTAAAACCACAGTAGCACGACGCGGGGTGGAGCCATTACCGCTAGCCGGTCGGCGGGGTGGCGGCCGGCGGGGTGGGCTCCTTCAGCTTCGCCTCCGCGTCGATCGCCCGCTTCAGCGCCGCCTGGAGATCGCCCTGGGCCTTGCCGTACGCCGTCCAGTCGCCGGCCTTCAGCGCCTTGTCGGCCTCATCGACCGCCTTCTGCGCGTCGGCGAGGGCCGCCTTGACCGTCGGGTCCTGGTTGGCCGGCGGCGTGGTGGTGCCGTCACCGGTCGGGGGCGGCGTGGTCGGCGGGACCGGTGTGGTCGGAGCCTCGGCCCCGAACACCACGTTCAGCGCCTTCTCCAGCGTGTCCTCGAAGGCGGTCTGGCCGCCGTAGGTCACGAGCACCTTGCGCAGCAGCGGGTACTTCAGCCCGGAGCTGCGTACGTACACCGGCTCCGCGTAGAGCATGCCGCCGTCGAGCGGCACCGAGAGCAGGTTGCCGTACTCGACCTCGGAGTCGCCACCGCGCAGCAGGCGGATGGACTCGGCGATCTTCGGCTCGGACTGGAACTTGCTCTGCACCTGCTTGGGGCCGTCGACCGGCTTGCTGGTCGGCAGCTTCAGGATTCTGATCTTGCCGTAGTCCGAGGTGCTCGGATCGGCGTTGACCGCCATGAAGGCGCTCAGGTTGTCCCGCTCGTTCGGCGTGAGCGTCGTGGTGAGCGAGAAGACCTGGTCCTTCTCCTTCTGGCCCGGCATCTTCATCGACAGGTAGTACGGCGGAACCGCCGTACCGGGCTTGGCCGTCGGGTCGTCCGGGACGGCCCAGGCCTCACTGCCGCTGAGGAAGGTCTGCGGGTCGGTGACGTGGTACCGGGTCAGCAGCTCGCGCTGGACCTTGAAGAGGTCCTGCGGGTAGCGGATGTGGTCCATGAGCGCCTTGGAGATCTCGCTCTTGGCCTTGACCGTGCCCGGGAACGCCTTCATCCAGGTCTTGAGGACCGGGTCCTCGGTGTCCCACTGGTACAGGCTGACCGTGCCGTCGTACGCGTCGACGGTGGCCTTCACCGAGTTGCGGATGTAGTTGACCTGGTTCTCCTGGGCCACCACCGCGCGCTGGTTGTTGGTCAGCGAGTCGTGGGTGCTCTCGCCCAGCGTGGTGCGCGAGGCGTAGGGGTAGCCGTTGGTCGTCGTGTACGCGTCGACGATCCACTTGATCCGGCCGTCGACGACCGCCGGGTACGGGGCTCCGTCGATGGTCAGCCACGGGGCGACCGCCTCGACGCGCTCCTTGGGCGTGCGGTTGTACAGGATCCGCGAGCCCTCGCCAATGGCGCCCGAGTACAGGATCTGCGGCTCGCTGAAGGCGAGCGCGTACGCGGCACGGTTGACCGGGTTGTCGAGATTGACGCCGGAGTCGCCCTTGTAGCTCGTCTCCTTCTCGCCCTTGTCGTCCGAGTAGTCGAGCTCCTTCTGCGGGCCGCCGACGATCGAGTACTGCTTCGTCTGCTCGCCGTAGTAGACGCGCTGCTCGAAGTCCGTGCCGAACATCCCCTTGGAGGGCAGGTCGGACTGGGTGAAGTCGGGAGCGCCCTGGTCACCGACGGTGGTGCCCTTGGCCGCGACCACTCCGTAGCCGTGCGTGTACTTGAAGTGGTCGTTGATCCAGTTGTTCTTCGGGATGCCGCCGATGTTCAGCTCGCGCAGACCGATGACCGTGTCCTGGCCGTTGTACCGGTCCACGGCGAGCGTGGACGGGAACGCGTAGTAGCCCTTGACCTGCTGGAGCTGCTGGAAGGCCGGGGAGACGATGTTCGGGTCGAGGAGCCGGATGCTGGCGGTCGTGTCGGCCGCCTTGCGCAGCTGCGCCTTGTTGGTCCCCTCGGCCGGGACGCCCGCGTAGTCCGTGACGTCCGCGTCGGCGACCCCGTAGGCGTCGCGCGTGGCCTTGATGTTCTTCTCTACGTACGGGGATTCCTTGGCCTGCTCGTTCGGCTGGACCTGGAACTTCTGCACGATCGCCGGGTACAGCCCGCCGATCAGGATCGCCGAGAGCACCATCAGGCCGAAGCCGATGACCGGCAGCTGCCAGGTGCGGCGCCACAGCGTCGCGAAGAAGAGCAGCGCGCAGATCGCCGCGATGGCGACGAGGATCGTCTTGGCCGGCAGGTAGGCGTTGGCGTCGACGTAGCGCAGGCCGGTCCAGTTGTCCGCGGCCTTGAAGTCGCTGGACTTCACCGCGAGGCCGTACCGGTCGAGCCAGTAGGCGACCGCCTTGAGCGTGACGAAGAGGCCGAGCAGCACGGACAGGTGTCCGGTCGCCGCGGCGGTGGCCCGCGCGCCGGGGCTGGTGACGCGCAGTCCCCCGTAGAGGTAGTGCACGACGGCCGCGGCGATCACCGAGAGCACGACGGCGGCGAAGCCGAAGCCGAGCAGGAAGCGGTACCAGGGCAGGTCGAAGGTGTAGAACGACACGTCCAGGTGGAACTGGGGGTCCTTCTGACCGAAGGCCACCCCGTTCACGTACATCAGCCAGGTCTTCCACTGGCCGGCCGCCGAGGCGCCCGCGATCAGTCCGACGAGCGCCGCGATGCCGAGCAGCAGCCACTTCCGGTACGGCGCGACGCTCATCCGGTAGCGGTCGAGGCTCTGCTGCTCCATCGACATCGCGCTGAGCGGCGGGCGCAGCCGGTGGGCCAGCCAGATGTTCAGGCCGACGGCGCCGGCCATGAGCAGGCCGAAGACGGCGAAGAGGCCGATCTTGGTCCACAGCGTGGTGGTGAAGACGGTGGAGTACTTGACGGAGCGGAACCAGAGCCAGTCCGTCCAGAAGCCGGCGAACATGATGAACGCCATGGCCAGGACGGCCAGGACGCCCAGAGTCATCAGAAGAGTCCGGGCGCGCCGGGACGGGCGGCCGACTCTCATCCGTGGCCCGGAAGGGCCTCCGCCGCGGTCCGGCATCTGGAAAGCCAAGGTGCGCACCTCGAAAGTCGCTGTGTGTAAGTGATGCTGAGATTTTTTTCAAAGCATGGGCCCCCGATCGTAGGGCCCACCCATGCAACTTACTGAGGCTTTAGTCAGTTCCCGGTATCCGGCGGAAAGGAGGCAGGATGTTGCCCATGTCCAACCTTTCGCCGTCCCCCGGCACCCCGATGGCCGCCACCCCGCTGACCCGTGCCGTCCTCGAAATCGACGAGTACGCCTCCACCCTCGGCTGGGACAAGCCCGCCCGCCTCTTCGCCCTGGTCGACACGGCCAGGCTGCGCAAGGAGGCCCCGGGGGTCGCCCGCCAGCTCGGCCTCGACCAGGACGACACCGGCAAGAACCAGCTCACCCCGATCGAGCAGGACGAGGTCCCGGCCGGGACCCCGCTCGACAAGTTCCTGGGAACCATCGCCTGGCCCCCGTCGATCCTCGGCTGCGCGCTGACCGTGGAGCGGCTGATGCTGCCGCCTTCGGCGGAGTCCTCCGTACCGGAGGGTCTCACCGACAAGCAGCTCGCGAAGTGGGTCGCCGGTCACCCGGAGCGCCAGGAGGTGCGGCTGACCGTGGGCGTCCTGCGCGACGGCTCGCGCGAGTCCGCCGTACGGCTGCGCGAGAAGGACTCCGCGAACGAGGTGCTGACCGGCGCGACCCTGGTCCCCGGGCTCGCCGAGGCACTCGCCGCGACCTTCCTCGACTAGGCCGTCTCCTACGGTCCGGGCGGGCGGCCCGGCGCGGGCCGCCCGGGCACGGTCAGGGCTTGGTGCACTGCGGCAGCCCGGCCGTGTCCCCCTTGCTGATCTTCTGCAGCGCCTTCACCGCGTCGTCGATGGTGGAGACCTTCACCAGCGTCAGCCCGTCGGGCACGCTGGTCAGGGCGGAGGCGCAGTTGTCGGCGGGCGTCAGGAAGTACTCGGCGCCGGCCTCGCGGGCGCCGATGGTCTTCATCTGGATGCCGCCGATCGGGCCGACCTTGCCCGCGTCGTCGATGGTCCCGGTGCCGGCGATGAACTTCCCGCCGGTCAGGTCCTCCGGGGTGAGCTTGTCGACGATGCCCAGCGAGAACATCAGGCCCGCGCTGGGGCCGCCGACGTCCGCGAGCTTGATGTCGATCGTGAACGGGAAGGTGTGGTCGGTACCGGCCCGGATGCCGACGACGGCCCGGCCCTCGGGGCCCGCCTTGCCCGCGATGACCGTGACCTTCGTGGTGGCGGTGGGCTCGCGGTGCGCCTTCTCGGCCTCGGCGGCGTCGGCCGCGGGCACGATCAGGAACTCGACCGGCTCGCCGGGCTTGTGCTTGGTGACGAGCTTGGCCACGTCCTCGGGGGCCGTGACGGGCGCGCCGTCCACGCTCTTGATCACGTCACCGGCGTGCAGCTTGCCCTCGGAGGGGCTGCCCTTGACCACCGAGGCGACGATCACGCGGGACTCGACCGGAATGCCGATCTGCTTGAGGGCGGCCACCTTGGCGCTCTCCTGCGACTGGCTGAACTCCTCGGCGTTCTCCTGCGTGGACTCCTGGTCCGTCTTGCCGTCCGGGTACAGGTTCTCGTGCGGCACGACGATGTTGTCGCCGGCCGCCCAGCCGTAGACCGCCTCCAGCAGGTTCATGTCGTAGTCCGCGCCGGTGACGCGGACCGTCGTCATGTTGAGGTGCCCGGTGGTCGGGTACGTCTTGTGCCCCGAGATGTTCAGGACGGGCTCGCCGTGCGAGTCCCCGAGCGTGTTCACGGTCGGTCCCGGGCTCATCTCGGAGTACGGGACCTTCATGAACACCCCTGCGCAGAGCAGGGCGAAGAGCATGAGGGTGGAAGCGAGCATCGTCGCAGTGCGGCGTGGCATGGATCGACAGTACGGGACGGCCCTCGCGACCGGCCCCCGGGGCCGGTCCGTACGGGGACCCCGGTCCCTCACACGGTGTCGACCGTGTCCTTCTTCCAGTGCGCGTCCGCCTTCGGCCGGGCCTCTTCGGCCTTGCCCATGGCTTCACGGAATCTCGCGTAGCCCGCGAGTTCGGATATGTCCCCCGATGTACGGTCGCGTGCCGCCCAGCTGCCCCATATCGCCGCTCCGATCGCGGCGAACAGCGGAATCAGCAACCACGCCAGTGACGCCATGGGCGTGCCTCCCTACCCCGAAGTACGTGTTGTTGGTGGCTTCAACGCTGGTGCCAGGGAGGGGGTTACGCAAATCGAGGGCGTGTTGCGCGTCCGAACGGGTGCGGGAGCCTTCGGCCGGCCCCCGCCTCAGCAGGTCCTCAGCAGTGCCTCAGCAGGCGCCGACCCACTCCTCCGTGCCGTCCGCGAAGGTCTGGTGCTTCCAGATCGGGACCTCGTGCTTGAGGTCGTCGATCAGCATCCGGCAGGCCTCGAAGGCCTCGCCGCGGTGCGGGCAGGAGACGGCGACGACGACCGCGAGGTCGCCGACGGCCAGGTCGCCGATGCGGTGGACGGCGGCGAGGGCGCGGACCGGGTACTTCTCCACGACGCGCTCGGCGACGCGGCGCATCTCCGCCTCCGCCGAGGGGTGGCAGGAGTAGCCGAGCTGATCGACGTCCGCCCCGCCGTCGTGGTCGCGGACCGTGCCGACGAAGAGCGTGGTGCCGCCCGTCGCGTCGTCGCCGACGGCCTGGAAGACCTCGTCGATCGAGAGCGGGGTCTCGCGGATTTCGAGCAGCCGGATCGGGTCCGGAGCGGCCTGCTCGCCGGGGTGGTCGAAGTGCGGTGCCATACGTCCATCGTGCCCTAGCCGCCGACCCGGCGGAATACCCGTTTCACCAGGGCCGCTCCCGCCCCCTTGGGAGCCTCCTACCAGAACCCGAATGCAGCGCCGCCCAAATCCAGCCCCGCCGGCGTTTGAGGCGATCTTTTCAGCCCCGCCGGCGTTTGAGGCGCGGGGGTCCGGGGGCGGAGCCCCCGGCAGCGGCGCCGCACCGGCACGGTGGCGGCCCCGACCCCGCCGGGGTCAGATCCCCCGCCGCCTGCGCGCTGCGCGAATCGCGGCGGCAGCGCCCAGCAGCGCGACGGTCGCACCCGCCGCACCCGCAGCCGTGGCGTCCTTGCGCCCCAGCCGACGACCGGCCACGGTATGCCGCCCCGCGACCTCCTGGAGGAGCTCCGCCAGCACCTCCTCGTTGGTCCACCGCGGCCGCCAGCCCGCCGCGTGCAGCGCGCTGATGCTGACCACCCACGGATGCATCGTGTACGCCAGGTCACCCGCCGGGGACGGCGTCAGGCCGATCCGGTGCAGCCGGGCCGCCGCGCCGAGGGCCACGGCCGACGGGAGCTCCATGCGGCGGATGCCGCTGAGCTCCTCGACCTCCTCCTGCTCCAGCCAGCCCTCGCAGCCGACCGCCAGCTCCCCCTCGACCTTCTCCAGCGCCGCGTACTCCAGGGCGCTGACCAGGTCCTCCACGTGGCAGAACTGCCAGGTCGGCCGGGATCCGGCCACCACGAGCAGCCGGGGCGACTCGAAGTACCGGGTCAGCGCCGTGTCCGTGCCGCCGACCAGCACCGCCGGGCGGACCACGGTGACGTTCAGGCCGGGGTGCGCGCGCGGCGCCCGACGGCCGAGCCGCTCGATCTCCAGCAGGTCCCCGACCCCGGTCGCCTCGGCGGTGGCCCGCAGCTCGGCGTCCTCGGAGAGCGGGATGTCGTTGTCGGGCAGGGCCCCGTAGACCATCGCCGAGGTGCAGAGCACGACGCGGTGCACCCCGGCCGCCGCGGCGGCGGTGAGCACGGTCTGGGTCCCGCGCACGTTGTACGCGGTACGGGCCGCCGGGTCCGTCTCCAGGTCGAGGTCGAGCGCCAGGTGCACCACGACGTCCGCGCCGCGCAGCTTCTCCGCGATCGCGGGGTCGCGCACGTCGAGGAGGTGCCACTGCGCGGCCGTGGTCTCCCCGCGCCGCTCGTCGATCGCGACGACCTGCTTGACCTCGTCGGACGCGGCCAGTCTGGCCACCAGAGCGGCGCCCACTCCCGAGGCGGCGCCGGTCACGGCGATCACGGGGCCTCGGACGGCCGGGTTACGCGGCTGGCGAACGCCCTGGGCGCCGTCACCGTTCTCAGGGCGGATTTCGGCGTCCTTCGGCCCGCGGCTCTGCTTTTCCGAGCCGTTCTTGTCCAAAGCGTGCGGATCTGGGGAACTCACCAGGCGTCTCCAGCGGTTGTCTTCAGTAGGAGACGCGCCATGACGCGTACCTACCAGGTGATGTCCATCCTGCCGCAGCCCAGGAGTCGGCGGAGCACCGAGCCCGGAAGCGGGTCTGGTGTCTACGCTGGGTGGTGTTGTCGATTCCATTGCCCGCCGGCACCCACCGGCGGCCCTATGAGCCGAGGAAACCCGTGAGCGACACCCCATTCGGATTCGGTCTTCCGCCCGAGGAGCCTACGAACGGCGACGAAGGCAAGAAGAAGGGCAATGAGGGCGGTCAGAGCGGCCCGAATCCGTTCGGGTTCGGCTCGGGCATGCCCGGCGGACTGCCGGGAGGCGCCGGCGGTCAGGGCGCCGACAACCCCTTCGCCGCGATGTTCGGCTCGATGAACCCGAACGACCTCGGCGCCGCCTTCCAGCAGCTCGGCCAGATGCTGAGCTACGAGGGCGGCCCGGTCAACTGGGACATGGCCAAGGACATCGCCCGCCAGACCGTGGCGCAGGGCACCTCGGACGGGGTGAAGGACGCCAGCGTCGGCCTCGCCGAGAAGTCGGCGGTGGAGGAGGCCATGCGCCTCGCCGACCACTGGCTCGACGACGTCACCTCGCTGCCGTCGGGCGCCGCGACGGCCGTCGCGTGGAGCCGTGCCGAGTGGGTCGAGGAGACCCTCCCGGTGTGGAAGGAGCTCGTGGACCCGGTCGCCGAGCGCGTCGGCGCGGCCATGGGCGGCGTGCTGCCCGAGGAGATGCAGGCCATGGCGGGCCCGCTGCTCGGGATGATGCGCTCCATGGGCGGGGCCATGTTCGGCCAGCAGATCGGCCAGGCCGTGGGCACCCTCGCGGGCGAGGTCGTGGGCTCCACCGACATCGGCCTCCCGCTGGGCCCCACCGGCAAGGCCGCGCTGCTCCCGCTGAACATCGAGAGCTTCGGCAAGGACCTGGGCGTCTCCTCGGACGAGGTCCGGCTGTACCTGGCGCTGCGCGAGGCCGCGCACGCGCGCCTCTTCGCGCACGTGCCGTGGCTGCGCTCGCACCTCTTCGGCGCCGTCGAGGGCTACGCGCGGGGCATCAAGGTCGACACCTCGAAGCTGGAGGACGTGGTCGGCCAGCTCGACCCGTCGAACCCGGAGCAGCTGCAGGAAGCCCTCCAGGGCGGAATGTTCCAGCCGCAGGACACCCCCGAGCAGAAGGCCGCGCTGGCCCGCCTGGAGACGGCGCTCGCGCTGGTCGAGGGCTGGGTGGACGCGGTCGTGCACGCGGCGGCCTCGCCCCGGCTGACCTCGGCGGACGCCATGCGCGAGACCATGCGCCGGCGGCGCGCCTCGGGCGGTCCGGCGGAGCAGACCTTCGCGACCCTGATCGGGCTGGAGCTGCGGCCGCGCCGGCTGCGCGACGCCTCCCGGCTGTGGGCCTCGCTCACCGACGCGCGCGGCGTGGACGGGCGCGACGGGCTGTGGGAGCACCCGGACATGCTGCCGACGGCCTCGGACCTGGACGACCCGGACGGGTTCGTGCACCGCGAGCAGCTGGACTTCTCCGAGATCGACAAGATGCTCGGCGAGGCGGCAGAGAAGCGCGAGCAGGACGGCGAAGACAAGAAGTGAGCCTGTACGAAGACGCGGTGCTGGTCCTGAAGTCCTACGGGGACCAGCCCGAGCTGCGCGACCTGTACCTGGAACACCTGGCGGCCCACCCGGACGGGGTCTACAAGCCCTGCCGGGCCGGGCACATCACGGGCAGCGCCCTGGTGATCGACCCGGCGCGGGGCCGCGTACTGCTGACCCTGCACAAGAAGCTCGGCATGTGGCTCCAGATGGGCGGGCACTGCGAGCCCGGTGACACCACGCTCGCCGCGGCCGCGATGCGCGAGGCCGTGGAGGAGTCCGGCATCGCCGAAGGGCTGACGCTGCTGGCGGGCGGACCGGTGCGGCTCGACCGGCATCCGATCCCGGCGCCGTGCAACTGGCACCTGGACGTGCAGTACGCGGCGCTGGCGCCCGCCGAGGCGGTCGAAGCCATCAGCGAGGAGTCGCTGGACCTGCGCTGGTTCCCGTACGCGGAGGTGGCGGCGGTGGCCGACACCTCGGTGGTGCGGCTGATGGAGGCGGCCCGGGCGCGGCTCTGACCCGGCCCGGCACAGCGAGAGGGGGGGGGGCCCCCCGGCGGGGGGGGCCCCCCCCCCGAGGGGCGGGGGGCGGGGGCGGGCGCCGCGGGGCGAAAAGGCGGGGTGGTGGTGTTGTGGG
>NZ_JBHYVM010000029.1:0-85798 GCF_042750105.1 Streptomyces sp. NPDC059443 | reverse complement strand
GCCCCCCCGGGGGGGGGGGGGGTGGGGGGGGGGGGGGGGGGGGGCCCCCCCCCCGCCCCCCCCCGCGGGGGGGGGGCCCCCCCGGGGGGGGGGCCCCCCCCCTCTGCGTTGGTCCGGCTGCGTGCGTCCGTCCGGCGCTCAGTTCCAGGCGTTGTTCTGGTTCTGCGCGTGGGCGCCGTGCTGGCCCATGCCGAACTGCGCGGCCGCGCCCTGCCCGATCGTGGCGTTCTGCGGCGGGAGCACCTCGCTGGGCTGGACCAGGGCGAAACCGGTGCCGAGGAAGCTGAGCTCCCAACCCTCGCCGGTGTTGCCGCGCCGCCGCCACACGCCGCTGGAGTGGGTCTGGGCCTGCATCTGCACGCGCAGCGAGGTGGACCAGGCGACGATGGCGTCCGCGTCGGCGTTGACGTACTTGTCCGGCGTGACCTGCATCATCAGCGGCTGCCCGGAGGTCATCAGCGCGACCTTTCCGCGGCCGGTGATGTTGAGCTGGTACTTGCCGGTGCCGGAGACCCCGTACTGGCTGTCCACCGCGATGACCTCGGTGTGCAGGGTCGAGTCGAGGGCCAGTACGTAGCCGCTGTCGACCGTGAGGCCGTCCTGGTCCACGTCCACCACGTGCACGTGCTGGGCGAGGTTGGCCAGGTAGACCGTGCCCTGGCCCGAGCAGCGCATCAGGTCCAGGCCCTCGCCGGTGCGGGTGCGGGCGCCGCGCTGGGTGGTGCTCTGGTACTCGCCGTCGAAGTCGATGATCCCCTGGTAGGCGACCATGGCGCCCTTGCGGGCGAGCACGTCGTCGGAGCCGCTCAGGGAGACCCGCAGCAGCTGCGGGTTCTGGACGGCGTACCGCTCCTGGGACTGCGCCTCTGCGTGGGCGAAAAGTGAGCTCTGCATGGTGTGTCTTCTCCCCCTCAGCCCCGGGCCCGGAGCCGGTCGGTGCTGTCCTCGCTGGGCTGTACGACGACGATGCCCTGGCCGGAGAAGGCCATCTGGTAGGCCTCCCCGCTGCCCCGGCCGATCAGCGACGAGGCCTTGAAGCTGCTCTTGCCCTTGACCTTGAGGTTCGGGGACCAGGCGACGAGCGCGTCGGGGTCGACGTACGTCTCGTCCTCGCCGCGGCCGCACTCGACCACGATCGGGGTGCCCCGGGAGGTGATGGCGACCCAGCCGGTGCCGGAGACCTGCACGTTGAACAGGCCCTGGCCGGCGAATTTGGCCATTCCCTTGACCCGCTCGACGCCCCACTGGAGGTGGGCGTCGAAGGCCAGCAGGTTGGTGCCGTTGACGGAGAGGGCGTCGTTGTTGAGGTTGATGCAGACGACGTTCGCGCCGTAGTCGGCGAGGTAGAGCAGGCCGTCGCCGGTGCACTTCATCAGCGGGGCGCCTTCGCCCGTGAGCCACTGCGAGGCCATCTGGCGCAGGGCCGGCGGGTTGGGCTCGTACTGGACGAAGCCCTCGTAGGCGACCATCGACCCGGTGCGGGCGAAGAGGTCCTGGCCGGACTGCATGGCGACCTTGAGCATGGCCGAACCGTGGTTCTCCATGCGGGCCGTGACGGGGGTCGGGGCGTAGCCCGCGAGCTGCTGGTTCATCGAGTTCATGGCATTCATGTGGGGCTCCCTCAGACCTCGTACGGCTGGACGACGATGAAGTTTCCGGGGGCGCCGCGGAACTGGAGGTTCACGGTTTCCCCGCTGTGGCCGGGGTAGGCGTTGCGGCGCAGCCGGACCTGGCTGGAAATGATCACCTGGGAGGCGGCGGACCACGCGACGATGGCGTTGCTGTCCGCGAAGGTGGTCGGGGTGACGGGCAGGACGACGGGGGTGCCGTGCGTCTTGACGATCACCGTGCCGGTGCCCTGGAAGAGCATCGTGAACAGCGCGCCGCCGGGGATGCCGTGGCCCTCGATGCGGCGCACCTCGTGCTGGAGCGTCTCGTCGAAGGCGAGGACCGACTCGGCGGAGACGCAGATGCCGTCGCCCTGGAGCTCGATGGCGTGCAGGTAGGCGCCGTTCTCGGCGAGGAACACCTGGCCGCGGCCGGTGCAGCGCATGAGCTGCATCTCCTGGCCGGTGGCGTTGCCGACGATGCGGCCGGCGAAGCCCGCGCCCTTGTAGCTGAAGTCGACCTTGCCCTGGTAGAGGACCATGCTGCCCTGGCGGGCGAGGACGGCCTGGCCGCCCATCGACAGGTCCACGCGCATGAGCTGCTTGTTCTGCGCGGTCCAGCGGGCGCCCGTGGGGGCTTCCTTGTACGGCTGGAGGGCGGTGGCGAGTCCGGTGCCGGCGGCGGGAGCCGCCTGCATGGGCTGGCCGTAGCCGGGGGGCTGCTGGCCGTACGGGGGCGGCTGCTGACCGTACGGCTGCTGGCCGGGGAACTGGCCGGACTGCTGGCCGGGGAACTGGCCCGGGACCTGGCCGTACGAGGGCTGCGGCTGCTGCCCGTACGGCGCGGGGGCCGGGCCGGGCGGCGGGACCTGGCCGTACGGCGCGGGCGCGGGGGCCGGCGGGGCCAGGGGGACGCCCATGGGTGCGGCCATGGTGGGGGCCGCGTGGACGGGCTGCTGGTACGGCGCGGGGGCCGGTGCCGGTGCCGGTGCCTGGTACGGCGCGGGCGCCTGGGCCGGGGCGCCGAAGGCCGGGGCCGGGGCGGGCACCTGGGCGGGCGCGCCGAAGGCGGGTGCGGGAGCGGCGGCCTGCGGCGGCGGGGCGAAGCCGGGGGCGCCGGCCGGGGCCGGGGCCTGGGCCTGCGGCGCGGGCTCTTCCTCCTCGGCGACCTCGCCGCCGAAGTTCTTGAGCAGCGCGGCGAGCCCGCCGTCGAACCCCTGGCCGACGGCGGCGAAGCGCCACACGTCCTTGAGGTAGAAGTCGCCGATCATCAGGGCGCGCTCGGTGCTGAACTCCGAGCCCGTGAAGGCGTAACGGACGACCTCCTCGCCGCCCGCCACGACGCGGATGTAGCCCGGTCCGATCTGCGACATCTGCCCGGCGCCGTCGATCGACGCGGCGAAGGACAGCTTGTGGATGTTGGCCGGAATGCGGTCCAGGGTCACCCGGAAGGATTCCGCGTCACCGGACTGCGCGCCGAGCAGCTGAATGGACTCTTCCGGCGACTTCGGCTGGTTGAAGAAGACGAAGTAGCGGTCGTCCGAGAGCTGTTCGTTCGCGTCGAGGCCGAAACAGCTGATGTCGATGGTGAGTCCGGGCCCGGCGATCTGGACGCCCACGTAGAGGTCCGTGCCCGCCGTCAGATCGCTGATTTTGGCCTTGTGACCGCGTTGGAATTCCCTGGCCATACCTAAGACCGTCCCCCATCCCGACAGTGAATGCGTGCCGCTCAGGCTAACGGCAACCTCGGACATCCAGCCAAGTCGGTACCGACCCGGTACATATCACGGCGGGCTCCATCCGGGGCAAGCGGGAATTAGCGGACTATTCGTCGCGGGCGGCCGGCACTTTCGGAAGGCGCTCGGCGGCGACGATCCCCTCCAGGTATCCGCGGGCCCTCTCGGTCCGCGGGTACTCCTCCAGCAGCTCCCAGAAACCGGCTCCGTGGCCGGGCACGAGGAGGTGCGCCAGCTCGTGCAGCAGCACGTAGTCGACGACGTACTCCGGCATCCCCTGGAGGCGGTGGGAGAGCCGGATGCTGCCTTCGGCCGGGGTGCAGGAGCCCCAGCGGGTGTTCTGGTTGGTGACCCAGCGGACCGAGCGGGGGCGGGCGCGGCCGCTGAAGTACTGCTCGGACAAACGCTCGGCCCGCTCGGTGAGTTCCGCGTCCCCGATGGTGCGCTTGCTCTCCTGGGCCGCCAGCTTGTCGAGCATGACGCCCACCCAGCGCTGTTCCTCGGCCTCGGACATCCGGGCAGGGATGAGGACGACCGTACGGTCACCCTCGCGGTAGGCGGATACGGTCCTGCGGCGGCGTGCGCTCCGGCGGACTTCGACGGCTCGCTGCGGTGGATCGGCGGACACGCCACGACGGTACCCGCTCGCCGCGGCGGAAGTCCCGCCCCTCCGGGGTTCGAACATGATCGATTCACGGAAGGCCCAACACGAGCCCGCAACTATTCAGCTCATATACCTAATACCCCTCACCTGTGGACAAAGCTGCGCAGGCCATTCGGCGGCCGGGCAATCTTGCGGAAAGCGGCGGACGGCCGCGGACGACCGCGACGGCGAAAGCCGCGGAGCAATGAGGGGGATCACCGTGTATCCGAAGATGAAGCCGGCGCTGGCACGGGCGTGGCGGGATCTGCAAACGGTGCAATTCGGAGTCACGCCCGCCCACGCGGTGGTGCTCGGCCCGGTGGACACGGCGACGGGCACGCTCCTCGACCTGATCGACGGGACGCGCGGCATGGAGCTGCTGCGCGTGCAGGGCAGGGCGATGGGACTGCCGGACGGCCGGGTCGACGACGTGGTGCGGCGGCTGGCTTCGGCCGGGCTGCTCGACGACTCCACCGTGGGCGGGCCGCGGGCCCAGGCGGTGCGGGCGCGGCCGGAGGCCCTGGCCCGGCTGGGCCCGGACCTGGGCTCGCTGTCCCTGGTCCACCCCGAGCCGGGCGGGGACTTACTGGGTGTCGCCGCCCGCCGGGGGATACGGGTCCAGGTGCGCGGGAGCGGCCGGGTGGGCGGGGTGATCGCCTCGGTCCTGGCGGGAGCCGGAGTCGGCCGGGTCGAGGTGCTCGACGGGGGCCGCGCGCAGCCCGCGGACGTGGCTCCGGGCGGGCTGGGTCCCGGCAGCGTGGGCCGGCTGCGCGCCGAAGCGGCCAGGACGGTGGTCCGCGAGGCTGCCCCGGGGCGCGGACCGCGGACCGCGGAGAGCGAGGGTCCGGAGCCGGGGCTGGCCCTGGTGGTGGTCGCGCCCCGGGACGGGCTCCAGTCCTGGGCCCCCGATCCGCAGACCGCGGAGGACTGGGTCGCCACCGGCACCCCGCACCTGTACGCGGGGGTGCTGGAGGGGACCGGGCTGGTGGGACCGCTGGTGCTGCCCGGAGCCACGGCGTGCGCCGGGTGCATGGAGCGCGACCGGGTGGACCGGGATCCGGCCTGGCCCCGCATGCTGGTCCAGTGGCGGTCTATCCACCGCCGCCGGGACTCGGCCGCCTGCGATCTGGGGCTGTCCACGGCGGTGGCCGGCCTGGCCGCAGCCCACGCCCTGTCCTTCCTCGACGGCGAACTCCCCGCCTCGGCGGCCACCCGGTGGGAGGCCTCGCTACCCGCCCTCCACTGGCACCCCACCCCGGTCCGGCCGCACCCCGAGTGTCCGTGTGGTGCGAGCGGGCACGATGAGCCCGTCGAAGTGGAGTCGGCCGCCGGGCCGGTGCGGGAACCGGACATGGCAGCGGGCTCGGAGAGGCGGAGGGGGCCATGACAGGATTGCCGTGGTCGAGGCCCCTGGGGGCGCCGTCCGAGAGCTCGTCGGGGGCTTCCCCGAACGGCCGCTTGCGGCTCAGCTGGCTGGGAATTGGAGGGGCACATGTCTGATCTTCCCCGGAAGGCGGTCACCCGTACCGTCAAGCTGGCCGCGCTGCCGCTCGGCATGGCGGGCCGGGCCACGTGGGGGCTCGGCAAGCGGATCGGAGGCAAGTCGGCGGAGATCGTGGCACGCGAACTCCAGCAGCGAACCGCCGACCAGCTGTTCCGCGTCCTGGGTGAGTTGAAGGGGGGCGCGATGAAGCTCGGGCAAGCGCTCTCGGTCTTCGAGTCGGCCCTGCCCGAGGAGGTCGGCGGGCCCTACCGGGCGGCGCTGACGAAGCTTCAGGAAGCCGCGCCGCCGCTGCCCGCGGCCACCGTTCACCAGGTGCTGACGGACCGTCTCGGTGCGGACTGGCGGGAGCTGTTCGAGGAGTTCGAGGACAAGCCGGCCGCGGCCGCCTCGATCGGGCAGGTGCACCGGGCCGTTTGGCACGACGGCCGGCAGGTGGCGGTCAAGGTCCAGTACCCGGGGGCCGGCGAGGCGCTGCTGTCGGACCTGAAGCAGCTGAGCCGGTTCGCGGGGCTGCTGGGACCGCTGATCCCGGGCATAGAGATAAAGCCGCTGATCAAGGAGTTGCGCGACCGGGTCGCCGAGGAGCTCGACTACGAGCTGGAGGCCGAGGCCCAGCGGGCGCACGCGGATGCCTTCGCGGACGACGAGGACGTGGTCGTGCCGGACGTCGTGCACCAGAGCGACCAGGTGCTGGTGACCGAGTGGATGGAGGGGACTCCGCTGTCGGAGGTGATAGCCGACGGCACCCGGGAGGAGCGCGACGGCGCCGGACAGCTGCTGGCCCGGTTCCTCTTCTCCGGCCCCGCCCGCACCGGGCTGCTGCACGCCGATCCGCACCCGGGCAACTTCCGGCTCATCACCGGGGCGGACGGCCGGATACGGCTGGGCGTCCTGGACTTCGGGACCGTCGACCGACTGCCGGGCGGCTGGCCCAAGCCCATCGGCAGATCGCTGCGGATGACGCTGGACGGCGACGCCGAGGGGGTCTACGGGCACCTTCGCGCGGAGGGGTTCGTACGGGATTCCATAGAGCTGGACCCGGATGCGGTGCTCGACTACCTGAAGCCCATCATCGAGCCCGCCGAGGCCGAGGAGTTCACCTTCACCCGACCGTGGCTGCGCGGCCAGGCGGCGCGGATCGCCGATCCGCGCTCCCCCGCACACCAGTTGGGACGTCAGATCAACCTGCCGCCCTCGTACCTGCTGATCCACCGGGTGACGCTGAGCACGATCGGCGTGCTGTGCCAGCTGGGCGCGACGGTCCGGCTCCGCGACGAACTGGAGTCCTGGCTCCCGGGGTTCCCGGCCGAGGAGGACTGAGCGGTCCGGGACTGAGCGGTCCGGGACTGAGCGGTCCGGGACTGAGGGGGCCTGGACTGAGGGGGCCTGGGCCGAGGGGGCCGGTTCACCACCAGGCGGAGTCCAGGCGGCCTTCGATGGCGCGGAGGTTGGCTCGCGCGCAGTCGACGCAGAAGTACTGTCTGCTCCCGTTCTCCACCGAGCAGGTCCAGGTGGGCGGGGGGCCGGCCGGGGACTGGGCGCCGCAGCGCGCGCAGACGACGGGCGGGGCCTGGGAACCCGGCGGGGCCGGGTGGGAAGTCGGCTGGTCCACCTCCAGACGATATCCCCGCGATCCCCGCCGTGGGTGGCGGCGCTCCGCAACGCACCGGGGGGACCGGTCCGTTCGGACCGGTCCCCCCGGGTGGTTTCTGCTGGCTGCTCCGGCTGCCTCGGCCGCATGGGCGGCCTTGTCGGCGGCCTTAGTTCATGACGGCCATGGCCAGCGCGCGGCGGGCGCGCATGGAGACGCGCTCGGCTCGCCGCTGCATGCGGCGCGCGGCGACCAGGCGCAGGGCGTGACGCTCGGCGTCCACCTCACGCATGCGGTCGGCCATATGGGCACGAGCCAGGGCTTCTGGGATGAGTTGCATTTCGCGGGTCCTGTTCTGACGCGAGGTGATCGCGCCGGCGGTGATGAAGTCTGCGGTGGCGGCGCCGTGCGGCTGCTCGCTCGTGGTGGCGTGGGGGGACATGAGGGCCTGCTTCAGGGGGTCGTGCGTCAGGGGGCGGTCGATGGTTCCGTGGGCGGTCATGCCGCGACAACCGGGTTCTTGCGCGGACGGCCACGGGGGCGCTTGCGGGCCACGACCACGCCCTGGACGAAGAGCTCGCCACCCCAGACACCCCAGGGCTCGCGGCGCTCCAGCGCACCGGCGAGGCAGGCCTCGACCAGCGGGCAGGTGCCGCAGAGGGACTTCGCGTATTCGACGTCCGCCGGGGACTCGGCGAAGAAGACCTCGGGGTCGTAGGTACGACAGGCGACGGGTACGCCGAGGTTCTCGATGGCGTCGTCGAGCGCGGTCAGCGCGGTGAGGGGAGTCAAGGTGGAGTCCTCCGGGACTGCGGGCGGGGAGAGGGTCTGGGTCTGCGGTACGGACGGGGCGTGCGCTTCGAGTTGCACGGTGGTTTCTTCCTCGTCTTGTTCGTCTAGTCGTTCCGGCCGGTCGGCCGGGGGCGGCTGGGCTACCTCGTCACACCGACTGGACTTGCCAGTCCCGAGGCCCCTTCACTCCGTCGTCCCTGTTCGGGGACAAACAGAAGGGCCGCGGATCCCGGGTGGGGTTCCGCGGCCCTGAAGGCGCCGGCCTGATCATGCGATCAGGCTGGATCACTCCAGGGTTCGAGCCCGCGGAAGGCCCACATCAGGTGGTGCTGCTGCTTCTTCGTCGTCTGCTTCGTCAGCGATCCGGCACCGGCTGCGGCCGCAAAGGCATAGGCGCCATGCGCCCCTGCTTCTGCTGCCAGTACTGCCACCGGTGCCTGGGTCGGTCGCTCATTACGCTCACTGGCTCGCAGCGCGACGGGCGCGGCAGCGGAGGCCAGGGCAGAGCTGTCAGCGCAAATCGCGGACAGACCGGTACCCGTGAGCGGGAGGAGCGAGGAGGAGCCGAGCGTGCAGGAAGCGGCAACCGAGCGATCGGTCATTTTGCTGATGGTCATGAAGCTGGTCACTGGTCTCGCCTCCTCTCGGCGTCTCGGGGACTCGGCCCGGAGGCCTGGTCCCATGCGTATTCGGATAAGTACAGCACGGACCGGGGGCTTCGGAGAAGCCACCGTTTCCGTTGCTAAGAACCTATGGGGATTCGCTGGGCATGTGCAAACTATTTTTCCGACGAGTTTCTACGCGTCGTCAGGATCTTGCCCTTCGGGGTCCTCACCTGCGCAGATGGCCAGCACGTCGGCTCCGTACCGCTCGAGCTTGCGCGCGCCCACTCCGGAGATCATCGAGAGCTCTCCGTCCTGGGTGGGCGCGGCCTCCGCGATGGCCATCAGCGTCTTGTCCGTGAAGACGCAGTAGGCGGGCATGCCCTGGTCCTTCGCCTGGACGGCACGCCAGTCGCGCAGCCGCTCGTAGAGCCCCTCGTCCATGTCCGACGGGCAGTCCTCGCAGCGCATCAGTTTGATCTCGCCGGCCTCGGTCAGGGTCTTGCCGCAGACCCGGCACAGGACCGGGCCGCGGCGGCCGCGCTTGCGGGCCGCCCGGTCGGCCGCGCCGCCCGGCGCGCTTCCCGGGGCCATGGAGCCCGGCCGCAGGCCGCCCAGGAAGCGGCTGGGGCGTCGGGAGCCCCGGCCGCCCGGAGCGCGGGAGAGCGCCCAGGAGAGCGTCAGGTGGAGCCGGGCCCGGGTGACGCCGACATAGAGCAGCCGGCGCTCCTCCTCGACCTGCTCGTCGGTCTTCGCGTAGGTGATCGGCATCATGCCGTCGGTCAGGCCGACCAGGAACACCGCGTCCCACTCCAGGCCCTTCGCCGCGTGCAGCGAGGCGAGGGTGACGCCCTGGACCGTCGGGGCGTGCTGGGCGGCCTTGCGCTCGTCCAGCTCGACCGTGAGGTCGGCCAGGGTGGCGGCTGGCCGGGTGCGGGCGAAGTCCTCGGCGAGCCGGACCAGCGCGGCCAGGGATTCCCACTGGTCGCGGACGGCTCCGGAGCCGGCGGGCGGCTCGGTGGTCCAGCCGGTGGAGCTGAGCACGGCCCGGACCTGGGAGCCGAGCTCCACGAGGTCGTCGAGCAGGGGGTCGTTGCCGCCGGAGCGGGCGGCTCCGCGCAGGGCGAGGATCGCCTTCTGCACCTCGTTCCGCTCGAAGAAGCGCTCGGCTCCGCGCAGCTGGTACGGGACTCCGGCGTCGGCGAGAGCCTGCTCGTAGACCTCGGACTGGGCGTTGATGCGGTAGAGGACGGCGATCTCGCCCGCCGGGACTCCGGCCGCGATCAGGTCCCGGATCCGGGCGGCGACGCCCTCGGCCTCGGCGGGCTCGTCGGGGTACTCGGCGTAGACCGGGGCGGGCCCCGGCTCGCGCTGGGAGACCAGCTCCAGGCGGTGCTCGGCGGCCCGGCCCTTGGCTTGATTCAGCAGGCCGTTGGCGAGGTGGACCACCTGGGGGGTGGAGCGGTAGTCGCGGACCAGCTTGACCACGGTGGCCTGCGGGTACTTGGTGCGGAAGTTCAGCAGGTGGTCGGGGGTGGCCCCGGTGAAGGAGTAGATCGTCTGGCTGGCGTCGCCGACCACGCAGAGGCTGTCGCGCTCGCCGAGCCAGAGGTCCAGGAGCCGCTGCTGGAGCGGGCTGACGTCCTGGTACTCGTCGACCACGAAGTGCTGGTACTGGGTGCGGATCTGGTCGGCGATGCCCGGGCTGTCCTGAAGGATGCCGACGGTGAGGAGCAGCACGTCCTCGAAGTCGATCATGCCGCGGTCGCGCTTGAGCTGCTCGTACGTCCCGTAGATCTGGGCGATCTCGGCCAGGTCCCGGGGGGCCTCGCGGCCGGACTTGAGGGCGGCCGCCGGATAGTCGGCGGGCACGGTCTGGGTGACCTTCGCCCACTCGATCTCGCCGGTGACGTCGCGCAGCTCGTTGCGGTCGAGGCGGATGCGGCAGCGCGAGGCCGCCTCGGAGACGAACTGGATCTTGCGCTCCAGCAGCCGGGGCACGTCGCCGCCGACCGCCTTGGGCCAGAAGTACTGGAGCTGGCGCAGGGCGGCGGAGTGGAACGTGCGCGCCTGCACCCCGCCCGCGCCGAGCTGGCGCAGGCGGCCGCGCATCTCGCCCGCGGCGCGGTTGGTGAAGGTGACGGCCAGCACGCTCGCCGGCATGAGCTGGCCGGATCGCACCCCATAGGCGATGCGGTGGGTGATCGCCCGGGTCTTGCCCGTACCCGCACCGGCCAGCACGCACACCGGCCCCCGCAGGGTCGTCGCGACCTCGCGCTGCTCCGGGTCCAGGCCCAGGAGCACCGCGTCGGCCGAGTCGGCGCCGGCCGTGAAGGATGAGGAGTGCGTTGCTGCTGTCACCCCGCCATGCTGCCAGGTCTGGAGGGGAGGGCGGGAAAGCTGTCCACAGGGCACCCGCATTCTTCATACCGCGGCTTCTTCACACCGCGGCCGGCGCCGGATACCGCAGCCGGCGCCGCAGCCGGCGCCGGAGCCGATCCGGCCCCCGGGAATGGCCGCGCCGTGCCGTACGTTCGACTACTCGGACCACCGAGCACCCCACGAATGGAGAGCGCAGCATGCAGGACGCGGGCACGGTCACGATGTACAGCACGACCTGGTGCGGCTACTGCCGTCGGCTGAAGAGCCAGCTGGACCGGGAAGGCATCGCCTACAACGAGATCAACATCGAGCTCGACCCCGAGTCCGCGGCGTTCGTGGAGAAGGCGAACGGCGGCAACCAGACGGTTCCCACCGTCCTCGTGAAGTCCTCCGCGGGCAACGAGTCGGTCATGACGAACCCGAGCCTGGCCCAGGTCAAGCAGGCCCTCGCCGTCTGACGTGCTGAAAAGCCCTACAGAAAGGCCCCCGCCCAGGCGGGGGCCTTCTGCTGTGACCAGGATTACGCGGACGGCCTCGGGAGGGGCTTGCCGTACCAGAGCTCTACCAGGCGGGCCGCGATGGAGATGCCGGCCGGCGGGAGCACCTCGCCCGACTCGATCGCCGCGCGCAGGTCATCGCGGGAGAACCAGCGGGCCTCCTGGATCTCCTCGCCGTCGACCGTGATCTCGGAGGTCACGGCGCGCGCAGTGAAGCCCAGCATCAGGCTGTACGGGAACGGCCAGGGCTGGCTGGCGACGTAGTCGACCTCGCCGACCTTGACGCCCGCCTCCTCCCACACCTCGCGGATGACGGACTGCTCGATCGACTCGCCCGGCTCGACGAAGCCCGCGAGGGTGGAGAAGCGGCCTTCCGGCCAGTGCACCTGGCGGCCCAGCAGCGCGCGGTCCTGGTCGTCCGTGACCAGCATGATCACGGCCGGGTCGGTGCGCGGGTAGTGCTCGGCTCCGCAGCCCGGGCAGCGGCGGATGTGCCCGGCGGCGGCGACCACCGTGCGCTCGCCGCAGCGGGAGCAGAAGCGGTGCATGCGCTGCCAGTTCTCCAGCGCCACCGCGTGCACCATCAGCCCGGCGTCGCGCGGGGAGAGGAGGAGTCCGGCCTCGCGCAGACCGGCCGGGCGGGCCGACTGGTCCATGCGGCCGGGCAGCGAGTCCTTCTGCAGCGCGAAGTACCGTACGCCGTCCTCGTCGCTGCCCAGGAAGTACCGGTGGGTCTCGGTGACCGGGGCCTCGAAGGCCGGGGTCATCACGATGGCGGTGGAGCCGTCGGGGGCGTCGTCGATCAGGACCTGGCCGCCGGAGACCACGAAGACCCGGGTCGTCGGGTGGCTCCAGGCCGCGGCGAGCCACGCCTCGTCGAGGCGGTGGTGGGCCGCGCGGTCGATTCCGCTGGGCGCGGCGAGCGAGATCGGGCGCTCGGACTCGGTATGGGTGCTCACAGGTACTTCCAACTCCCCCGGTGGTGGGACACAGGCAGGCTCAGTAGGACGGGTGTGCGGTGGCGGGTGGCGGACGGGTGGGCTCAGGCGGTTCCGGCCGGCTTCCAGTGGGCGGCCAGGTCGCCCCAGAGGTACGCCGTCGTCTCGACCCCCTTGGCCAGCAGGTCGAGCTCCACCTTCTCGTTCGGCGAGTGCCAGCCGTCGGAGGGTACGGAGATCCCGAGGAACAGGACAGGGGCGTCCAGTACGTCCTGGAGGTCCGCCGCCGGTCCCGAGCCGCCCTCGCGGGTGAAGCGCACCTTCTGGCCGAAGGCCCGGCCCATGGCCCGGACCACCGACTGGAGCGCCGGGTGGTCCAGCGGGGTCAGGCAGGGCCGGGTGGGGGCGCCGAAGGTGATGGAATGCCGGATCCCGGCCGGGACGCGCTCCGCGACCCAGTCCTTGACGGCCGCCTCGACCTCGTACGGGTCCTGCCCGGAGACCAGGCGGAACGACAGCTTCAGGTGCGCCGAGGCGGGCACGATGGTCTTGCCGCCGGGGCCCTGGTAACCGCCGCCGATGCCGTTGACCTCGGCGGTCGGACGGGCCCAGACGCGCTCCAGCGTGGAGTAGCCGGCCTCGCCCGAAGCCGCGTACGACTTGGCCGTACGGAGCCACTCGGCCTCGTCGAAAGGCAGCTCCGCGATCAGCTCGCGCTCGGCGTCCGTGAGCTCGGCGATGTTGTCGTAGAAGCCGGGGATCGTGACCCGCTCGTCGGCGTCGTGCAGGGCCGCGACGAGGCGGGCGGCGACGGTGGCCGGGTTCGGCACGGCGCCGCCGAAGGCGCCCGAGTGGATGTCCTGGTCGGGGCCGTGCAGGTCGATCTCGCAGTCGGCCACGCCGCGCATGCCGGTGCAGACGGTGGGCGTGGTCTCGGACCACATGCCGGTGTCGGAGACGATCACGATGTCGGTGGCGAGGCGGGCCGCCTCGCGCTCGACGAGGGCGCGGAAGTTCGGGGAACCGGACTCCTCCTCGCCCTCGATGAGGAGCTTCAGGCCGACGGCGGGGGCCGCGGCGCCGGTCGCGGCGAGGTGGGCCCGGACGCCGAGGGTGTGGAAGAACACCTGCCCCTTGTCGTCGGCGGCGCCGCGCCCGTACATCCGGCCGTCCTTGACGACCGGCTCGAACGGGTCGGTGTGCCAGCCGTCGGCGAGGGCGGCGGGCTGCACGTCGTGGTGCCCGTAGACGAGGACGGTGGGCGCGGCGGGATCCGCGCTCGGCCACTCGGCGAAGACGGCGGGCGCGCCGGCCGTCTCCCAGACCTCGGCGACCGGGAAGCCGGTCTCCTTGAGCTTCGCGGCCAGCCACTCGGCGCTGCGCCGTACGTCGTCCGCGTGCTCGGGCTGGGCCGAGACGGAGGGGATGCGGAGCCAGTCGGCGAGGTCTTCGAGGAAGGCGGCGCGGTGCGTGTCGATGTACGTGCGGACGACGCTGTCCGCCGGGGTGTCGCTCATGCCCACGAGCCTAACCGTCCGTTCGATGGTCACTTTCCGTGTCCGGTTTCCCTTGGAGGATCCGCTCAAGGCGGTCGCGGCCGGGGAGGTTGCCCGGCCGGACGACGCGGCCGCTGCGGACGTGCAGGAAGGCGGCGGTGATCTCGGCGAGCGGGGTGCCCGTGGCTTCCGCCCAGGCCAGGCGGTAGACGGCGAGCTGGAGGGGGTCGGCGTCGGTGGTGCGGCCGGTCTTCCAGTCGACGATCTCGAAGCCGCCGTCGGGGTTGCGGTACACCGCGTCGATCCGGCCGCGGATCACCCGGCCGGCGAGGGTCAGCTGGACGGGCACCTCCATGCGGTACGGGGTCCGGTCGGCGTACTCGCTGCGCTCGAAGGCCTCCTTGAGGGAGTCCAGGTCGGCCTCGTCGGCGATGTCCTGGTCGGAGCCGGCCCCGGGCAGCTCGGTGGCGGGGTCGAGGAGGTCGAGGTGCGGGAGCGGCAGCTCGTCGAAGCGGGCCTCGACCCAGGCGTGGAACCGGGTGCCCTGGCGCGCCGCGGGCTGCGGGGGCTTGGGCATGGGGCGGGCGAGGTCGCGCACGAAGCCCTGCTCGTCGGCGGCGAGGCGCAGCAGCTGGCTGGCGGAGAGCGCGGAGGGCAGCTCCACGTCGCGGACGGCCGCGCGGGCACGGCGGAGCTCGCCCTCCAGGGCGTCGAGGTCCCGGTCCCAGGAGGCCATGGTGCGGGCTTCCTCCGGAGTGGTACGCGGATCGGGTGCGGTTCCTTGGGCGGGGCCGGTGGCGGGGGCCCAGCCGTCGGCCTCCGGCCAGAGGTCGTCCGGGGCCGGGGTGCGGGCGGCTTTTTCCCCCACCCCGCCCCTTCCCGAAACCGGGGCTGCGCCCCGGACCCCCTGTGGGGGCCCGCCTGCGGCGGGGCGCGCCTCGGCCTCCGGCCAGAGGTCCTCCGGCTCCGGGGGTTCCTCGTCGTAGGACGGGTCCTCGCAGTCCGGGGGCCAGAGGTAGCCGTCGGCAGCGTCCGCGACCGGGTCCGGGGCGTGCGAGGCGGTGGTCAGGTGGGATTCCACCAGGGCCGCCGCACGGCGGCGGAGGGTGAGGGAGTCCGGGTCCAGGGGGAGGGGCCAGGAGTGGTCCGGGGTGGCGTCCGTGGCCAGGGCCGGGTTCTCCGCGTCCGGCTCCGGGGTGTCGGCCCAGGCTTCGATCTCGCCGTGGCCCGAGGCGCAGTGGTCGTAGAGGGCGGAGAGGAAGGCGGACGGGCCCCGGGGCTTCTTCTGGGTCGGGCCCCACCAGTGGCCCGAGGCCAGGAGGAGGGAGCGGGGGCGGGTGAAGGTGACGTACCCGAGCCGGAGCTCCTCGACGGCCTTGTGGGCCTTGAGGGCGGACTTGAAGGAGCGCAGGCCCTGCGAGGTCCATTGCGGGGACTCCGGGAGGGTGGCCGCGTCTCCGCGCAGGTCGTACGGGAGGACCTTGGCGTACGAGGTCCAGGCCTCCGGGGCCTTCTCCTTCGGGAAGGAGCCCGCGCACAGGTCGGGGACCACGACCACGTCCCACTCCAGGCCCTTGGACTTGTGGGCGGTGAGCACCTTGACCGTGTTCTCCCCGCCCGGCAGCGCGTGGTCCAGGCCCTTCTCGTACTGGGCCGCGGTGCGCAGGAAGGACAGGAAGGCCAGGAGGGACGCCTCCCCGTCCAGGGAGGCGAAGCCGGCCGCCACGTCCATGAAACTCGACAGGGTCTCCCGGCGGCGGGCCGCCAGCGCGTGCGGGGACGCGGCCAGCTCCACGTCGAGGCCGGTCGTGGACAGCACCCGGTGCAGTACGTCCATCAGCGGGTCCGCGAGCGAACGCCGCAGGTCGCGCAGCTCCTGTGCCAGGTGTGCGAAGCGGACCCGGGCGGCCGCGGAGAACGGCAGGTGCTCGTCCGGGGCTCCGGCGGATCCCGTGCCCGCGCCGTCCAGGAACGTCTCCAGGGCGTCGGCCAGCGAGATCACCTCGGACGGGTCCACCCCCTCCACGGCGGCCGCCAGCCGGTCCTCCTCCCCCGCCTCCGGCACGCGGGAGATCAGGGTGCGGGCCAGCCGGCCCAGCAGCGCCAGGTCCCGCCCGCCGATCCGCCAGCGCGGACCGATGAGGAGCCGGACCAGCGAGGCGTTGGCGCCCGGGTCCTGGAGGACCTCGCAGACGGCGACGAGGTCCGCGACCTCGGGGAGGTGCAGGAGGCCGGAGAGGCCGACCACCTCGACGGGGACGTCCCGCTCGACCAGGACCGCCTGGATCCGCGCGAAGTCCCCGGCCGAGCGGCACAGTACGGCGATCTCGCGCGGCTCCGTACCCGTACGGACCAGGTGGGCGACCGAGTCGCCGAGCCAGTCGAGCTCCTCGGCGTGGGTCTCCAGCAGGGCGCAGCGGACCGAGCCGGCCTGCTCCTCCCCCGGCGCGGGGCGCAGCGCCTCGACCCCCTCGTGCATGGCGCGCAGCGGAGCGGCGAGCTCGTTGGCCAGGTCGAGGAGGCGGCCGCCGCTGCGCCGGTTCTCGCTGAGCGAGAACCGGGTGGCGGGGCTGCCGTCGGCGTGCGGGAAGTGCTCGGGGAAGTCGTCGAGGTTGGCCACGGAGGCGCCGCGCCAGCCGTAGATGGCCTGGCAGGGGTCGCCGACGGCGGTCACCGCGTGCCCGGTGCCCCCGCCGAAGAGGCCGGACAGCAGCAGCCGCTGGGCGACCGAGGTGTCCTGGTACTCGTCGAGCAGGACGACCTTGAACTCCTCGCGCAGCAGCGCGCCCACCTCGGGGCGGGTGGTGGCCAGCTGCGCGGAGAGGGCTATCTGGTCGCTGAAGTCGAGGAGGTCGCGGGAGCGCTTGGCGGCGCGGTAGCGCTCGGTCAGCTCCAGCAGTTCGAGGCGGCCGCGCACGGCTTCGGGGACCTTGCGCAGGTCCTCGTTGGTGAGCGTGGTGCCGGCCAGGACCGAGAGCAGCTCCGTGTCGTACTGGCGCAGTCGCTCGGGCGGTACGAGGTGCTCGGAGAGCTCCCCGTCGAGCGCGAGCAGGTCGCTGACCAGGTCGGGGACGGAATTGGTGAGGGAGGGGTAGGGGCCGGGGGCCTCGCGGAGCACGCGGGCGGCGAGCTGGAAGCGGGTGGCGTCGGCGAGCAGCCGGGCACTGGGCTCCAGGCCGATGCGCAGTCCGTGGTCCTTCAGGAGCTGTCCGGCGAAGGCGTGGTAGGTGGAGATGCGCGGCTCGCCGCCCGCGGAGTCGGCCTCGGCCGGGGAGGGGTCCGGGTCGCTGATGCCGGCCCGCGCGAGGGCCCCCCGCACGCGCTCGGCGAGCTCGCCGGCGGCCTTGTTGGTGAAGGTCAGGCCGAGGACCTGCTCGGGCGCGACCGCGCCGGTGCCCACCAGCCAGACCACGCGGGCGGCCATGACGGTGGTCTTGCCGGAGCCGGCGCCGGCCACGATGACCTGCGGGGCGGCCGGGGCGGTGACGCAGGCCATCTGTTCGGGCGTGAAGGGGATCCCGAGGAGCTCCTTGAGCTGCTCCGGATCGGTGAGCACGGGCTGGGCGGGCGGGACGGACGGACGCGCGGACACCTGAAAAGGCTAGCCGTCCCCACCGACACTCCCCGCCGGACCGGTCCCGCCCTGTGGACGGGCCCTGCTCGACGCCCCGCTCACTCCACCGTCTGGCGGCCCTCCGGGCGGGCGCTGCACGAGCTGCGGAAGGAGCAGTGGTCGCAGTGCTTGCCGATGGCGGGGGCGAAGCGTTCGTCGAGGACCCGGCCCGCGGCGGTGGCGAGCAGGTCGCCGACCCATTCGCCGTTCAGGGGCTCCTGGGCCTGGACCTTGGGGACCTCGTCCCCGCCGTCCTTCTTCGGCGCGCCCTGGCGCAGCTGTACGAGCTCGGCCCCGCCCGGTTCGGGGCGCAGGCCCTCGAAGACCTCGTCGACGGCGCCCTCGCGCACGGCGAGCTGGTACACGGCGAGCTGTGGGTGGCGCGCGACCTCGTCCTTGGTCGGCGCCCCCTTGCCCGTCTTGAAGTCGACCACGTACGCCCGCCCCTGCGGGTCCGCCTCGACCCGGTCCATGGAGCCGCGGATCCGGACGGCGTACTCCCCCGCTTCGAGCGTGACGTCGAACTCGTGCTCCGTGGCCACGGAGGCCCGGCCCCCGCGGTCGGTGGTGTGCCAGCGCAGGAAGCGTTCCAGGGCGGCGCGGGCGTTGTCCTTCTCCTGGCGGGACTTCCAGGGGGCGTCGAAGGCGAGCGAGTCCCAGACGGAGTCGAGGCGCTCCATCAGGACGGCGAGGTCGGCGGGGGTCCGGCCGGAGGCGACCTCGTCGGCGAGGACGTGGACGACGTTGCCGAAGCCCTGGGCGGCGGTGGAGGGGGCGTCGGCCTTGACCTCGCGGCCCAGGAACCACTGGAGGGAACAGGTGTTGGCGAGCTGGTCCAGGGCGGAGCCGGACAGGGCGACGGGCCGGTCCCGGTCGCGGAGCGGGACGCTGCTGCGGGTGGGCTCGTACAGGCCCCACCAGCGCTGCGGGTGCGCGGCCGGGACGAGCGGGCGGTCCTCGTCGTCGGTGAGCACGGCGAGGCGGGCCAGGCGCCGGGCGGCGGCCTCGCGCAGGGCCTCGGAGGCCTCGGGGTCGACGGTGGTGGCGCGGAGCTCGGCTACGAGCGCGGGGACGGCGAGGGGCCGGCGGGGACGGCCGGTGACGTCCTTGACGGGTACGCCGAGCTCGGTCAGGAACCGGGAGGGCTGGTCGCCGTCGTCGGCCGGGGCCTTGACGGCGGTGACGACGAGCCGGTGGCGGGCGCGGGTGGCGGCGACGTAGAAGAGGCGGCGCTCCTCGGAGAGCAGCGCGCCGGGGGTGAGGGGTTCGGCGAGGCCGTCGCGTCCGATGCGGTCGGCTTCGAGGAGGGAGCCGCGGCGGCGCAGGTCGGGCCAGAGTCCTTCCTGAACGCCCGCGACGACGACGAGCCCCCACTCCAGGCCCTTGGAGCGGTGCGCGGTCATGAGGCGGACGGTCTCGCGGCGGACGGCGCGGGGGGTGAGGGTGTCGCCCGCGATGTCCTCGGCTTCGAGCTGTTCGAGGAAGTTGAGCGCGCCGGCGCCGCCGGTACGTTCCTCCGCGCGGGCGGCGGTGTCGAAGAGCGCGCAGATCGCGTCGAGGTCGCGGTCGGCGTTGCGGCCGGCGGAGCCGCCGCGGCGGGCGTTGCGTTCGAGGCGCTGCGGCCAGGGGGTGCCGTCCCAGAGGGTCCACAGGACCTCTTCGGCGGTGCCGCCGCCGGCGAGGAGCTCGCGGGCCTTGCGCAGGAGCAGGCCGAGTCGCTGCGCTCCGCGGGCGTAGGCGGGGTCGTGGGCGACGAGCCGCTCCGGCTCCGCGAGGGCGCGGGCGAGCAGGACGTCGGAGGGCGCGGGCATCCGGATCCCGGCGGCCCGCTCCTCGTCGCGCAGCGCGCGCCCGAGCCGCCGCAGATCGGCGGCGTCCATCCCCCCGAGCGGCGAGGACAGCAGCACGAGCGCGGCCTCGACCCCGACCCAGCCGGTGTCGTGACCGGTGTCCTGGCCGATGTCCTGGCCGTCCGTGGAACCGGGGGCGGGATCGGACGCGGACCCGGACTCGGCGGGGCCGGGCCCGTCGCCGTCGGCGGCACGACCTGCGGCCCCGGTCTCGGTCTCGGTCTCGGCCTGAGACCCGGCCTCGGCCTCAGGTCCGGCCCCGGCCCCGGCTTCGGCCTCGTTCGCGGAGCCCGGTCCGTCCGCGGGTTCCTCCGCCGCAGGCGGGAGCGCCGACTGGGCCAAGGTGCGCAGGGCCGTCAGGAGGGGGGTGACGGCCGGTTCGTGGCGCAGCGGGCTGTCCGTGCCGTCCGTCTCCGCCGGGACGCCCGCCGCGATCAGGGCGCGCCGCATCTGCGGCAGGGTGCGGCCGCCCGCGCGGACCAGGACGGCCATGTCCTGCCAGGGCACGCCGTCCTCCAGGTGGGCCCGGCGCAGGACGTCCGCGATGTTGTCCAGCTCCGCACCGGCCGTGGGGTACGTGAAGACCTCGACGCGGCCGCCCTCCCGGGAGGACGCGAGCGCACGGTGGGCCTGTACCGCCGCCGAGGGCAGGCGGGGCACCGGCATGCGGGAGGTCAGCTGCCGGGTGGCCGCCAGGAGCACGGCAGGCGAGCGGCGGGAGACCGTCAGGGCGTGGATCCGCGCCCCCGGGAAGGAGGTCTCGAAGTCGAGGATGTTGTTGATGTCCGCGCCCCGGAAGGCGTAGATCGACTGGTCGGGATCGCCGAAGGCGGTCAGCCGGCCCGCCGGCCCGGCCAGCACGCGCAGCAGCCGCAGCTGCGAGGCGTCCGTGTCCTGGTACTCGTCCACGTAGATCGCGTCGTACGCCAGGGAGAGCGTCGGGGTGCGCTCCGCCAGGAGCACCGCGCGGTGCAGGAGTTCGGCGTAGTCCAGGGTGCCCTGGAGGTCCAGGACGTCCAGGTACTCGGAGAGGAAGGCCGCCGCCGCCTGCCAGTCCGGCCGGCCCAGGCGCGCCGCGAAGTCGGCGAGCGCGGCGGGGCCGAGGCCCAGCTCGCGCGCCCGGGCCAGGACCGCGCGGACCTCGTCGGCGAACCCGCGCGTGGTCAGCGCGGCCCGTAGGTCGTCCGGCCAGCGGATGGCAGCGCCGGGGCGCAGCCGCCGCTGTCCCTCCAGCAGGGTGCGGACCATGACGTCCTGCTCCGGGCCGGACAGCAGCCGCAGCGGGTCCGCGAACAGCTCGGTGTCCTGGTGGGCGCGGACCAGTCCGTAGCAGAAGGAGTGGAAGGTGGTGGCCTGCGGAGCGCGCGCGCCGCCGAGCCTCAGGGCGGTCCGGTCCCGCAGTTCCACCGCGGCCTTGCGGCTGAAGGTGAGGATCAGGATGCGCGCGGGGTCGGTCCCCGCCTCGACGCGGGCCGCGACCGCCTCGACCAGCGTGGTCGTCTTGCCGGTGCCCGGTCCGGCCAGGACGAGCAGCGGGCCGCCGGTGTGCTCAACCACCGCGCGCTGCGCTGCGTCCAGCACAGGAGGATCCACCCGTTCCGGCCCGGTACGCACGAGGCGGTACGCGTCCGGGGTCCGCGTACGCCGCCGCTCGGTGCGGTGGCCGTCGGAGGAAGAGGTGTTCACGTGGGGTGCCGGTCCTGGTGGGTCTGCCGTCGCAGCGGTCGCTGCCGTGGTGACGGCCGCAGCCGAAGCCGAGGCCGAAGAGGCAACGCTACGCCAACCCGCGCGGCCCGCGCAGTTTCCCCGGGACTGCCGTCCGGGCTGCCGTCGGGACCGCCGTCCGAGCTGCGATCCGGGCTGCCGTCCGGTCCCGGGGGTCCCTCGTACGGGGCTTCGTACGCTCCTTCGACCGCCCGTTCGGCCCGTGCATGGCCGAAGCTGTCAGATGTGACCTTCGTCCTGCGCTGTGACCCCGTCGGATCCGTCCCAGCGCGCCCGCCGCATGTCCAGCCGCGGTTCGCCGGCGCCGGTCAGGCGCAGCGGGGTGGCCTCGGCGCGGTAGTGCTCCAGCGCCCGCCGTTCGCTGCCGGGCAGCGGGCGGCCGTCCGCCCGCACCACGCGCCACCAGGGCACGGCTCCGCCGTACAGCGCCATGACGCGGCCGACTTGACGGGGCCCACCCTCGCCGAGCCATTCGGCGACGTCCCCGTAGGTCATCACCCGGCCGGGCGGAATCCGCTCGGCCGCCTCCAGCACCCGCTCCGCGTATGCGGGCAGCTCTTCGCTCATTCGGCCCATGGTGCCGCACCGGACCGGCGAGGTGGCGGAAGCCCGCGTTCCGGACCGGCTCGCACCCTGATGCCCCGAGCGGCCGCCGGTCCGTGCCACCATCTTCCGGGCGGTGACGCGTGATACGTGGTCAAGAAGAGATGGAAGTGACGGAAAAGGAGCAGGGTGTGAGCCCTCCGGACGGCGCGAAGGGGCACTCCGACGACCCTGCGGACGAGGCCCCGCACGGGCACACCCCGACGGCCGCCGACCAGGTGGAGGTCGACGAGCCGCTGCTGGCCGCCCGCGTGCACCGCCCCTCCGACCTCGTACGGCTACTCGTCGGCGTCCTCGGCATCGCCGTGGTCCTCGGCATCGCCGCCTTCGCCCACGGCACCACCGCGGGCCTGGAAGCCGACATCAGCAACGGCACCGGCCAGGCGCCGGACGTACTGATCAAGGTCGCCGGGCTGGTCTCCAGCATCGCCGTGCTCCTCGTACCGGTGGCCTTCGCCATCGAGCGGCTGATCAAGCGCGACGGGCTGCGCATCGCCGACGGCGTGCTCGCCGCCGTCCTCGCGCACGGAGTCACCCTCGCCACCGACCTGTGGGTCTCCCAGGGCGCCTCCGCGACCATCCAGGAGGTCCTCACCCGGCCCACCGGGGCCGGCGGGGCCCTCACCGATCCGGTCCACGGCTACCTCGCGCCCGTGATCGCGTACATGACCGCCGTCGGGATGACCCGGCGGCCGCGCTGGCGGGTCGCGCTGTGGGTGGTCCTGCTGCTGGACGCCTTCGCGATGCTGGTCAGCGGCTACACCACCCCCTTCTCGATCATCCTGACCGTGCTGATCGGCTGGAGCGTCGCGTACGGAACCCTGTACGCGGTCGGTTCGCCGAACGTCCGGCCCACCGGGCAGAACCTCCTCGCGGGCCTGCGCCGGGTCGGCTTCCAGCCGGTCAGCGCGATGCGCGCCGAGTCCATGGAGGGTCCCGACAGCACCGAGGTCAGCGACCGCGGGCGGCGCTACCACGTCACCCTGGAGGACGGCCCGCCGCTCGACGTCACCGTCGTGGACCGGGAGCAGCAGGCCCAGGGCTTCTACTACCGGGTCTGGCGGCGCCTGACCCTGCGCGGCATCACCACCCGGCGCAGCCTCCAGTCGCTGCGCCAGGCCCTTGAGCAGGAGGCGCTGCTCGCCTACGCGGCCATCGCCGCCGGGGCCAACGCGCCGAAGCTCATCGCCACCTCCGAGCTCGGCCCGGACGCCGTGATGCTCGTCTACGAACACCTCGGGGGCCGGAGCCTGGACTCGCTGGCCGACGAGGAGATCACCGACGACCTGACCCGCAACGCCTGGGAGCAGGTACGGGCCCTCCAGTCGCGGCGGATCGCGCACCGGCGGCTGACCGGGGACGCCCTGGTGGTGGATCGTTCCGGCAGCACGGGCTCCGGCAGCATCACCCTGACCGACCTGCGCGGCGGCGAGATCGCCGCCGGCGACCTCGTGCTCCGCATGGACATCGCGCAGCTGCTGACCACCCTCGGCCTGCGGGTCGGCGCCGAGCGTTCCGTCGCCTCGGCTGTGTCCGTGCTCGGCCCGGACGCGGTGGCGGACTGCCTGCCGCTGCTCCAGCCGATCGCGCTGAGCCGCTCCACCCGGGCCACGCTGCGCAAGCTGGCGCGGGAGCGGGCGGACCGGGAGCGGGAGGCGGTACTGGAGTCCTCGCGGGTGGCGAAGGCCGCACGGGAGGCCGATTCCGCTTCGCCCACCCCGCGCTCGGCGGCCGACCGCAAGGCCGAGAAAAGGGCCCTGGACGACGCGTACGACGCGGCGCGCGAGGAGGATCTGCTGAGCCAGATCCGCCAGCAGGTCCTGCTGATCCGCCCGCAGGCGGAGGCGGAGCCGGCCCGGCTGGAACGGATCCGGCCGCGCACGCTGGTCTCGTTCATCGCGGGCGCCTTCGGCGCGTACTTCCTGCTCACGCAGCTCGCTCACGTCAACTTCGCGACGATCGTCAGCGAGGCGCGCTGGGGCTGGGTCGGGGCCGCGCTGGCCTTCTCGGTGCTCACGTACTTCGCGGCGGCGATGAGCCTGCTGGGCTTCGTGCCGGAGCGGGTGCCGTTCCTGCGGACCGTACTGGCGCAGGTCGCCGGATCCTTCGTGAAGCTGGTGGCTCCGGCTGCGGTGGGCGGTGTCGCGCTGAACACCCGCTTCCTCCAGCGGGCGGGCATCCGGCCGGGGCTGGCGGTGGCCAGCGTCGGCGCCTCGCAGCTCTTCGGGCTGGCCAGTCACATCCTGCTGCTGCTGTCCTTCGGCTATCTGACGGGCACCGAGAAGACCCCGGAGATGACCCCGTCGAGGACGGTGATCGCCGGTCTGCTGACGGTGGCCGTGCTGGTGCTGGTGGTCACGGCGGTGCCGTTCCTGCGGAAGTTCGTGGCGACCCGGGTACGGGCGCTGTTCGCGGGCGTGGTGCCGCGCATGCTGGACGTCCTGCAGCGCCCCCAGAAGCTCCTCACCGGCATCGGCGGGATGCTGCTGCTGACCGGCTGCTTCGTGATGTGTCTGGACGCGTCGATCCGCGCCTTCGGCGGCGGCGAGGCCCTCAGCTACGCGAGCATCGCGGTCGTCTTCCTGGCGGGCAACGCGCTGGGTTCGGCGGCGCCGACCCCGGGCGGCATCGGCGCGGTGGAGACCACCCTGACGCTGGGGCTGATCGCGGCGGGGCTGGAGAACCAGGTGGCGATCTCCGCGGTGCTGCTGTTCCGGCTGATGACGTTCTGGCTGCCGGTGCTGCCGGGGTGGATCTCCTTCAACTTCCTGACGCGCAAAGAGGCGATCTAGGGAGGAGCGATCAGCCGTTGGCGCCGACCAGGGGCTCCGTGCCCCGTCGGTCGCCCTGCGGTGGGACCGCACTCCCGCGGCCCCGCCGCTTGCTCTTCGGACTCAGCCGCTTCACGAAGGGCTTCTCGACCAGCTCGTGCACCAGGACCGCGAGGATCAGCGCCACCGAGAAACAGGCGAACATCAGAGCCGTGGCCTGGACCGTGCGGAGCCTGGGCGCACCGTGGAAGAGATAGACCGTGGAGTAGAGCACCAGCTCGTGGACGAGGTAGAAACAGAAGGACACCTCGCCCAGCCACACCATCCGGGGGTGCCGCCAGATCGACGCGGTGCCCCTGATGTCCGCCCGCGCGGCGGCGGGGATCATCAGCACACACCCGATGACACCGACGGCCGCGCCGGCCACGAGCCACTGGCTGGTCTCGGCGGCGATCGTCTTGTTCAGCAGCAGGCCGGCGAGGAACACGACGCTCGACAGGGTCATGTTGGGGCCGTGCCACCGTCCGCTCTTCACCAGCAGGGCGAGCGCGATTCCGACGGCGAATTCGAGCAGTCGCACCGGCGGGCACAGGTAGACGAAGTACAGCTCGCGTATGCCTGTCTTCTCCGCGACCGGCTCCATCAGGTAGGGCATCGCGACGACGAGCCCGGTGCACACCACGACAATGGCCCACCAGCCCCGCACTCCCATGCGGACGATCACGGGCACGATGAACGGAAACGTGAAGTAGAAGAAGAACTCGACGCTCAGCGACCAGGACACGCCGTTGTAGCCGTACCAGTAGTCGGGGCCGAGTACGGCCCAGGACTGGGTCAGGGTGAGGTTCGCCGCCGCGACGCGACCGCTGAGCTCCGCGCCGGTCCACATGAGGTACGCCACCGCGGCCAGGAACATCACGAAGTGGCTCGGGTAGATCCGGGCGAACCGGCGGCGCCAGAAGGCGACCTTGCTGTCGTGGGAACGGGCCGACCAGGTCAGCACGAAGCCGGAGAGCACGAAGAAGAAGGACACACCCGACGCACCGCCTCCGAAGAGCCGCGCCAGAGTCTCCTTGTCCCGCGCCTCGCCGAAGAAGCCGGTTTCGACCGTGACATGGAAGCAGAAGACCAACAGGGCGGCAGCCCACCGCATCCCGGTGAGTGACAGCAGCCGTGCGGTGGGAGCCGGTGTGGTCACAGGCACCGCGGGGGTGACACCACTCACGTCATTTAATCCCTCTGTATACGCGGTTCGGCAGCGTAGCAGTGCAGGGTGACGGGCAGTTGACGGACGAATGGCCGGCCGGAAGCTCTAAAAGAGCGTCAGGAGTGACGCCAAGAGCGCCGCCGAGCAGGCGAGTTCGAGGGCACCGACCACCGGAACCCTGAGCCCCCGCCCGGGAAGGGCGGCCGCCCTGGCCAGGTAGGCCCCGAAGGGGATCGCCAGCCACGGGGAGAGGAAGGCCGCCGCCAGGGCGAGGGCTGCCGCGTGGTAGGCCACCGAACCGCGGTAGTGCGTACGGGAGTTCCGTTTCCGGATCATCGTCTTCACGTACGGGACGGTCCCCGCGAAGTACAGCAGGCAGGCCGCCGCCGGGGCCCAGAGCCATCCCGAACCGCCCATCCGCGCGGCCACCAGCAGCATCCCGCAGGCCGGGACCACCGCCGCCAGCCCGTTGACCAGCGCCCGCTCCCGGTTGCGCCGGGCGTACCAGGTGGTGACCGCCACGAACGGGGCAGCCGCCGCGCCCGCGAGGAGCAGCCAGGGGTGCGCCACCGCGAGCGGGATCCCGGCCGCCGCGCACGCCCCGCCGAGGACGAGCGCGGGGCGTACGTGCCCCCGCGCCACCGCCGGCCGCCGCGCCGCGGCCCTGCGCAGGCGGAGCCACTGCTGTGCGTGGAAGAGGGCGGCGTAGCCGAGGAGCCAGGCCGCGAGGAGCACCGCGTGCGCCCACCCCGACCGGGGCGCCAGGAACGTGCCCGCGAGGAAGGGCACCGTCAGCATCGCCCAGGCCCCGTGCTGGTCGGGCATCCAGGCAGTGGCCCTCTTGGGTGACACGTTCCCGGGTCCTTCCTCTAATTGGCATTCGCTCTCGTAATTTTCCGGGATTCTCACCGGAGTTGACCTCTTCCAGCGTGACATCCGGTCGGCCCTCGAAAGACCGGAATTAGGTCATGCCCGCACGGGACCTTTGTCATCGGATTCCCCTCCGGACCGGGCGTAGCGTCGTGTCTGGGCCATCTTGTCCTGGCCCTCGCACCGCCTTTATTCCGGCCTGGAGGGTCGCCTTGCACGAGCGCCACGGACGTCAGGAACACCAGGACGCCGCCGAATCTCTGATCAAGGCGGGCAGCTTCTTCACGCGCGGCGAGGTCTCGGACGACCTGCGCACCGTCCACAAGACAGGTGGCCGCGCCGCGGAGGCGTTCTACCGGGACCGCTGGAGCCACGACAAGGTCGTGTACTCCACCCACGGCGTGAACTGCACCGGTTCCTGCCGGTGGAAGGTGTACGTCAAGGACGGGATCATCACCTGGGAGACCCAGTCCACGGACTACCCCTCCGTCGGCCCGGACAGCCCCGAGTACGAGCCGCGCGGCTGCCCGCGCGGAGCCTCGTTCTCCTGGTACTCCTACTCCCCCACCCGGGTCCGCTACCCGTACGTCCGCGGCACCCTCCTGGAGATGTACCGCGAGGCCAAGCAGCGGCTGGGCGATCCGGTCGAGGCCTGGGCCGACATCCAATCCGATCCCGAACGCCGGCGTACGTACCAGCGGGCGCGCGGCAAGGGCGGGCTGGTGCGCGCGACCTGGGAGGAGGCGACGGAGATCGTCGCCGCCGCGCACGTGCACACCATCAAGGAGCACGGCCCGGACCGGGTCGCCGGCTTCTCGCCGATCCCCGCGATGTCGATGGCCTCGCACGCGGCCGGCGCCCGTTTCCACTCGCTCATCGGCGCGCCGATGCTGTCCTTCTACGACTGGTACGCCGACCTCCCGGTCGCCTCCCCGCAGGTCTTCGGCGACCAGACGGACGTCCCCGAGTCGGGCGACTGGTGGGACGCCGCCTACCTGATGATGTGGGGCTCGAACGTCCCCGTCACCCGGACCCCCGACGCGCACTGGATGGCCGAGGCGCGTTATCGCGGCCAGAAGGTGGTCACCGTCTCCCCGGATTTCGCCGACAACACGAAATTCGCCGACGAATGGATGCACCCGCACCCCGGCACGGACGGTGCGCTGGCCCTCGCGATGGGCCATGTCATCCTCAAGGAATTCTTCGTCGAGAAGGAAACCCCCTTCTTCTCCGATTACGTCCGGAAGTACACCGACCTGCCGTTCCTGGTTTCACTCACCGAGACCGAACAGGGTCTGGTCCCCGGAAAATTCGTCACCGCCGCGGATCTCGGCCAGACGCACGGTCTGGACGCGGGCGAGAACGCGCAGTGGAAAACGGTCCTGATCGACGACGTCACCGGTGAGGCCGTCGTCCCGAACGGATCGCTCGGTCACCGCTGGGGCACGAACGAGAAGCCCGAGTGGAACCTCGACCTCGGTGACACCGTTCCCCGGCTGACCCTCCACGGCACCGCCGACGAGAGCGCGGAGATCGTCCTCCCCCGCTTCGAAGACGACGAGCGGGGCGGCACGATCCGCCGCGGTGTGCCCGTACGGCGCCTCGGAGACCGGCTCGTCACGACCGTGTTCGACCTGATGCTGGCCCAGTACGGGGTCGGCCGCGAGGGTCTGCCCGGCGTCTGGCCGACGGGGTACGAGGACGCGTCCGCGCCCGGCACCCCCGGCTGGCAGGAGTCGCTGACCTCGGTCCCGGCGGCCCAGGCGGCGCGCGTGGCACGGGAGTTCGCGCAGACCGCGGAGGAGTCCGAGGGCCGCTGCATGATCCTGATGGGCGCGGGCACCAACCACTGGTTCCACTCCGAGACCATCTACCGCTCCTTCCTCGCCCTGCTCACCCTCACCGGCTGCCAGGGCCGCAACGGCGGCGGCTGGGGCCACTACGTGGGCCAGGAGAAGTGCCGCCCGGTCACCGGCTGGGCCACCCTGGCGGCGGCCTCCGACTGGTCGCGCCCGCCGCGCCAGATGATCGGCGCGGCCTGGTTCTACCTGCACACCGACCAGTGGCGCTACGACACCCTGCCGGCCGAGGCCCTCGCCTCCCCCCTGGCGAGGGGGGCCTTCGAGGGGATGACGGGCTCGGACTGCCTGGCGGCGAGCACCCGGATGGGCTGGATGCCCTCGTACCCGACCTTCGACCGCAATCCGCTGGAGCTGGCGGAGGCCGAGGACCCGGTCGCGGAGACGGTCCGGCAGCTGGGGAGCGGGGAGCTGGGCTTCGCCGGCGAGGACCCGGACGCCCCGCACAACTGGCCGCGGGTGCTCAACGTATGGCGGGCCAATCTGCTGGGCTCCAGCTCCAAGGGCAACGAGTACTTCCTCAAGCACCTCCTCGGCACGCACTCCAACCTCCCCGAGGACGGCCCGCGTTGCACCCCGAAGGACGTGACCTACCGGGAGGAGGACGTGGAGGGCAAGCTCGACCTGCTCATGTCCATGGACTTCCGGATGACGTCCACGACGCTCCTGTCCGACGTGGTCTTCCCGGCGGCCACCTGGTACGAGAAGCACGACCTGTCCTCGACGGACATGCACCCCTTCCTGCACGCCTTCACCCCGGCCGTGGACCCGCCCTGGCAGGCCCGCTCGGACTACGACGCCTTCAAGGGCCTGGCCGAGCGCTTCGGCGAGCTGGCCGGCACCCACCTGGGCGTCCGCAAGGACCTGGTCGCCACCGCGCTCCAGCACGACACCCCGGGCGGCGAGATGGCCCAGCCAGGCGGGGTCGCGCTGGACTGGTCGAAGGGCGAGTGCGAGCCCGTACCCGGCCGGACGATGTACAACCTGACCGTCGTCGAACGCGACTACGGGGCGGTCGGCGAGAAGTTCGCCGCGCTCGGCCCGCTCGTCGACGAGCTGGGCGTGACCACGAAGGCCGTCACCTTCGACGTGGCCGAGGAGGTCGGCTACCTGGGCGCGAAGAACGGCACGGTACGCGGCGGGGTCGCCGACGGCCGCCCGCGCCTGGAGACCGCCCAGCAGGCCTGCGAGGCGATCCTCTCCCTCTCCGGCACCAGCAACGGCCGCCTCGCCACCCAGGGTTTCGAGACCCTGGAGAAGAAGGTCGGCACCCCGATGGCCCACCTGGCCGCCGAGGCCGAGGGCAAGCGGATCACCTTCGCCGACACCCAGGCCCGCCCGGTCCCGGTGATCACCTCACCCGAGTGGTCGGGCTCCGAGTCCGGCGGGCGCCGGTACACGGCCTTCACGATCAACACCGAGCACCTCAAGCCCTGGCACACCCTCACCGGACGCCAGCACTTCTTCATCGACCACGACTGGCTGCACGAGGTCGGGGAGTCCCTCCCCGTCTACAAGCCGCCGCTGAACATGCACACCCTGTACGGGGAGCCCGAGCTGGGCACCGTCGACGAGAAGACGAAGTCGGTGGCCGTGCGGTACCTGACCCCGCACAACAAGTGGGCGATCCACAGCCAGTACCAGGACAACCTCTACATGATGACCCTGGGCCGCGGCGGCCAGACGGTGTGGATGTCCCCGCAGGACGCCGACGCCATCGGGGTCGCGGACAACGACTGGATCGAGGCGGTCAACCGCAACGGCGTGATCACCGCCCGCGCGATCGTCTCCCACAAGATGCCGCCCGGCACGGTCTACATGAACCACGCGCAGGAGCGCACGGTCGGCGTCCCCAAGACGGAGAAGACCGGACGCCGCGGCGGCATCCACAACTCGCTGACCCGGGTGATGCTCAAGCCCACCCACCTCATCGGCGGCTACGCCCAGCTCACCTGGGCCTTCAACTACCTCGGCCCGACCGGCAACCAGCGCGACGAGGTGACGGTCATCCGCCGCCGCGACCAGAAGGTGGAGTTCTAACAACATGCGCGTCATGGCACAGGTCGCGATGGTCATGAACCTCGACAAGTGCATCGGCTGCCACACCTGCTCGGTCACCTGCAAGCAGGCGTGGACCAACCGGCAGGGCACCGAGTACGTCTGGTTCAACAACGTCGAAACCCTCCCCGGCCAGGGCTACCCGCGCCGCTGGGAGGACCAGGAGAAGTGGAAGGGCGGCTGGGAACGCACCCGCTCGGGCAAGCTCCGCCTGCGCGCCGGCGGCCGGCTCGCCAAGCTGGGCAAGATCTTCGCGAACCCGGACCTCCCGGAGATCGACGACTACTACCAGCCGTGGACCTACGAGTACAAGAACCTCACCGAGGCCCCGGCGGGCGACGACCTGCCCACCGCCCGGCCCGTCTCGCAGCTCACCGGCGAGCCGATCGACAAGATCGAGTGGGGTCCGAACTGGGACGACAACCTCGGCGGCGCCCCCGCGCACGCGCCGAAGGACCCGATCGTCGAGAAGATCCGCGACGAGGTCGGCGAGAAGATCCGCTTCGAGTTCGAGCAGAGCTTCATGTTCTACCTCCCCCGCATCTGCGAGCACTGCCTCAACCCCGCGTGCGTCTCCTCCTGCCCCTCGGGCGCGATGTACAAGCGCGAGGAGGACGGCATCGTCCTGGTCGACCAGGACCAGTGCCGCGGCTGGCGCATGTGCGTGAGCGGATGCCCGTACAAGAAGGTGTACTTCAACCACCAGACCGGCAAGGCCGAGAAGTGCACCTTCTGCTTCCCGCGCATCGAGATCGGCATGCCGACCGTGTGCTCGGAGACCTGCGTGGGCAGGATGCGCTACCTCGGCGTGATGCTCTACGACGCCGACAAGGTCGCCGAGGCCGCGTCCGTCGAGGACGAGCACGACCTCTACCCCTCCCAGGTCGAATGCTTCCTCGACCCCGACGACCCGGCCGTGATCGCCGCCGCCCGCGCGGCCGGCATCACCGACGAGTGGATCGACGCGGCGCGGCGCTCGCCCGTCTACGACCTGATCGCCACCTACCAGGTCGCCCTCCCGCTCCACCCGGAGTACCGCACGATGCCGATGGTCTGGTACGTGCCCCCGCTCTCCCCCGTGGTCGAGGCGGTCGCCGCCACCGGCAGCGACGGCGAGGACGCCGGCAACCTCTTCGGCGCCATCGACGCCATGCGCATCCCCGTCGAGTACCTCGCCGCGATCCTCACCGCCGGGGACACCCAGCCGGTGGAGGCGGTGCTGCGCCGGATGGCCGCGATGCGCGCCTACATGCGCCGGATCAACCTCGGCGAGGAGAAGGACGAGTCGATCGCGCGGGCCGTCGGGCTGTCGGGCCAGGAGATGGAGGACATGTTCCGCCTGCTGGCCATCGCCAAGATCGAGGACCGCTTCGTGGTCCCGAGCGCCGCCCGCGCCGAGGCCGACGCGCTCGCCGACTCCCACCCGCTGGACGGCGCCGCCGACCAGGGCTGCCCGGTGGGGGCCCTGCCGCCCGAGCCCCGGGTGATGCTCAACCTCGGTACCACCAGGAGGAGTTCATGAGCGGATACCCCGGATACCCCGGACACCCGATGAGCGGTGATGCCCTCGTACGACTGGTCGCGGGCTGCGTGCTCCAGTACCCCGGAGACTACTTCCACGATGAACTCCCCCGGCTCCGTGCGGCCCTCACCGGGGCGCCCGCCGAACCGGCCCGACTGCTCGGCGCGTTCCTCGACGAGGCAGAGGCCCAGACCCCGATCGAGCTGTGCTCCCAGTACACCTCGACCTTCGACACCCGCAACCGGCGCTGCCTCTACCTCACCTGGTGGGTGGACGGCGACACCCGTCGGCGCGGGCTGTCCCTGGTTCGGCTGAAGCGGATCTACCGGGACTTCGGGCTGGAGTTCGCGGGCGAGGAGCTCCCCGACTTCCTGCCGGTGGCCCTGGAGTTCGCGGCCCGCGAGGAGGAGGCCGGCACCGAGCTGCTCCAGGAGCACCGGGCCGGGCTGGAGCTGCTGCGGCTCGCGCTCACCGAGTCCGGATCCCCGTACGCCCGGGTCCTGGAGGCCGTCTGCGCGACGCTGCCCGGCCCCTCCCCCGAGACCAAGGCCGAGGCGAAGGCGCTGGCGAAGAACGGGCCGCCGCAGGAGCTGGTGGGCGCGGGCTCGGCGCTGGAGCCGTTCGGACCGGGCATCGACATGCCGGCCGACATGCCCACCGACCTCCCGCTCTCGGCTCCGACCGACCTCCCGTGGCCCACCGCACCCGAAAGGATGCCCGCCTGATGGACCTCCTCCTGTGGGGCGTCTTCCCGTACGTCTCGATCGCCCTGCTCGTCGCGGGCACGGTCTGGCGGGCCCGGTTCGACAAGTTCGGCTGGACCACGCACTCCTCGCAGCTGCACGAGTCGCGGCTGCTGCGCATCGGCTCGCCGCTCTTCCACTTCGGCATGCTCTTCGTGGTCCTCGGCCACGTCGTGGGTCTGCTCGTCCCCAAGAGCTGGACCGACGCGGTGGGCGTGAGCGACCACGCGTACCACCTGATCGCCCTGGCCACCGGCACCGTCGCGGGCGTCGCGGCCGCCGCCGGCATCGGGATCCTGGTCTACCGGCGCTTCAAGGTGCCCGCCGTGCGCCGGGCGACGCTGCGCAGCGACCACGCGATGTACGCGTGCCTGCTCGGCGCGATGGTGCTGGGGCTGACGGCCACGATGCTGAACTCGGCCGGGATGACGGACGGTTACAACTATCGTGACGGCATCTCCCTGTGGTTCCGCAGCCTGTTCACCTTCACCCCGGACTACCACCTGATGGCGGCCGCCCCGCTCGCCTTCAAGATCCACATCGTCTTCGGCTTCGTCCTGTTCGCGCTGATCCCGTACTCGCGCCTGGTGCACATGTTCTCGGTGCCGCTGAAGTACCTGTTCCGGCCCTACGTGGTCTACCGCAAGCGGGACCCGGAGCTGCTCGCCAACCGCCGCACCAAGCGCGGCTGGGAGCGCGTCTCGTGACCCGACGCCCCGATCGCACCGTCGTCCGCCGCCCCCGGCACGCGGTCTCCGACCGGCCCTTCATCGTGATCTGGGAGGCGACCCGGGCCTGCCCGCTGGCCTGCCTGCACTGCCGGGCCGAGGCGCAGACCGCCCGCCACCCCGAGGAACTGGACGGGGCGGACGCCCGGCGGGTCATGGACCAGATCGCCGCCTTCGGCAAGCCGAGCCCGCTCTTCGTGATCACCGGCGGGGACCCCTTCCAGCGCGCCGACCTCACCGATCTGGTGGCGTACGGGACCTCGCTGGGCCTGCGGGTCGCGGTGTCCCCGTCCGGTACGCCGACGCTGACCCGGGAGAACCTCGTAGCGGTGCGGGAGGCGGGCGCCATCGCGCTCTCACTCTCTCTGGACGGTTCGACGGCCGGGCGGCACGACGCCTTCCGCGGCGTGCCCGGGGTGTACGACTGGACGCTGGACGGCTGGCGGGCCGCGCGGGAGCTCGGGCTCAAGGTCCAGATCAACACCACGGTCACCCGGAACAGCCTGGAGGACCTCGCCGACATCGCGGCGCTCGTCAAGCGCGAGGGCGCGATGCTGTGGTCCGGCTTCGTCCTGGTCCCGACCGGGCGCGGGGAGCGGCTGGACTCGCTCACCGCCGCGGAGACCGAGGACGTCCTGCACTTCCTGTACGACTGCGGGGCGGTGATGGCCACCAAGACGACGGAGGGCCACCACTTCCGCCGGGTCGCGCTCCAGCGCACGATCCTCGACGCGCGCGGCGAGCGCCCGGTCCTGGGCGGGCTCTACGAGCGCCTCTCGGCCCGCGCCCGCGAGCTGGGGCTCTTCGACGGCGAACGGCGGGCCGTGCGCCGCCCGCCGATGGACGTCTCCTCGGGCCGCGGCTTCGTCTTCATCTCGCACACCGGCGAGGTGCACCCCAGCGGGTTCCTGCCGGTCTCGGCGGGCAACGTGAAGAACCACCCGCTGACCGAGATCTACCGGGGCTCGGCGCTGTTCACCAAGCTCCGCGACCCCTCGCTGCTGCGCGGGAAGTGCGGGGCGTGCGAGTTCAAGACGGTGTGCGGGGGATCGCGCTCGCGGGCGTACGGGTTCACGCGCGACGTGCTGGAGGCCGACCCGTACTGCGCGTACGAGCCGGGCAGCTTCCCCTATCAGGAGGACCTCAGGGCTCTGGCCGAAAGCATGAGGCACTGACTCACAGGGTTCTCATAAGTTTCACAAGGGAACATATCGGCCTCGGGGCCACGGGAGAACACAATGCGTTCAGTGATCGTCATCGGTGGCGGAATCAGCGGCCTGGCCGCCGCGTGGCAGTTGCGCGGCCGGGCCGACGTGACCGTTCTGGAGAGCAACGCCAAGGTCGGCGGGAAGCTCCGTACCGGCACCATCGCCGGAATCACCGTCGACGAGGGCGCGGAATCCCTGATGGCCCTGCGGCCGGAGGCCGTGGAGCTGGCCGCCGCCGTCGGACTCGGCGACGCCCTCTGCGACCCGGCGAAGTCCCCCACCACCATCTGGACCAACGGCGCGCTGCGCCCCCTGCCCGCCGGGCACGTGATGGGCGTACCGACCGACCCCTCCGCGCTCATCGGCACCGGCCTCCTCACCCCCGAGGGCGTCCGGCGGGTCGCCGCCGAGGAGACCCTCCCGGCCACCGCGCTCACCGAGGACTGCTCGGTCAGCGCGTACCTGGCGGGCCGCTTCGGCCAGGAGGCCGTCGACCGCCTCGTCGAGCCCATGCTGGGCGGGGTCTACGCCGGCCTCGCCGACCGGCTCTCGCTGCGCGCCGCCATGCCGCGGATCGCGGCCCTCGCGGAACAGGGCACCCCCCTCCTCCCCGCCCTGCGCCGGATGCGCGCCGCGGGCGCCCCGCGCTCGGCGGCCGTGGCCGTCCAGGGGGTCGTCGGCGGCACCGGGCGCTTCCCGGCGGCGGTCGCGGAAGCCTGCGGAGCCCGCATCCTCACCGGTACGACGGCACGCTCGCTCCAGCGCGTGGGCGAGGACCGCTGGCGGGTCCAGGCGATGACCGGCGACGGCGCGCTCACGATGGAGGCGGACTCCGTCGTCCTGGCCCTCCCGGCCTTCGCGGCGGCCGAACTGCTGCGCCCCCACTCCCCCATGGCCGAGGCCGAGCTCTCCTCGATCCCGCACGCGTCGACGGCCGTCATCACCATGGCCTTCTCCCGCGCCCAGGCCCATTTCCTCCCCGAGGGCAACGGCTTCCTGGTCCCGCCGGTCGACGGCCACACCCTGAAGGCCGCGTCCTTCCTCTCCAACAAGTGGTCCTGGCTGCGCGACGCGGCCCCCGAGACCTTCGTCCTGCGCGCCTCCATCGGCCGCATCGGCGAGGACGAGCTCCTCAGCCGCCCCGACCGCCACCTGGTCCGCGCGGCCATCGCCGAACTCCACCACGCGGTGGGCCCGATGGGCGAACCCCTGGCCACCCGCGTCACCCGCTGGGACCGCGGCCTGCCCCAGTACGGCGTGGGCCACCGCGAACGCGTCGCCCGCATCCGCGAGGCCGCCGGCAAGCTCCCGGGCCTCGCCCTGTGCGGGGCGGCGTACGAGGGCGTGGGCGTGGCCGCCTGCGTCGCGACGGGGCGCGCGGCGGCGAAGCGGATCCTGGCGCAGCCCTAGGTTTCGGCCCCTGGCTTTTGTATCCGCCGGGTATCAAGGAGCGCTTGGTTATCCATCTAATCGGTGCGCCGGGCCGTGGCGAGGGGGGTCGCGGTCGCCGCTGCCATATCGTTCCTTTCAGGTCTTCCCGCCCTCCGCCCTCCGCCCGCCGAACAGGAGTCATCCGCCCGTGTCCTCCCCCACTCCGGTTCGCGTGCTGCTGGTGGAGGACGACGACCTGATGCGCCGGTCCTTCACCGTCTCCCTGGAGCGCTACGGATACCAGGTGAAGGCCGCCGCCGACGGGCTCACCGGCCTCGAATCCTTCCGCGACGGCACCTTCGACGTGCTGATCCTGGACGTGATGCTGCCCGGCCTGGACGGGATCAGCCTGTGCCGCCGGGTCCGGGAGAGCAGCCTGGTACCCGTCCTGATGATGTCGGCCCGCGGCGACGGGCTGGACATCGTCTCCGGGCTGGAGGCCGGGGCCGACGACTACGTGGTCAAACCCGTGGACACCAACGTGCTCGTCGCACGCATCCGTTCGCTGCTCCGGCGGGCGACCTACGCCCCCGCCCCGGCGGCCGGGCAGGCCGCGGACGAGGGGCCGGCCCCGTCCGAGGGCGAGCTGCTGGCCTTCGGGGACCTGACCATCCACACCGGCGGCCTGGACGTGTCCGTCAACGGCAGTCCGGTGGCACTGACCCCGACCGAACTGAAGCTGCTGCTGGAGTTCGCCGCGCACCCGGGCGTCGTCCTGGAGCGGCACACCCTGCTGCGCAACGTCTGGGACTACGGCTGGGACGGCGACAGCCGGGTCGTGGACCTGTGCGTGCAGCGGCTGCGCGGCAAGCTCGGCCGGGACCGGATCGAGACGGTCCGCGGCTTCGGCTACAAGCTCAGGCGCTGAGCTCGGTGCTTCCGTTCCGCCGCCCCGGGCCGCGCCGCGTTCCCCTGCGCTGGAAGATCGCCGCGCTGGCCGCGGCCACGGGCTGCCTGGTCGCCGTATCGGTGGGCGTGCTGGTGCACGTGTGGACGGCGAGGGAGATCCGGGAACAGGCCGAAATGCAGGCCTCGAACAGCGTGTACTCGGCCATGGAGACCTACCGGCGCACCGGAACGCTCGTGGACGGCGCCGAGCTCGATCCGGCCGAGCTGCCCGCCGCACTGAGGCACCTGGCCGACGGCGACCGGCACACGGCCTACTACGAGGATCCCGAGGAGATCGTCCCCCCGGGCGTCTGGGGCGCCCAGCGGGTCGGCGGCCCGGGCAGCCCGGTGCTCGCCCTCCGGGTCAGCATGAACTCGGGGCTCTACGGGCTGCGCCAGCTCGACGTGACCATGGCGGTGGCCTCGCTGGTCGTCCTCGCTGCGACCACACCCCTGGCGACGTACGGAGCCGGTCTCCTCGCCCGCCGGCTGCGGCAGGTCTCCGAGACCGCGAGCCGGATCTCCGCCGGGGACCTCGACGCCCGGACCGGGCCCACCGAGGGCCGCGACGAGGTGGACGACATCGCCGCCACCGTCGACCTCATGGCCGACACCCTCGGCCGGCGCCTGCGCGACGAGCGCCGGTTCACCGCCGACGTGGCCCACGAACTGCGCACCCCCGTCGGCGGTCTGCTGGCCGCCACCGACCTGCTGCCGGCCGGTGAGACCGAGGACCTGCTCCGGGCCCGGGTACGCGATCTGCGCGGCCTGGTCGAGGACCTGCTGGAGATCTCCCGGCTGGACGCCGGAGCCGAAGAGCCCGTCCGCGCCCGGGTGCCGCTCGACGCGGTCGTCCGGGAGGCCGTGGTGCGCACCGGCTTCGACGCGGAGGTCGAAGGCGTGTCCGAATCCGCGCAGACGGTGGAGACCGACCCGCGCCGTCTCGAACGGATCGTCGGCAACCTCGTCATCAACGCCCACCGGCACGGGCGGGCCCCGGTGGAGGTCACCGTCGAGGGCCACACCGTGGTCGTGCGCGACCACGGCCCCGGATTCCCCGCGGACCTGCTCCGCGACGGCCCCCGCCGCTTCCAGACGGGTGCGGCCGAGCGCGGCTCGGGCCACGGACTGGGCCTGACCATCGCCCTGGGCCAGGCCCGGCTCCTCGGCGCCGAGCTCCGCTTCACCAACGCCCCGGACGGCGGAGCCGTGGCCACCCTGCGCCTGCCGTACTGAGCGCCGCCAGGCCCTACAGAAGCGATACGAACCGGAGCGGCCCCCGATACGAGGCGGCCCAGGGCCCCGATACGTTCCCCGGACACCCTTCGGAGTGCACCTTCCGCACCCGTAGAGGAGTCCTCCGTGACCGCAGCCCCCCTTGCCCCGAACACGCTGCACGCGCCGACCGGGATCGCGGCCGCCACCAGCGGCCTGTCGAAGGTCTACGGCAGCGGCGACACCCGTGTCGTCGCCCTGGAGGAGGTCAGCGTCTCCTTCCGCGAGGGCGAGTTCACGGCGATCATGGGCCCCTCCGGCTGCGGCAAGTCCACCCTGCTGCACTGCGCCGCCGGGCTCGACTCCTTCAGCTTCGGCTCCGTGCGCATCGGCACCACGGAACTGGGCGCGCTGAACGACGAGCAGCTCACCCGGCTGCGCCGCGACCGGGTCGGCTTCATCTTCCAGGCGTTCAACCTGCTGCCGACGCTGACCGCGCTGGAGAACATCACCCTGCCGCTCACCATCGCCGGCCGGAAGCCCGACCGGCAGTGGCTGGACCACGTGGTCTCGATGACCGGTCTCTCCGAGCGCCTCGGCCACCGGCCCGGGCAGCTGTCCGGCGGGCAGCAGCAGCGCGTGGCCGTGGCCCGGGCCCTGGTCTCCCGGCCCGCGATCATCTTCGGGGACGAGCCCACCGGCAACCTCGACTCCCGCGCCGGGGCGGAGGTGCTCGGCTTCCTGCGCGATTCGGTGCGCGAGCTGGGCCAGACCGTGGTCATGGTCACCCACGACCCCGTGGCCGCCGGCTACGCCGACCGCGTGGTCTTCCTCTCCGACGGCCGTCTGGTCGACGAGATGACGCGACCCACCGCGGACCGGGTCCTGGACCGGATGAAGGCGTTCGACGCCCGCTCCCGCACGAGCTGACCCCCGCGCCCTCGCCCCGGCCCCGCTCCAGCCACCGCTCGCCTCCACCGAGCCCGCCTCCTCCCAGGATCCGCATCCCATGTTCCGTACCGCCCTGCGCAACGTGCTCGCGCACAAGGCCCGCCTGCTGATGACCGCGTTCGCGGTCATGCTCGGGGTCACCTTCGTCACCGGCAGCCTCGTCTACGGCGACAGCCTGAAGCAGGCCGCCGTCGACCGGGCGACCGCCGGCTACGACCGCATCTCCCTCAACGTCGCCCCCAACACCATCCCCGGCGGCCCCCCGGCCACCCTCGACGCCCGCACCGCTGCCACCCTGGCCGAGGTCCCCGGGGTCGCCGCCGTCGCGGGCCGCGTCAGCGGCTTCGCCGCCGTCGCCGACCACGAGGGCCGGCTGCTCGGCAACGGAGAGTTCCGCAAGGGCGGCAACTTCGCCCCGGACAAGAAGGGAACGGACCCCGCCTACCGGTTCACCGAGGGGTCCGGCCCGACCGGCGACCACACGGTCGCCCTCGACGAGGCCAGCGCCACCAAGGGCGGCTACCGCGTCGGCGACACCGTGCGCGTCGGCACGGGCACGGGCGCCGACTCGTACAAGCTCAGCGGCGTCTTCCGCACCGACGGGTCCAAGCTCATCCCCGGGGGCAGCCTGACGCTGTTCGGCGACGCCACCGCCCAGCGGCTGTTCCTCCAGTCCGGCCAGTACACGGACATCGAGATCACCGCCGCACCCGGCACCGACGTGAACCAGCTCTTCAGCCGCGTCGAGGCGGCGGCGCCCAAGGACACCACCGTGGTCACCGGCGCCTTCCTCGCCCAGCACCAGGCACATCAGGCCTCCGGCGACAGCGACACGATGAGCCAGATCATGGTGGGCTTCGCGGCGGTCGCCCTGTTCGTGGCCACCTTCCTCATCTCCAACACCTTCACCATGCTGGTCTCCCGGCGCACCAGGGAGCTGGCCCTGATGCGTGCCGTCGGCGCCTCCCGCAAGCAGGTGCGCCGCATCCTGCTCGCCGAGTCCGTCCTCGTCGGCCTGATCGCCTCCGTGGCCGGCATCGTGGCCGGCACCGGGGTCGCCGCCCTGCTCCAGACGCTCTTCGCCCCCGCCGACGGCCCGGCCGCCCCGCTGGTCCTCCTCCCCGCCACCGTGATCATCGCGCTGGTGGTCGGCACCGCCCTGCCCGTGATCGCCGCATGGGTGCCGATCCGCCGGGCCATGGCCATCCCGCCCGTCGCCGCACTCGGCGTCGCCGAGCCCGCCGCGCCCGCCCGGGCCGGCTCCCTGCGCACCGGCATCGGCGCCGCGCTGGTGCTCACAGGCACCGCCGCCGTGGTGTACGGGGCCCTCGCCACGGACTCGGCAGCGAAGGACGCCCGGACCGTCATCGGCCTCGGCGCCGCCCTCACCCTGGCCGGGGCGATCGGCCTCGTACCGCTCCTGTCCCGGCCGTTCACCGCCCTGCTCCGGCCGCTGCTGATCCGCCTGCACCCGGTGCACGGGGACCTCGCCGCCCGCAACACCGTGCGCGACCCGCGCCGTACGGGCGCCACCGCCGCCGCGCTCGCCATCGCCCTCACCCTCGCTTCGGGCCTGTCCGTCCTCGGCGCCTCCGCCACCCAGTACCTCGACGGCGCGACCACCCGCGACCTCACCGCCGACTACCTGGTGAAGGCCCCCTCGGGCGGCCAGCGGATGACCCCCGCCACCGCGGAGCCCCTCAAGAAGCTGACCGGCGCCACCTACAGCCCGCTCAACCAGTCCACCCAGTACCGGATCGGGGGCGTCTCCTCCGTCCTGACCGGCGTCGACCCCGCCGCCATCGGCCGCCTCCTGCGCTACGAGGTGACCGAGGGCTCACTCGACGGCCTGGGCCGGGGAGAGATCGCGGTCGCCGGATACAAGGCCAGGGCCAACGGCTGGAAGGTCGGCCAGAAGCTCACGGTGGAGCGGCAGGACAAGCGGGGCGAGGTCACCATCGGCGCGATCTACCGGGCGGAGGAACAGAGCAAGGTACTGCCCAGCATCACCGCACCCGACTCCCTGGTCTCCCGGTACGACGCCGCCCCGTACACCGACGCGATCGTCGTGGCCACCGCCGGCGGACCCGGCAGGGCCCAGCTCGCGAGCGTCGTCAAGGCCCTCGGCGACAACCCCGCCCTGTCGGTCCTCGACAAGGAAGGCATCCGGGCCGAGGACACCAGCGGCATCGGCGACCAGCTGAACGTCTTCTACGCCCTGCTCAGCATGGCCCTGGTGATCGCCGCCCTGGGCATCGCCAACACCCTCGCGATGTCCGTCCTCGAACGCCGCAAGGAGATCGGCACGCTGCGCGCCATCGGCCTGGACCGCGCCGGAGTGACCCGGATGATCCGCATGGAGGCCCTGCTCGTCGGCGCGCTCGGCGCGGCCGTCGGCACGGTCATGGGCGTCTTCACGGGCTGGGCGATGGGCCGCACCCTCCAGGAGAGCGTCGCGGGATACGCCCTGGTCATCCCCTGGGGACGGCTCGCCCTCGGTGTCCTGCTCGCCCTGGCCGGCGCGCTGCTCGCCTCGCTCTGGCCGGCCCGCCGGGCCGCCCGCGTGGACATCCCCGCCGCCACGGCGGCCCACTGACGGACCGCTCCCCCCGCCCCCGCGGTGACCCGGATGGGTCAGCGCGGGGGCGCGAGCGGCGTGGCGCGCACAGGATGAGGACATGCCGACACACGCCCTGCGGGTCGCCGCTTCCGCCGCCGTCGCCGCCGCTCTCCTCGCCACCAGCGCCTGTTCCGACGGCGGCAAGGAGAAGCGGGGCAAGGACGGCGCCGCCCAGGGGGCCAAGGCTCTGAAATGGGGGGACTGCGAGGCCCCCACCGCCGCCGAGGGCGGCGGGCAGGTGCCCGGGAAGGACTGGCAGTGCGCCGTCCTGGAGGTGCCCCTCGACTACGCCAAGCCCGGGGGCGAGACCATCGAGCTGGCGCTCATCCGGGCCAAGGCCCGGAACAAGGACCAGCGGATCGGATCGCTCGTCTTCAACTTCGGCGGACCCGGCGGCTCCGGCATCACCACCCTGCCCGGCGCGGCGAGCGAGTACGCGGCCCTGCGCGACCGGTACGACCTGGTCAGCTTCGACCCGCGCGGGGTCGGCCGCAGCGCGCCCGTCCGGTGCGAGGACGACAAGCAGCTGGACGCGTTCTACGCCGGCGACTCCTCCCCCTCGACCCCCGAGGAGGAGAAGGCCTTCCTCTCCGCCATCGAGAAGTACCAGAAGGCGTGCGAGACGAACTCCGGCAAGGTACTGCCCTACGTGGGCACCGACAACGCCGCCCGCGACCTGGACCGGATCCGCCAGGCCCTCGGCGACGAGAAGCTGAACTACTTCGGCATCTCCTACGGTACCGAGCTCGGCGGGGTCTACGCCCACCTCTTCCCCAAGAACGTCGGCCGGGCCGTCTTCGACGCCGTCGTCGACCCGACCAAGACCGCGGAGGAGGGGGCGCTCGGCCAGGCCAAGGGCTTCCAGCTCGCGCTCGGCAACTTCGCCCAGGACTGCGTGAACCGCGGGGACGCCTGCCGGCTCCAGGGCAGCACCGCCAAGGAGATCGAGGCGAACGTCATCAAGCTCCAGAAGAAACTGGCGGCCAAACCCATCACCGGCATCGGCGACCGCATGCTGACGGAGACCGCCGCGACCAACGGCATCGCCCAGTCCCTGTACTCCAAGGAGCTGTGGCCGCTGCTGGAACAGGGCCTGGACGAGGCCGACGGCGGGCAGGGCCAGCTGCTGCTCGCCCTCTCGGACGCGCTCAACGGCCGCGACCAGCAGGGCCGGTACAGCAACATCGGGGCCGCGAACGCGGCGATCAACTGCGCCGACTCCAAGGAGCGGCCCACCCTCGCCCAGACGAAGGCGAAGCTGCCGGACTTCCGCGCCGCCTCGCCCGTCTTCGGTGACTTCCTCGGCTGGGCCATGATGAGCTGCACCGACTGGCCGGTGGCCGGCGCCTGGAGCACCCCGGACGTCTCCGCCCCGGGCTCGGCCCCGATCCTGGTGATCGGCAACACCGGTGACCCGGCGACCCCGTACGAGGGCGCGCGCAAGATGGTGGAGCGGCTCGGCCCGGGGGTCGGCGTGGAGCTGACGTACAAGGGCGAGGGCCACGGGGCCTACAACAGCGGCGACAAGTGCGTGCAGCAGGCGGTGAACTCGTACCTGCTGGACGGCAAGGTCCCCGGCGCGAACACCGTCTGCACCCCCTCGCCCGCCACCTCGCCGTCGCCCTCGATCTCCCCCCTGACGCCCGGATGAGGCTCGCCCTCCGCAGCATCGACCTATCACGTGTGGGATGCAACAACGGTCGGATCGGGTGAGGTTCACCGATTCCAGTGAATGAGCTGACGCCCCCGTTTCGCAGCGCCTGTGCTGACCATGTATTCGCACATCCGCTACGGAAAGGGTGGTTCATATGACTACTGCCGCTGGAGAGCCGATCCCGTCGATCACCGACGCGACCCTCACCGACATCGCCACCAACGGCATCTGGGGCCCCGGCCCCACCGTCAACCCGGCCGCCGTCGACACGGCCCGGGCTCTGCTCCATGCCCTCCAGGACGAGACGCGCGGGACGCTCCCGGCGGAGCTGTCGCAGTTAGCGGGCGACATCCGCCGGCGCGCCACGATCAGCTATCCCCGGATCACCGCCGCGGACGGGATCCGCCTGTCGGCCTTCGCCATCAAGCTGAACGGCCCGGAACCCCGCCCGCTCGTGGTCGTGCCCGCGGGCTGGAGCCCGTACGGCTGGCTGCCGTTCCTGTACGCGTACCTCACGCTGGCGCAGCGCGGCTACCACGTGCTGGCCTACACACCCCGGGGGCTCGGCTCCGCCGACCTGCCCTCCACTTCCGAGGGCTTCGTCGACGTCGCCGGGCCCAACGACTGGGCGGACGGGTCGACGGTGCTCGACTACGCGCAGGAGTACTTCGCCCCGAGCCGGATCGGCCTGCTCGGCGAGTCGTACGGCTCCGGGATCAGCCAGCTGATCGCCGCGCACGACGACCGCGACGACCGGGTGGCGGCCGTCGTCGCGCTGAGCACCTGGGGGAACCTGGCCACCAGCCTGTACGACAACGACACCCGGCACATCGAGGCCGTCAAGGCGCTGATCGCGTTCACCGGCGGCCCGCTGGAGGAGAAGTTCGACGAGGCCACCCAGGAGATCCTCCAGAACTTCCTGAGCGGCCAGAACCTCGACGACGTGGTGGCCTGGGGCACCGAACGGTCCCCGTCGGCCTACGTCGACATCACCAACGCACGCGGAATCCCGACGTTCTTCTCCAACACCTGGCACGAGAGCCTGTTCCCGGCCGGTCAGACCATCGACGCCTTCACTCAACTCACCGTGCCGAAGCGGCTGAACATGTGGATCGGCGACCACGGCGCCCCCGAAGGCCCCGGCCTGGCGGGACTGGTGACCGGCCTGCCCTTCCCCGGCCTGCGGGAGCCGATGCAGGAGGCGTACGCCTGGCTGGACCACCACCTGCTCGGCGCGGACAACGGGGTGGCGAGCTGGCCGCAGGTGAACAACCAGGTCATGTTCACCTACCGGACCGCTCCTCTGCCCGGCGGCAGCGACCGCATCACCGCTCCGGCCCGCCGCGAGGCGCGCGAGGCATGGGACGACGTCACGACCAGCAGCGAGACCTGGTACCTCACCGCGGCCGGCGGCTCCGGCGACGGTGCGCTGGACGCGAAGCCCGCCGTCGGCTGGGAGCGGGCCTTCTCCGCCGGGGAGCTGACCGACGCCACCGCGATGGACGCCCTCCTGCAGACCGGGCAGAAGGAGTGGTTCGGCAACGCCAAGACCTACGACGTGGCGAAGTTCGACCGGTCGAAGCTGCTGGTCTGGTCGACCGAGCCGCTGACCGGCCGGGACGGCGTGGCCCGCCGCGTCCGCGGCACGGCGACGGTCCGGCTCACCGTCCGCGACACGCAGGACGCCACCCTGGTGGCCTACCTGTTCGACATCGCCCCGGACAACACCGCCCGGATCATCACGCACGAGCCGTACACCGTCTCCGGCCTGAACTCCGGCGAGGACCGGACCATCGGCTGGCGGCTCCAGCCCGCCGCCTACGACCTGCCGGACGGCCACCGCCTGGCCCTGGTCGTCAACGGTCGGGACAAGCTGTACTCCTTCGCGGGCCAGGAGGGCAGCACCACCACCGTGGCGTCACCGACCGAGAACGCGGCCGCCGCCCTGGAGCTGCCGCTCGGCTGAAGCTCCTGAGGCACGCCGCAGGGGCCGTGCTCCGCTCGAAACGAGCGAAGTACGGCCCCTCCGGGTGACGCGACTGCTTAGTAGACCGGCTTCTCGGGCTCGATCTGGTGGACCCAGCCGATGACGCCGCCGCCGACGTGGACCGCGTCCGCGAAGCCCGCGGACTTCAGGACCGCGAGGACTTCCGCACTGCGGACACCCGTCTTGCAGTGCAGGACGATGCGCTTGTCCTGCGGCAGGTCCGCGAGGGCGGTGCCCATCAGGAACTCGCCCTTGGGGATCAGCTTCGCACCGGGGATCGAGACGATCTCGTACTCGTTGATCTCGCGGACGTCGATGATCTCGATCGGCTCGTCGTTGTCGATCCACTCCTTGAGCTGCTTGGGAGTGATCGTCGAGCCGAGCGCGGCCTCCTGGGCCTCCTCCGACACGACGCCGCAGAAGGCCTCGTAGTCGATGAGCTCGGTGACGGTCGCGTTCGGACCGCAGACCGCGCAGTCGGGGTCCTTGCGGACCTTGACCTGGCGGTACTGCATCTCCAGGGCGTCGTAGATCATCAGACGGCCGACCAGCGGCTCGCCGACGCCCGTGAGGACCTTGATGGCCTCGGTGACCTGGATGGACCCGATGGACGCGCAGAGCACGCCCAGTACGCCGCCCTCGGCGCAGCTCGGGACCATGCCCGGCGGGGGCGGCTCCGGGTAGAGGCAGCGGTAGCACGGGCCGTGCTCGGACCAGAAGACCGAGGCCTGGCCGTCGAAGCGGTAGATCGAACCCCACACGTACGGCTTGTTCAGCAGCACGCAGGCGTCGTTGACGAGGTAGCGCGTGGCGAAGTTGTCCGTGCCGTCGACGATGAGGTCGTACTGGCTGAAGATCTCCATCACGTTCTCGGCTTCGAGCCGCTCTTCGTGAAGGACCACGTTGACGTACGGGTTGATGCCCAGCACGCTGTCGCGGGCGGATTCGGCCTTGGAACGGCCGATGTCCGCCTGGCTGTGAATGATCTGGCGCTGCAGGTTCGACTCGTCGACCTCGTCGAACTCCACGATGCCCAGCGTGCCGACGCCGGCCGCGGCCAGGTACATCAGGGCGGGCGAGCCGAGGCCGCCGGCACCCACCGCGAGCACCTTGGCGTTCTTCAGGCGCTTCTGCCCGTCCATCCCGACGTCCGGGATGATCAGGTGGCGGGAGTACCGACGGACCTCGTCGACGGTGAGCTCAGCAGCTGGCTCTACCAGGGGTGGCAGCGACACGGGCACTCCGGAGATGGGATCATCCCCGCATGTTCGTGCGGGGACCACGGTTGGTTACTCTGCCCACAACACTGCCACGCACCCTTTCATTCCGAGACACCCGTCCCGATCCGCGAGACGATTTCGTCCCAGTACCCGGGCATCGAGGCCCACGGGTCCCTGTCCCCGGCCCCTCGCCGGTCGGTGAACCAGATGGTTCCGGCCCCCTGCCAGCGGGCGATCCGGACCGCCTCCTCCAGGTGCGTGCGGGGCACCCCGTGGACCAGGTGGCAGAACCGCTCCGGCGGATGGTCCGCCGTCCACTCGGCCACCTGCGACCAGCGGTAGTCGGCCCAGGTCCCGGAGAAGGTGACCAGCTGGTCGGCGGTCTCCGCGTAGCCCTCGTACGGGTGGGTGCCCTGCCCGAGGACGATCCGCAGCCCGTCGCCGAGCCCCCGCAGGGTGTCCGCGACCCGGCGTACGGAGGCCAGTTCGGCCTTGCCGGCCGGGGCCCCGGCGAGGTAGAAGCCGCCGACCCGGTACCAGTCCCGGAAGCGGTGGGCGTCGGAGACGAGCTCCCCGAAGGACCGTTCCCCGTCTCGCATCGCGAGATGGCCGAGGACCACGCCGCCCGCGCCGCGGAGCTTCGCGGCCGCCTCGGTGCAGTGCGGGTCGGGCCGGCCGCCCGGCCCGTCCGTGACATTGAGCACGGCCCAGTGCAGCGGGGTCCCGGGCCGGGTCAGCTCGGCCCACTCCACCGGGGCCAGCAGCGGATGCGCGTACCCGGGGACGCCCAGGCCGAGCCGGCCCGTCCCGGTGGCCGCGGCGGCCGCCGGGGTGCTCAGATGCGGCACGCCGCCTCCATCCAGATGTCCGCGAGGGACTCCTCCAGGTTGATCCGGGGCCGCCAGCCGAGCCGGTCGCGGGCGGTACGGACATCCGCCTGCTGCCAGGCTCCGCAGCCGTCCGGGTAGGGGTACGGGGGCTGCGCGGCCTGGGCCGCCGCCAGCTGCTCGGCCGTGGCCTCGGAGCGCGGGGAGCCGATGGCGGCGAGCCCCGGCGGCCGTCCCCCGAGCCCGTGCTGGGGGTGTTGCCCGTGCTGCCCGTGCTGCGGTACGTCGAGCTCGTGCAGGGAGCCCGCGTACCCGGCGACCCGCGCCAGCACGGCCGCCGCGTCGCGCAGCCGGACCGCCCGCCCCGTGCCGATGTTGACCACGCCCTGGGCCGCCGACAGGGAGGCGGCGTGCACCGCCCGCGCCACGTCCCGTACGTCGACGAAGTCGCGCTGGACGCCGAGCCCGCTGAGCTTGAGCTCGCCGTCCCCGGACTGCATGGCGCGCCGCATGGCCTCGGCGAGGCGGCCGAGCGGGGATCCGGCCGGGGTGCCGGGGCCGACGGGCGAGAAGACCCGCAGGACCACGGCGTCGAGCCCGGAGCCCAGCACCAGTTCGGTGGCGGCCAGTTTGCTCACCCCGTACGGTCCGCCCGGTCTGGGCACGGCGTCCTCGGCCGTGGAGGATCCGGGCTGGCTGGGGCCGTACTCGGCGGCGCAGCCGAGCTGGACCAGCCGGGCCCCGCAGCCGCTGCGGCGCAGCGACTCGCAGATGGTGGCCACGGCGACGGTGTTGTGCCGGGTGAGTTCCCGGGCTCCGCCGCGGGTGGCGCCCGCGCAGTTGATGACCACGCCCGGGTGGACGGCGTCGAGGAACCGGGTGAGCGCGCCGGGACTGCCGGTGGCGAGGTCGAACCGGACGTCGGCGTCGTCGCCCCGGCCGAGCGCGGTGAGCTGCACCGCCGGGTCGGCGAGCAGGCGGTCCGCCACGTAGCGCCCGAGGTATCCGTTGGCTCCGATCAGCAGCACCCTCATCGCGCGGCCCCTTGGTTGGTTGGCTGGCCGGTCATCGTGATCCCTTCGTGGAAACCCCCTGCTTTGGCTGGGGGAGGAAACGAAGCTCCTGCGGAGCAGGGCAACGGCTGGGATTCGCCGCCAGGGCGAATCGCAGTGCTCTGGCGGTCAGGCGGCATCGGTGGTCTTTCGTTCGGGCCTGGTGGTGTAGGCGTAGCCGTCTGCCCGCTGGAGGCGGCGGAAGTGTTTGTGCCGGACGCCTTGGACGGTGCCGTGAGCGGTGGTGATGTTGAAGCCGCCGCTGGACCGGACAGCGATGCGTCCGGTGTGGGTGCCCGCGTTCTTGCCTGTGGGAACGACTGCGCGGGCGAGGTCGCCGGTGGCGTAGCCGAAGAACTGTTTGTGCCGGGGCATCCGCAGTCGGGGGAAGCCGTGCTTGTCCGGCCGGGTGCGGGTGTGGGTGCCGCGCCCTGCGCATCCGGTGACCAGGACCGTGGCAACGGTCTCGGTGATGGTGTCGAGCTTGCCGACCGCGAGGGCGTCCAGGCTGTGGCTTTTCGCCAGTCCGGTCCTCTGCCGGTTCCACTTGGTGCGCCCACCACTGGCGGTGTGGGTGGGGAACAGGGCATCGAGGGCCCGCCGTAGTGCCCACCTGGTGGAGTTGACGGCTGCCGCGTCCCGGAGGGGGGATTTGGCCCGCTTGAGGATGTCGGCGGCTCGCTGGGGCGCGAACTCCTCCACCGGCCGGTTCGACTTGGCCTCGTTGCAGGGGACGCAGGCCAGGACCAGGTTGGAGACCCGATCCGATCCGCCCCTTGACCGGGGGTGGACATGGTCGATGTTGAGCGGCACGCCGGTGATACCGCAGTAGATGCAGGCCCGGCCGAACTTGGCCAGCAGGTACTCGCGCACCTCCATGCCGTGGAGGGTGCCGTGCTGGTACTCCGCGCCTTCCAGTGGTTTCCCGGCGCTGATGGCGTGGGTGTCGAACGCGACCCGTTCCACATGCACGCTGCGGACGGGGGCCCAGCGGGCCAGCCGGTTCGTCCACGACAGGGTGGTGACCACGCGGTGACGGAGAGATGGGGCGAGCCAGCCCTTCGGCTTCGTGCGGTTGAGGAAACGCGGGGCGCGGTAACGCAGGTTCCGGGTACGACGGCCCCGCCGGTAGGCGGCGCGCTGCTCCATCTTCTTGCGGATGGTCGCGCCCCGGTGATCAAGCTGGATGCTGTACCGGCCCCGGCGTTCCCCCGCCTCGGCGGTGAACACAGCGATACCGGTGTGCTTGCTGCCAGGGTCGATACCCAGCTCTACCCCGTCGATCTCGCTTTCGGCGACGGTGCGGTCCTTCAACCGGATGACGAATGGTGTGTGCCGGTGAACGACAGCACATCCCTTCTTGAGCAGCTTTCGTGCCCGCGCTGGGTTGGTGGGCTGCAACGGCCTGTGGTGCTTGTCGAGTACAAAAACATGAGGGTGCCGCTCACGCGGCTCCTCCCCAGCCCCGGAGGACCGGAGGGTGACGCCTCTGCCGCCGGGTGAAGCTGCAGAGGTCTCCTCTCGCACATGTTCCGCACCCGGTGCCTTACGGCCTTCGAGCCCCGTTTCGTCCCCGATCCGGGGGGTGTCTGCTGACTCGAATTCGAGAGCGAGCTGCTGAGGAAGCACAGCGCGGTCGGTCTTCTGTCGTGAGCGGAACGTAGCCAACTTGTTCACCTCCAATATGGGTGTTGGCTGGTGCTGGTAACGGCGGCCCGCAGCCCATCGGGCTGAAAGCCCCCTCCTTCAGGAGGGGGATCCCGCTACGTCCTGTTTCTCCTTGTTGGATGGGTGGATCGGGGTAGGGGTACTGCGCTTCGGTGTCTGCTTCCGAAGGGTTCAGGGCCGCCGCGCGTGCGCGGAGGCCCGCGACAGCGCCAGGACTGCGGGTACGAGGAGTCCCGCCGCGGCGGCGAACGGCGCCGCCGGGACCGGGAGCAGGGCCAGTACGAGGGCCAGGGCCCCCGCGAGGGCCCCGCGCGGGGCGCCGTGGCCGAGCATCAGCCGGGTCAGGAACAGCAGCACCGCGAGCGGTACGGCGACGGCGTACGGGGCTCCGGCCAGCGCGGCCGCCCCCGCGGCGGCCGCGGCGAACAGCAGCACCGTGCCCAGGAGCAGCGGCCGCACCCCGTCGGCGAAGTCCTCCAGGGCCCGGCTGCCGGCGAGCCTGCGCCGGGCCCTGGCCGCGAAGACGGCGCCGGCCAGGTGTCCGGGGGCGACGGCCACGGCCAGGGCGACCCCGAGGGGGGTGCCGTGGCGCAGGACGGCCCAGCCGACGACGGCCGAGGCGAGCAGGTACACCGGAGCGGGGAACCGGCCCCCGGCGGCCCGGCCCGGCCACCCGAGGGCGGCGACGGTGGCCGCCGCAGCCAGGGCTCCGGCCCAGGGCACCCCGGCGGCGGCCGCCGCGAGGGCGAGGGCCCCGGGCAGCAGGGCGCGGCCGAAGCCCCGTACCGCCCGGGGGTCGACCGGGATCCCGGCAGGCGGGGCGGGCGGGGTCTGGGCGCGAGGGGTCCGGGCGTAGAGCTCCTCCGCGAGGGAGAAGACGTCCCGGTGGCGGAACCGGGCGGCGGTGCGGTCGGTGATCCCGTGCGCCTCCAGGCCGGCGGCGATCTCCAGGCAATCCACGGCGTGTTCGCAGAGTTCCCGGTGCCGGTGGAGCAGCACTTTGACGGGGTCTCCGCCGAGCCGGGGCCTGCGCCGCTGGGGCGGGTCGACGGGGACGGCTTCGTCCAGGGGGACGGTCATCCCGGGACCTCCGAACTCGTGAGGGGAGTGCTCGCGGGCGGGGCGGCCCAGGTCGGGGTGGCCCAGTGGCCCGGGACGCGCGCTTCGGGGGGCTGCTCGAAGGGGACTCCGGTGCCGGCGGCGTCGGGCCGGGCCGGGCCCCGGGCCAGCAGCCTCAGGTAGGACTCCTGGAAGGCGTCGACGTTCTGCTCGACGGTGAAGAGCTCCAGGGCCCGCGCCCGGGCGGCGGCCCCGAGCCGCTGGGCCCGCTCGGGGTCGCGCAGCAGCGAGACGCAGGCTTCGGCGAGCGCGCGCGGGTTGCGCGGCGGCACCACGAGCCCGGTCCCGCCGATCACCTCGCAGACGGCGCCGACGTCGGTGGAGACGGTGGCGCGGCCGCAGAACATCGCCTCCACCAGGGTGATCGGGAAGCCCTCGATGACGGAGGAGAGCACCACGACCCGCCCGGCGCCGTACGCGTCGGCCGCGGACGGGGCCCCGGGTGCGCCGATCACCTCGAAGGTGACCGGGTTCTCGCCGACGGCGTGGGCGTCGTCGGCCTCGTCGGGGAAGAGCTGCGCGGCGAGCGAGCGGCAGTCGGCGAGGTACTGGACGGCGGCCTCCCCCGCGGCGACCGCCGTCGCGAAGATCCGCAACCGCGCGCCGGGCTCCGACTTCCTTACTTCGGCGAAGGCGTGGAGGAGGGCGATCAGGTCCTTGGCGGGCTCGATCCTGCCGATCCACACGAGCGTGTCCGGGTCCCCGCAGGAGGTGTCCTCGCCGACGGCGGCGAATCGGTCCGCCTCCATCCCGGGGTATACCGTCCGCAGTCGCTCGCGCGGGGCCCCGCAGCGCTCCTGCCAGCGCCTGGCGTGCGCGTTGCCGGGGGTGAGCAGATCGGCGCGGGCGTAGATCTCCCCGGCCAGCCGGGTGTGGAAGGCGGCGAGCAGGGCCCGTACGGCCGGCCGTTCGCCCTCCGCCGCGTGCTCCAGGTAGTGGGCCCGGAGCTGGACCCCGTACTCGGTGACCAGGAGCGGTACCCCGAAGAAGCGTTTGGCCAGCAGTCCGGGCAGCGCCGCCACCCCGCCCGCGGCCGCGTGGCAGACGTCGACCTCACGGAGGTCCTCGTACCAGTCCAGGGACAACGGGCGGAGCAGCCGCTCCAGTTCGTCCACGAACTCCAGCAGGTCGGCGACCTGCACCCGCTGTACGGTCCTGCTCGCTCCCGGCGCGCGACAGGCGGACTCCACCGCCCGTACGGCCGTCTCGGAACGCAGCGCCGCGCACAACCCGCCCTGCTCCCCGGCGAGTTCGGCCAGCCCGTACAAGCCGTCCCCGAACCGCCCGGCGTCGGCTCCGCAGATCCCGCGGACCAGCTCCGTGAAAGCGGCGGCGAACCGGCGGCGCTCGCGGCGCCCGTAGCTGCGGCCGTCGTCGGCCGGGGCCCACAGCGGGGCGGTCAGCACCCGGGTGACGTGGGCGGGCAGCGGGACCCGGCCGCGCTCCTCCTGCTCGGCGCTGCGGCTCAGGGCGTAGAGCTCGAACTCGTGCTGCGGGAGCCCGCGCACGAGCCGGTCACACCACAGCCTCGCTTCCCCCGTCGCATACGGATAACCACCTTCCGTGAGCAGTCCGATCCGCACGAGTGGCACCCCCGATCTCCCGTTACAGGCGGTCGCCGTCGGTCCGGCGACCCGCCGGATACGAACTCAAGCGGATATGCCGAAGGCGCGGCGGACGGTTGTCCGTCGCGCCACCGGAAGGGGTGAAGAGTCGTAACTTTCCCGTACGGTTAGCGTTCGAGCACGCTAAGAAGGACTAGTGCCGCGCCAGAACCCCCTCGGGACGGCGCCCGCCGAGCCGCCGCTCGGCCGCCAGGGCCGGGTCGAGGGACGGTACGGCGGCCAGCAGTTGCCTCGTATAGGCGTGCGCCGGCCGGTCGTAGACCTCGTCGACCGGCCCCTCCTCCACGATCACCCCGCCCCGCATGACGGCGACCCGGTCGCTGACCTGCCGCACCACCGCGAGGTCGTGCGCGATGAAGACCAGCGCGATGCCCAGCTCCCGCTGGAGCTCGGCCAGCAGCGCCGTGACCTGCGCCTGCGTGGTCACGTCGAGGGCGGAGACGGGCTCGTCGCAGACGATCAGCCGGGGCCGGGGCGCGAGCGCGCGGGCGATGCCGACGCGCTGACGCTGGCCGCCGCTGAACTCGTGCGGGTACCGGTCGTAGTGCGCGGCCTCCAGCCCGACCCGGACCAGCAGCTCGCCGACCCGGGCCCGCACCGCCCGCGCGTCCTTCCCCCCTCCCACACGCAGCGGATCGGCGATGGACTCCCCGATCGAGCGGCGCGGATTGAGCGAGGACACGGGGTCCTGGAACACCATCTGCACCCCGGGCACCACCCCGACGGCCTCCCGGCCCCCGTGGCGCACCTGCCCGGAGGTGGGCTCCAGCAGCCCGACGAGCATCCGCCCGAGCGTGCTCTTCCCGCTACCGCTCTCCCCCACGATCCCCAACGTCTCCCCGGCCCGCACGGCCAGCGACACCCCGCCAACGGCGGCCACCCGCCGCTTCCCCCGCCCGAACTCCTTCCGCAGCGCGAACGCCTCGACAACGGGCTCGCCCAACTCCGGGCTCACCCGCACATCCAGCCCCGCCAAATCCAGCCCCGCCGGCGTTTGAGGCGCGGGGTCCGGGGCGGAGCCCCGATCTTTGAGCCGCGCGGACACGCCGGGCCCCGCCAAATCAAGCCCCGCCGGCGATTGAGGCGCGGGTGCGGGCAGCGCCCGTGAAGCCCCCGGCCGGGCCACCCGCACCGCGTCCAGCCTCGGCACAGCCGCCAGCAGGGCCCGGGTATACCCGTGGGCAGGCTCCGCGAGCACACCCCCCACAGCCCCCCGCTCCACGGCGGAGCCGCCCCTCATCACCAGCACCTCCTCCACGCTCTCCGCCGCCACCCCCACGTCATGCGTGACCAGCACCAACCCGAGCCCCCACTCCTCCCGCAGCCCGTGCAGCAGATCAAGGATCTGCGCCTGCACCGTGACGTCCAACGCAGTGGTCGGCTCATCCGCGATCAGCAGCCGCGGCGAACACGCCAACGCCATCGCGATCAGCGCCCGTTGCCGCATGCCCCCGCTGAACTCGTGCGGCCTCGCCCGGGACCGGCGTACCGCGTCGGGTATCCCGACCCGGTCCAGCACCTCCACCGCCCGCGCACGCGCCGCCCGCCGGGAGCCGCCCACGTGGACCCGGTACACCTCGGCGATCTGATCGCCGACGGCGTAGTACGGGTCCAGGGAGCTCAGCGGGTCCTGGAACACCATGGCGGCGACGCCCCCGCGCAGCTCCCGGAGCTCGGCCGGGGAGGCCGCGCCCACGTCGGTGCCGGCGACCCGGACGGATCCGCCGAGCCGCGCCCCGGTTCCGTGGTGCAAGCCCAACAGGGCTGCGGCAACAGATGACTTGCCGCTCCCGGACTCCCCCACGATACCCAGGGCGCGCCCGGGCTCCAGCGTGAAGGAGAGCCCGTCCACGGCCCGTACGTACTCCCCCGGCCCTCCGACCGGGAAATCGATCACGAGCCCGGTCACCTCCACCAGCGGTTGGTTCGTCATGCCAGGGCCACCCTTCGGTCCGCGACGGCGTAGAGCAGGTCGGCGACGGCGCCCGCGATCACGACGGCCGCGCCGATGGCGAGGACCACGCCCACCACCACGGGCAGGTCGACCACCCGCACCCCGTCGATCAGGGTCTTTCCGAGTCCGGGGATCCCGAACAGCGATTCGGTGAGCACGGCGCCGCCGATCATCGTGCCGAAGTCCACCGCGCTGAGCGCGATCACGGGGGCCACCGCCCCGCGCAGGGCGTGCCGGGTCACGATGGCCCGCTCCCCCACCCCGTAGGCGCGGAAGGTGCGGATGTGGTCCTCGGCGAGCATCTCCAGCGTGGAACTCCGGGTCAGCCGCGCGTACTTGGCGCTCTCGAAGAAGCCGAGGGTCACCCACGGCAGCAGCAGGTTCCAGGCCCACTGCTCGGGGTCGTCGCCGAGGGCCACGTACGTCGGGAACGGCAGCCACTGGAGGTACGCGCAGACCGCCATGAGGAGCAGCAGCCCGAGGATGAAGACGGGCGTGCCGGTGCCGGCGAGGGTGAGCACGGTCAGTGCCCGCTCGGTGAGACCGCCGCGCCGCAGTGCGGACAGCAGGCCGGTGCCGACGCCGATGACGAGCCAGATCACCAGCGCGCCGGAGGCGAGCGAGAGGGTGGCGGGCAGCCGGTCCAGGATCAGCTCGGTGACCTGCCGGTCGTTCTGGTACGAGAATCCGAGGCAGGGCGCGTCGCAGTGCAGTACGAGCCCGGCGCCGCCGGAGTAGTCCCGCCCGGCGACCAGTCCCCGGAGGAAGTGCAGGTACTGCACGGGCACCGGGTCGTCGAGTCCGAGCTGGGTGCGGACCTGGGCGATCTGCGCCGGGTCGCAGCGTTCCCCGCAGGCGAGGCGGGCGGGGTCGCCGGGGGCGACGTAGAAGAGGGCGTAGACGATGACGGACAGGGCGAGCAGCACGAACAGGGCGCCGCCGATCCGTTTGAGCGCGAAGAGGATCACTCCTTCCGCTCCTTCCTGGTGCCGACCCGCAGGCGCGAGCCCTCGCGCGGGTCGAGGGCCGTGCGGACGGCGTCGCCGAGGACGGTGAAGGCGAGCACGGTGACGAAGAGCAGTCCGGCGGGCAGCAGGACGTAGGCGGGGTCGGCCCGGAACCAGGTCTGGGCGCTCGACAGCATCTGACCCCAGGAGGGGGTCGGCGGCTTCACCCCGACGCCGAGGAAGGACAGCGAGGCCTCGGCCACCATGTTGCCCGGCACGTGGAGCGCGGCGAGGGTGACGACGGGCGCGGCGAGCGAGGGCAGCAGTTCGCGGCGGGCGATCCGCAACGTGCCGCTCCCGGACAACCGGGCGGCGTCGACGAAGTCGAGGCCGCGCAGTGACAGGGTCTGGGCCCGCACCATGCGGGCGGTGGAGCCCCAGCCGAGCAGTCCGATGACGAGGATCAGCAGCAGCGGCCGCGGGAAGCCGGCCGGGACGACGGCGGTCAGCGCGATCGCGAGCACGAGCATGGGCAGTGCGATCAGCACATCGGTGAGGCGGCCGATCAGCCCGCTCAGGAAGCGGTTGCCGAGGGCGGCGGCCAGTCCGGCGGCCACGCCCGCGCCCAGCTGCACGGCGGTCGCGCCGAGCGCGACGAGCAGCGAGATCCGGGCCCCGTGGAGCAGCCGGGTGAACAGGTCGCGGCCGGTGCCCGGCTCGACGCCGAGCCAGTGGTCGCCGGAGATCCCGCCGAAGGAGCCGATGGGCACACCGCCGCGGGCGGAGTCCACGAGCTCGTCGTGGTACGCGTTCGGGTCCTGGCCGGCGAGCTGCGCGAGCAGCGGCGCGGCGAGGGCGAGGAGGACGAGGAGCGCCAGGACGGCAGCGGCCGCCACGGCCGAGGGCCGCCCGCGCAGCCGCCGCCAGACCTGCCGTCCGGCGCCGGCCCCGGGTACGGACGGCGACGCCGATCGGTGTGCGAGGAGGGTCACCGGATTTCTCCCGGGAGGCCCCGGCCTTCAGGCCGGGGAGGAATGGGTCCTTGGGCCGGAGGCACGGAGCGCCGGAGGTCGGTTCGCATCTGGTCTGACCTGTACTTTCGGCCGTTGTCAGTGGTCGGGGATAGCTTGTTGGAATGGCAGCGACGCCGATGACGGGGGACGCCGGGCACGCCCGGTGGACCTTCCGTGTGCGCGTGTCGTCCACCGCCCTTGCCGGCCTGATGGGCGAGTGGGACCGGTGCCGCTGGATCTGGAACGAGTGCTGCGCAAAGTCGAAGCAGACATACCTGTGGAACACGGACCGGCCCGAAGGCATGGACAAGCGGACGTGTGGTCCGGCCCAGCTCGACAAGATGCTGACCGAAGCCCGTACCAAGAACACCTGGCTTCGCGAAGGGTCCTCGGTTCCGCAGCAGCAGCTGATCCGCGACTTCGGCAAGGCAAAGGCCAAGGCGCAAAAGGACATCCGAGAACGGCTGCCCATTGCGCGTCGGGCCGGGATGCCGAGGTGGAAGAGGAAGCGGGAAGCGTTGCCGTCCCTCAACTACACCAAGCGCGGCTTTCGCCTGAAGGACGGGAAACTGCACCTGGCAGGCGGGATCGCCTTGACGGTGGTGTGGTCGCGGGACCTCCCCGCCGACCCGACCTCCGTGCGTGTCTACCAGGACAGCCTCGGGCACTGGTACTGCTCGTTCGTCGTCCCCACCAAGGTCGAGCCGCTTGCGGAGACCGGCGCGGTAATCGGTATCGACTGGGGCGTGCGCCAGACCGCGATCACCACCAGCGATGTCCACGACCTCCCGCACGCCGAGCACGGGAAGAAGGCGGCCGCCGGCCTGGCGCGCTATCAGCGGATGATGGCCCGCCGGAAACCGGCGAAGGGAAAGCCCGGGTCGAAGGGCTACCAAGCGGCGAGGAAGCGAGTAGCAAAGCTGCACAAGAAGGTGGCCCGGCAACGCCAGGACACGGGCCGCAAATGGGCCAAGCGCGTGGTCCGCGACCACGACGCCCTCGCGGTGGAGGACTTCCGACCGCGCTTCCTCGCGAAGTCCACGATGGCGAGGAAGGCGGCCGACGCGGCGATCTCCGCGACGAAGACGGCTTTGGTCGAGATGGGCCGCAAGCACGGCCGTGCCGTCTATTTGGTACACCCCGCGCACACCACCATGGAGTGCGCGCAGTGCGGAGCGAGAACCAAGCACGCACTACCTCTCTCAGAACGAACGTATGCCTGCACCGTGTGCGGAGCCGTGTCCCCCAGGGACAAGAACTCCGCACACGTCATGCTGGTCCGGGCTGGTCTCAACCCGGCTGGCGCTGAGGGCGTAAGACCACTCGGGGCGCCGCCTCAAGTGGCTGCCTGAGTCAGAAATCCCCACATCAGCCCTGGAGGGTGAGCGATCCACTCCCCTCAGGGAGGGGAGGATTCAATTGACCGAGACCTGCGAGATGTCGAGGACGCCGGTCCAGTCGCTGATCACGACGTTCTTGATGTCCTTGCCGACGATCCGCTTGTAGACCGGGTGGAAGAGCGGCACGTCGAGGGCCTGCTCGCCGATCTTCTTGTCGAGCGCGCCCCAGCGCTTGCCGGCCGCCGCGAGGTCGGTCAGCTTGGCGATCTCGTCGATCTCGGCGTTCAGGGCCGGGTCGTTGAGCTGGGCGTGGTTGTAGTTGGAGCCGTTGGTGACGATCTGGCGGCCGTCGAAGATCGGCGCGAGGAAGGGGGCGCCGGACGGCCAGTCCGCGCCCCAGCGGGAGATGAAGAAGCCGGGGGTGTTCTTGGCGTCCCAGCGCTTCTCGTTGAAGGCGTTGTTCTCCAGCCCCTCCAGCTTGACCGTGATCCCGGCGGCGGCGAGCGCCTGCTGGACGGCCGTGGCCACCTCGGGGCTGGTCTGGCGGTTCTGCGCGGTGGAGTGGGTGAGGGTGATGCTCAGCCCGTCCTTGTAACCGGCCTCGGCCAGCAGCTCCTTGGCCTTGGCCGGGTCGCCGGTCTTGCCCGCCGGGAAGTGGTCGTACTTGGTGAAGCCGAAGGCCTCCTGCTCGGGGAGGAAGGTGGTGGCGGGCTCGGCGAGCGCGGAGCCGCCGGCCGCGTTGATCACGCTGGTGCGGTTGACCGCGTAGGAGATGGCCTGGCGCACCTTCGGGTTGTCGAAGGGGGCCACCTTCGGGTTGAAGGCCAGGTAGTTGATGTAGCCGAAGTGCCCGGTGCCGACCCGCGCCGCCAGCTCCTTGTTGTCGCCCATCTGCGCGAGTTCGGCCGGTCCGAGGTTGGTGTCGGTGGTGACGGCGGCCGCGTCGGCGCCGGAGCTGGTGGAGAGACGCTGGTTGATGACCGCCGCGTCGAGCCCGGAGCGGACGTCGATCTTGTCCGGGTAGGCCTTGCGCTCCCCGTCGGTCTTCTCGTCCCAGTTCTCGTTGCGCTCCAGGGTGAGGTGCTCGCCGTCGTTCTCGTTCTTGGCGACCTTGTACGGGCCGGAGGAGACGGGGTGCTCCTCGTACTTGACCCCGGTGTCCTTGGCCTTGGGCACGGGCGCGAACTGCGTCTGCGTGGCGAGGAAGGGGAACTCCCCCTCGGGCTTGCGCAGTTTGAAGGTGATCGTCTTCGCGTCGGGCACGACGATCGAGTCGAGCCCCTTGCCGCCGTCCTTGTACGGGCCTTCGTACGTCTCCCCGCCGACCAGCCAGTCGCGCAGGTACGGGGCCCCGCCCGACAGTTCGGCGGCGAAGGACCGCTCGATGCCGTACTTGATGTCGGCGGTGGTGATCGGCGAGCCGTCCTCGTACTTCAGCCCGTCCTTCAGCGTGTACGTCCACTCCGTGGCGTCGGCGTTGGCCTTGCCGAGGTCGGTGGCCAGGTCGGGCACCACCTTGGCGCCGGCCGGTCCGGCCTCGCGGTTGCGGGTGGTCAGGGTGCGGAAGACGAGCGAGGGGACGTTTCCGCCGCCGGAGGTGTAGAGCCGGGCGGGGTCGAAGTCGTTCTGCGGTTCGGCGTTGAGGACGGTGAGGGTGCCGCCCTTCTGCGGCGCGCTCCCGGCGCCTCCCGCGCCGGGGTTGTCCGCGGCCTTGTCCGAACCGCCCTTGGGCCCGCAGGCCGCGGCGCCTCCGGCCAGGACGAGGCTCACGGCGACCACGGCCAGGCGGCGCGCTGTCTGATGACGGGCAGGACCGGCGGAAAACATGGGAAAACGACCTCTCGGCGGCGTGCAAAGGGATTCAGGACGGTGAATCCGGGATGCGGGATGCGGAATGCGGAGCGGGCCGCGCGAGGAGCGGCGGTCGTGACCGATCGCCGTCAGCGGAGTCGGCGGCGTGCCGACTGCGGGGACGGAGAAACGGAAGAAGCCGCGCCTGCGGGCAGGAAAGAGCCCCCGGGCGCGGCGGAAGAAGAGAAACGAAGGGGTCGCGCGCGCTCAGGGAGGCGTCAGCGACAGAAGATGTCGGCCACGCTGTGCGCGGTCACACCAAGCAGCGCCAGCTCAATGGCGGCGCTCGCGGCGATGGTGTGACGGTGCGACATGCGGAGAACAATTACCGACCATCGGACGGCTTGTCAACGCGGTTCATCAACTCCCGGGAAACACCCAGGGGTTGGGCTTGCACTGGATTCCGTTGATGTCCAGGGACTTGGTCTGCTGCTGCATGATCGGCGCGAGCGCGCCGGGCGTCTGGCAGCTCACGTGCCCGTGTCCGAGCCGGTGTCCGACCTCGTGGTTGATCAGCATCTGACGGTAGGCGAACATCTGGTCCGCGCCGTAGGTGACCGAACCCTGCGCCCAGCGGTACGCGTTGATCATCACGCGGTTGGTGTTCGCGGAATCGCAAGAGACGTTGTCGACGGTGGTGTCGAGCCCCGACTTCGCGCACCAGACCCCGGTGGTCCCGGGGCTGGCGAGCGTGATCACGAAATCGGCCTCGCCGCCCGGCACCCGCTCGAAGGTCTTCGTACCGCCGTGGCCCCAGCTGCGGTCGTCGTTGAGCGTGCGCTGGACGGCCTCGGCGAACAGCTGCGGGTCCAGCCCGAGCCCCTGCTCCACGTCGACCCGGTAGCGGATCACCTGGCCCTTGCCGGGGGCGGGCGCCACTCCGGGCACGGTGTCGAAGGTGCCCGGCCCCTTCAGCTTCTCGTCGATCGGGAGCTGCTGCGCCATCTTCTGCTCGTACGAGAGCTCCACCGCGGGGGCGTTGCCCGCCCCGGAACCCTCCGGCGTCGGGCGGTCGTCGGAGCGGGAGGCCGCGGAGTTCCCCTGGGCGGTGTGGGAGCCGGAGCCGTCGGTGGCGGCGCGCGCGTCGCTCTTGGCGGTGTCGCCCTCGGAGGCCACCTGGCCGGCGACGACGACGGCGAGCACGGTGGTGACGGCCGCGGCGGCCATGCCGGTGTACGTGCGCACCTTGAGCCCGCGCCCGGCCCCGGCCCCGGCCCCGGACGGCGGCGGCTCGGCGGGGGCGACCGGCGTACGGGGCCCCGGAATCCGGCGGTGCGAGCCGGTGGAGGTGAGGGCCTGGTCCGGGTCGGCGGGCACGGAGACCCGCCGGTGCGAACCGGTGGAGGTGAGGGCCTGGTCCGGGTCGACGGGCACGGAGACCCGGCGGTGCGAACCGGTGGAGGTGACGGGGCTTTCGGCGGGTCCGGGCACCTGGACCCGGCGGTGGGAGCCCGTGGCGGTCAGCGGGGAGTCCAGGTCGATCCGGGGGAAGCCGACCGCGGGGGTGCCGAAGGCCGGGGTGTCGCCGTCCCGCACCGGCACCGCGGTGGCCGCACCCGCCGCGGACCGGCCGCGCGGCGCCCCGCGCCAGTCCCCGTACACGGAGGCGGAGGGGGCCGGGGAGGGCGACGGGGAGGGGGAACCGGGCGCGGAACCCGCGCCCCAGGCGCCGCCGGACTCGTGCTGCTCGGGGTGTCCGCCGCGAGCGCCGAACTCCGGCGCGGGGCGCGACGGGGGCACGTACGCCCGATGGGCGACGGGGGGCTCGGCCCATCCGGCGGGAGCGGAACCGGGAGCCGGAGCGGGAGCCGGAGCGGCGGCCGGCGCAGGGGCAGGGGCCCCAACCGGGGCCGGGGCAGGGGCGGGGTCCTTGCGACTATGTCGTCCCACGGTGTCCTCAGCCCTTGCCGTCTTCGTCGTCGGTTTCCGGAGCCGGATCGGGGTCCGGCCCGGTGTCGCGCACGCCGCCGGTGTCCTCCAGCAGCTCCCGGAAGGCGGCCGCGACCACCTCGGGGTACTCCATCATCGCCACGTGCCCGGCCTCGGGCAGACACAGCAGCCGCGAACCCCGGAAGGACGCCGCGGCCTTGCGGGCCATACGGTACGAGACCAACTGGTCGCGGCCACCGTAGACCAGCAGCGTCGGGGCCAGCACCCGCTGCGCCTGGCTCCACAGTCCGTGCTGCCCGCCGAGGGTGTAGGCGTCGACGATTCCGCGCGAGGAACGGGTCAGCGCGTCCCAGAAGTACGGCAGCGCGACCCGGCGCTCCATCTCCTCGACGGCCGCCGCGAACGCCTCCGGCGTCACCCGTGAGGGGTCCCCGTAACAGAGCTCCGTCACCCCCCGGGTGCGCTGTTCGGCGCTCAGCCCCCGAGTGAGGCGGCCGATGAGCCCGGCGATGCCCGGTACGGCGAGCAGCGCCGTCGGCACGGCCGACTTCTGTACGCGCAGCTCCGGCAGGGCCGGGGAGATCAGCGTCAGCGTGCTCACCAGGTCGGGGCGGGCGGCCGCGACCCGGGTGGAGACGGCCCCGCCGAGAGAGTTGCCGAACAGGTGGACCGGCCCGCGCCCGGCGGCGTCGAGGTGGCGGATGACGGCCCGCGCGAGCCCGGTGACGGAGTAGTCCCGGTCGGCGGGCGGCGGGGACCAGCCGAAGCCGGGCAGGTCGAGGGCCTCGCCGTCGACGGCGTCGGCGAGCTTCGCCATCAGGGCGGACCAGTTCTGCGAGGACCCGCCGAGCCCGTGTACGAATAGTGCGGGCGGCAGGCCGGCCCGGACCGGCGGGCGGACCCGTACGGCCAGTTCCAGCCCGGGGAGCCGGTCGGTGCGCAGCCGCTCCCCTTCGGCCATGCGCACGGCTCCCACCTGGGAAGACGACTCGGCGGTGGACCGCACACCCGGCAGCTCGGTCGAAGACATGGGGGCAATGTTACGAGAGGATCACGCCCGGCTTGTTGTGTTCGGTGTCACAGGTGCTTGAAAGGCCGCCTAGCGGGGTATCCGCGATCCTCCTAGGCTCATAGGTGGAAAGGGGTGCCCCATGACTGTCGACCCTGCGGAACCGGAAACCTTCCAGGCGGAGCTGCGGGAATCCCTCGACGCGGAAGCCCCGGAGGCGGACGCGGCGGAGCAGAACACCGAATTGAGCCCCGTCGAGGACGAACCGCTCACCGGCCTGGGACTCCGTGAAGCCGGCGCCGCCGATACCGCGGAGCAGGCCCGGGTGGTCGCCCTGGACGAGGACGACTACCGCTGAACCGCGGCCGAACCCCGTCGGCCTCGCCCTGACCAGCGTCTCCGGCGGGTTACCCGAGGTCCGTACCGCGAGAAAACTCGGCTCGGACCCTCCAGATTCGGTTACCGAAAAGTACGATGGCGGCGCGGCGCAAGGCGCACTGTGTTCTAGAGAAAGTGGGAGGCGGCGTGACAGCCATCGAGCAGACCGAGGCAGCGCGTCCGCGGGGCACGCGACTTCCGCGCCGGGCCCGGCGCAACCAGCTCCTGGGCGCGGCCCAGGAAGTATTCGTCGCCCAGGGTTACCACGCGGCGGCGATGGACGACATCGCCGAGCGCGCCGGGGTCAGCAAGCCGGTGCTGTACCAGCACTTCCCGGGGAAGCTCGACCTCTACCTGGCGCTGCTGGACCAGCACTGCGAGTCCCTGCTGCTCGCCGTGCGCACCGCGCTCGCGTCCACGAGCGACAACAAGATGCGCGTCGCCGCGACCATGGACGCCTATTTCGCCTACGTCCAGGACGAGGGCGGCGCCTTCCGGCTGGTCTTCGAGTCGGACCTGACGAACGAGCCGGCCGTCCGCGAGCGCGTCGACCGCGTCTCGCTCCAGTGCGCGGAGGCCATCTCCGACGTCATCGCCGAGGACACCGGCCTGTCGAAGGACGAGTCGATGCTGCTGGCCGTCGGCCTGGGCGGGGTCTCGCAGGTCGTGGCCCGGTACTGGCTGTCGAGCGAGAGCCCGGTCGCCCGCGATACGGCGGTGGGGCTGCTGACCTCGCTCGCCTGGCGCGGAATCGCCGGTTTCCCGCTGCACCCCACGGACGTCTGAGCGGCGCCGGTCAGGCGATGGCCGGTCCCGTCCGGCGGCCCTGACCGGCCCGCTGTTCGCTGCGAGCGTTTCCGCCCTGCGGCGGACACGTCGCCTCTCCGGGCTAATGTGGACCGGGTAACGGCGCGGCAGATCGCGCGAACCGGACCGTCGGAGGGACAAGGCCGTGGAGGTCAAGATCGGCGTGCAGCACGCACCCCGGGAGATCGTGCTTGAGAGCGACCTGAGCGCCGAGGAGCTGGAGAGCATCGTCACCGCCGCCCTGTCCGGCTCGGCGCCGCTGCTCAGCCTCACGGACATCAAGGGCCGCAAGGTCCTGGTGCCGTCCGACCGCCTGTCGTACGTCGACCTGGGCGAGCCCAGCGTACGGAAGGTCGGTTTCGGCGCGCTCTGAGGAGCGCACTGAGAACGTCCCAGAACGTCCGGAACGGCCCGGTGGATGACTCCACCGGGCCGTTTCCGTTTCCTCCGCTTCGGGTAGGAGCCAGGTGAAGCACCACCCCGGTACGCCCCCGTCGCTTTGGGAGGACCCCCCATGCTGCTGATCGAGGCGCTTGGCTCCGCTCTGCTGGGCCTGGCCCTGTCCGGGGTGGCCGTCCGCGTGCTCGCCCGGCGGCTGCCGTCGCCGCGGATGGTGCTGGTGGGCGGGGTCTCGGGAGCGCTCTTCGGGGCGTACCTGACGCACACCTCCCTGGGCCCCGGGCACAACACCCTGCTCGCGACCTTCACCGGCGGCGTCATGGTGTCCGCGGTGGTCCTGTCCCTGCTGCTGCGCCCGGCCCAGCAGCCCGGGAGGCCGTCCCCCCGGGCTCCGTTTTCGGTTCCGACGCGGGGCTGAGCGACGCCACCGCCCCGGATGACCCGCACGAAGTACGCCGGCCCCGGCACGGGATGATCCCGCGTCGGGGCCGGCGTACGTACGGCGGAGGGGGCGGGGTCAGGCCGCGAGGCCCAGGGCCGCCATGCGCTTGGTGTGTGCCTTGGTGATCCGGGTGAACATCTCGCCGACGGCCGCGAGGTCGAAGCCGGCGGCCATCCCGTCGACCCCGCCGACCAGCATGGTGGAGAGCGCGTCGCGCTCGGCGACCACGCGCTGCGCCTGCGAGAGCGCCTCGCCCATCAGCCGGCGGGCCCACAGCGCGAGCCGGCCGCCGCAGCGCGGGTCGGCCTCGATGGCGGCGCGGACCTTCTCGACGGCGAAACCGCCGTGGCCCGTGTCGTCCAGCACGCTCACGACGAGCCCGCGGGTGTCGGTGTCGAGGTGCGTGGCGACCTCGCGGTAGAAGTCGCTGGCGATGGAGTCGCCGACATAGGCCTTGACCAGGCCTTCCAGCCAGTCCGACGGCGCGGTCTGGCGGTGGAAGTCGTCGACGCCCTTCGCGAAGGGCTCCATGGCCGCGGTGGGGTCCGCGTCGATCGCTGCGAGGCGGTCGCGAAGCCTCTCGAAGTGGTGGAATTCGGCGGAGGCCATCTTCGCGAGCTCGGCCTTGTCGCCGAGGGTGGGCGCGAGCTTCGCGTCCTCCGCGAGGCGTTCGAAGGCCGCGAGTTCGCCGTACGCGAGCGCCCCGAGGAGATCGACCACAGCAGCCTTGTACTGCGGTGATGCGGAGGCCGTGGCCCAGTCCTGGGCGGCGATTCCGGCCGCCTCTGCGGGGGCGCTGCCGTCGGCGGGCGATGCGTTTTCAACGGTCGACATGCTCCGCACAATAGCTCGCCGAAAGGCACCACGAACCACCTGCTCAGTCCACGTAAACGCGCCTACCTGATGAATTCACCCGACACAGCTGCGAGATTCCGGGGTACAGTGGTAATGCGCCTGCCGAACACTCGGCGGGCCATCCGAATGAGGATGCCCGGTCGGTGGCCCGATCGGCTCCACCCGACCGCCCTCGGCGTGATGCGTACGTTCATACGTACCGCGTTCCGCGAGGGGCCCCCTCAGCGGCATAAAGCGCCTGAGCGAAGGCTCGTGGTCCCGCGCAGCTTTGCACGGCTCCCCCAGAACTTGGGTGGGCGAACCACTGCAAGCCCGGCACGGTACGACCCCCTTCGCCGCCTCGCGCCGCGTCTCACAGAAGAGGCAGCACCCTGACTACGTTCCGAGACCTCGGGATCTATCCCGAGACGGCCGAAGCCCTTGAGGCCGTCGGCATTGTGTCCCCCTTCCCGATCCAGGAGATGACCCTCCCCGTCGCCCTCTCCGGCACGGACGTCATCGGCCAGGCCAAGACCGGTACCGGCAAGACGCTCGGTTTCGGCCTTCCCCTGCTGGAGCGGGTCACCGTCCCCGCGGACGTCGAGGCGGGCCGGGCCAAGCCCGAGCAGCTGACCGACGCCCCGCAGGCCCTTGTGGTGGTTCCGACCCGCGAGCTGTGCACCCAGGTCACCAACGACCTCCTCACCGCGGGCAAGGTCCGCAACGTCCGCGTCCTCGCCATATACGGCGGCCGCGCGTACGAGCCCCAGGTCGAGGCGCTCAAGAAGGGCGTCGACATCATCGTCGGCACCCCGGGCCGCCTGCTCGACCTGGCCGGCCAGAAGAAGCTCGACCTGTCGCACGTCCGGGCCCTGGTCCTGGACGAGGCCGACGAGATGCTCGACCTGGGCTTCCTGCCCGACGTCGAGCGCATCATGAGCTACCTGCCGCCGAAGCGTCAGACCATGCTGTTCTCGGCGACCATGCCGGGCGCGGTCATCGGCCTGGCCCGCCGGTACATGACTCAGCCGACGCACATCCGCGCCGTCTCCGAGGACGGTGAGGGCGCGACCGTCGCCAACACCACGCAGCACGTCTTCCGTGCGCACAACATGGACAAGCCGGAGCTCGTCTCCCGCATCCTCCAGGCCGAGGGTCGCGGTCTGGCCATGATCTTCTGCCGTACCAAGCGCACGGCGGCCGACATCGCCGAGCAGCTGGAGAAGCGCGGCTTCGCCTCGGGCGCCGTCCACGGCGACCTGGGCCAGGGCGCCCGCGAGCAGGCGCTGCGCGCCTTCCGCAACGGCAAGGTCGACGTGCTGGTCTGCACCGACGTCGCCGCCCGCGGCATCGATGTCGAGGGTGTCACCCACGTCATCAACTACCAGACGCCGGAGGACGAGAAGACCTTCCTGCACCGTGTGGGCCGCACCGGCCGCGCGGGCAAGAAGGGCATCGCCGTCACCCTGGTCGACTGGGACGACATCCCGCGCTGGCAGCTGATCAACAAGGCGCTGGAGCTGGACTTCCACGACCCGGTCGAGACGTACTCCACGTCTCCGCACCTGTTCGAGGAGATGAACATCCCGGCCGGCACCAAGGGCACCCTGCCCCGTGCCGAGCGGACGCGGGCCGGTCTGAAGGCCGAGAACCTGGAAGACCTGGGCGAGACCGGCGGCCGTGGTGGCCGTGGCGGTCGCGACTCCGGTCGTGACGGTGGCCGTGGCGGCCGCGACGGTGGCCGTGATGGCGGCCGTGACGGTCGCGGGGCTGCCGCCGCCGCCCCGGCGGCCGAGGAGCGTGCTCCCCGTACGCCGCGCCAGCGCCGGCGCACCCGCGGTGGCTCGGAGTCGGGCGTCGTCGAGGCCGTGGCCACGGCAGCCGTGGTGACCCCGGTCGCCGAGGCTCCGCAGGCACCGGCGGCTCCGGCCGCCGTGGCCGCTCAGGCCCCGGCCGTCGAGGAGTCGCGCAAGCCGCGCCGTCGCCGGACCCGGTCCGCCGCTCCGGCCGCGACCTTCGTCGCCCCCGCGGCGGCGCTGGAGCCCCTGGCCCCGTTCGTCGTGGAGCCCGAGCCGGACTTCCAGATGGCCCCGATGGTGGAGCCCGTCCGGCCGACGCGCAGCCGCGCCGTGCGCGCCCCGCGCAAGGCCGAGGCCGCCCCGCGCAAGGCCGCCGCCGCCCCGGTCGTGGCCGCCGCTCCGGTCGTCGAGATCGTGGCCCAGGCCGCGGTGGTCGAGGCTCCGGCCGCGCCGGTCGCCGAGGAGGCCCCGGCCAAGCCGAAGCGCACCCGGGCACCGCGCAAGACCGCCGCCGCGAAGGCCGCTGAGGCCGCCGTGGTCGCCGAGGCCGCAGTGGTGGAGGCTCCGGCCGCGCCGGTCGCCGAGGAGGCCCCGGCGAAGCCGAAGCGCACCCGGGCGCCCCGCAAGGCCGCCGCTCCGAAGGCCGCGGTCGCCGAGGCCGCCGCCGAGGAGGCTCCGGTCAAGCCGAAGCGCACCCGGACCCGCAAGGCCGCTGCCGCTCCGGTGGAGACCCCGGAGGCGTAACGCCCGCCCGATGGCCCCGATCCCCTTCCGAGGGGGCCGGGGCCATCGGCGTACCCGGGCCCGGACGGGCCGGCCCGTCCGGTCGTACTGCCGTACTGCCGTACGGGGCTACGGGCCGGTAACCTCTGGCCATGAGCAAGCCCCCGAGCCTCACCCTGCCGCCCTCGGCCCGCGCGTACCGCCTGACCACCGCCCGCGGCGAGTTCGCCGTGCACGAGGCCTCCCCCGGGCCCGGGTCCGACGGGACCGTGCGCGGCACCGCCCTGCTGGTCCCGGGCTACACCGGCAGCAAGGAGGACTTCATCGGCCTCCTCGCGCCGCTGGCCGCCGCGGGCTACCGGGTGGTCGCCGTCGACGGGCGCGGGCAGCACGAGAGCGGCGGCCCGCGCACGGAAGCCCCGTACGCCCTGGAGGAGCTGGCCCAGGACGTCCTCGCGCAGACGGCGGCCCTGGCCGACGGCGGCCCGGTGCACCTGCTGGGGCACTCGCTGGGCGGGCTGATCGTACGGGCGGCCGTGATCCGCGATCCGGCCCCCTACGCGAGCCTCACCCTGATGAGCAGCGGGCCGGGCGCGGTCTGCGAGGACCAGCAGGCCCGTACGAAGATGCTCGTCTCCGCGCTGGAGGCCATGGGTGAGGACATGCCCGGCATCTGGGCCGCGATGCGCGCCATGGACCCGCGCGACGAGGCCCCCGACTCCCCCGAGCTCGCGGCGTTCCTGCGCGACCGGTGGGTGGGGACGGTCCCGGAGCAGCTGATCGTCACCGGCCGGGCGCTGGTCTCCGAGCCCGACCGGACCGGTGACCTCGCGGCCGCGGCGCCGGAGCTGGCGAAACTGGTGCTCTCGGGGGCCTCGGACCCGGTGTGGCCGGTGGAGTGGATGGACGACACGGCGCGGCTGCTGGGCGCTCGCCGGGTGGTGATCCCGGGGACGGCGCACTCGCCGAACGCCGAGGATCCGGCGGCCACCGCGGCCGCCCTGGCCGGGTTCTGGGACTCCTGCGGGGACTCCGATACCCACTAGTACTTAGCCAGTGAAAAAATTTCCTTAGCGTAGGGAATGTTTGCGGCTTACACTTCGTTAACCCTGTACGTAGGAGAAACACGACGAAGGGAGAAGCCCCATGCGCTTCGAGATTCTGCGCCTGGACGACGTCGACGGATCTGCCGTGGACAGCACCGTCGTGGACGCGGCCTCCGTCAACCGGATCGTGCAGCAGGCCGCGGCCATCGGCCAGCGCATCCTGATCCGACCGGCCGAGACGACGTCCAACTGACGACCGGCACACGCCGCCGTACCTATGAACGCCCCCGTACCGGATCGGTACGGGGGCGTTCGCATGCGCGCCGGAAGCGCTACGCCGTGTGGATCACCTGGATCACGCCGTTGATGATCTGCTGGACCGCGATCGCGGAGAGCATCATGCCGGCCAGCCGGGTCACGAGGACCACCCCGCCGTCCTTGATCACGCGGATGATGACGAGCGAGTAGCGCATCACCACCCACAGCACGATGTGCATCGCGATGATCGCGCACCAGACGGAGAGTTGGCCGGTGAACCCGTCGGCCTTCTGCACGGCCAGGATGACCGACACGATCGCGCCGGGTCCGGCGAGCAGCGGCATGCCGAGGGGGACGAGCGCGACGTTCACGTCCTTGGTCTGCTTCGGCTCGTCGGTCTTGCCCGTGAGCAGGTCGAGCGCGATGAGCAGGAGCAGCAGACCGCCCGCGATCATCAGGGCCGGCACGGAGACGTGCAGGTAGTTGAGGATCTGCTGGCCGCAGATGCCGAAGACGGCGATGACGCCGAAGGCGACGCAGACGGCCTGCCAGGCCATCCGGCGCTGCACTTTGGCGGGGCGGCCGGAGGTCAGGGCGAGGAAGATGGGCGTGATCCCCGGGGGGTCCATAATCACAAAAAGCGTGAGAAAGAGGGATCCGAAGACGGCGAAATCGAGCACAGTGATGCCTTGCAGGAGAGGGGTGTCGCGAAAAAGGGGGTGGTGTGGGGTTCAGGCGGCAGCGGTCAGCCGCGGACGCGTCCACCGGCGCCGGGGACGGGGAACGCCCCGGTCGCGCGGCGCGTGATCTCCCCGTAGATCTCGGGGTCGGTCGTGTACTCCCCGAGGCGGCAGGTCTTGCGGCTGCCGTGGTAGTCGCTGGACCCGGTGGTCAGCAGACCGAGCTCGCCGGCCAGGCCGCGCAGGCGGGCGCGGGTGGGGGCGTCGTGGTCCATGTGGTCGACCTCGATGCCGTCGAGTCCGGCTTCGGCGAGCGCCGCTATCGCCTCGTCGGAGACGCAACGGCCGCGCTTGACGGCGGCCGGGTGCGCGAAGACGGTGACCCCGCCGGCCGCCTTGACCAGGCGGATCGCCTCGAAGGGGTCGAACTCGTGCTTCTCGGCGTACGCGCGGCCGCCGTCGGCCAGCCAGTCCGGCGTGAACGCGTCGGACACGGTGGGGACGACGCCCAGCTCCACCAGCGCGGTGGCGATGTGCGGCCGGCCCACGGACCCCCCGCCGGCGATCCGGTCCACCTGCTCCCAGGTGACCGGGACGCCGAGGGCCTGGAGCTTGCCGATCATGGCCTGCGCGCGGGGGGTGCGGTCGTCGCGTACGAGTTCCCGCTCGCGGGAGAGCTCGGGCTCCTCGGGGTCGAAGAGGTAGGCGAGCATGTGCAGCCCGATGCCGTCGAGGCGGCAGCTCAGCTCGGCGCCGGTGACGAGGGTCAGCCCCTCGGGCAGCGCCTCGATGGCTTCGCGGTAGCCGCTCACGGTGTCGTGATCGGTCAGCGCGACCACGTCGAGCCCGCCGGCGGCCGCGTTGCGGACCAGCTGGGCGGGGGTGTCGGTCCCGTCGGAAGCCGTGGAGTGGGCGTGCAGATCGATGCGCACGGCCGGGCTCCAGGTGGGTGGGTATGACGGGGGACGCTCAAGGATACCTGCGTCAAGAGCCAATGATTCTCGGGCTCAGGGCTCCGCAGGGCAGGAGCTCGACCTCGGCGCCCGCGTCCCGCAGGTCCGTCAGGACGAGCTCGTCGTACATCAGCAGCCCGGACTGCTCCGGCCAGACGATGGCCCACAGCCACAGCCCGCGCGCCTCGCCCGCGAAGACGGCCCGGTCCTCGGGGACACCGGTCACGTGCCACAGCGGCGTCGGACGACCCGCGGCGACGACCTTGGTGTGCGGCGGGGCGGAGACGTTCATGAAGGGGCCCGGGTCGGGTGCGTCGATGCCCGCGAACCGCGCGCCCAGGCCGACGCCCAGTTCCTCCGCGATCAGCACCAGCTCTCCGATGCCGCCCAGCGGGCCGGGGCCCGAGCAGGCCACGGCCGTGGCCCGGCCTCCGCTGCGGTCGTCACCGGCGGACGCCACCCCGGTGAACAGCCAGCCCACGGGCAGCGGCCACGGCATCCAGACCGGGACCTCCGCCCGGTTGACCACCACGCTCAGGCCTTCGACGCTGGGCGGGATCACGGGCTGGAGCGGGTGCACAGGGCCGTGCACCGTGCACTGCCAGGAGTCGGCGAAGAGACCGGGCGCCCTGACCCGGCCACCGCACTTCGGGCAACTCGGTTCGCCCCTCATACGAAGCCACGCTCCTCCCCGCCGCGCGCCCCGTCAAGACGCGATCACCCGTCCGGGCGGCCGGGTTCCGTTGCGGATCTTCAGTCCAGGGCGACGGCCGTACGCAGAGGGTCCCGCAGATCCGTGCCGCGCGCGAGCCAGCGTTCCTGGAGGGCCTCCGCGCCGTGCACCCGCTTCCACGCCGCCTCGTTGGCCGTCATCGGCAGGAGCGGGAAGAAGGACACCGGGTCCAAGGGGTCTTCGAGTACGACGTCCTCCACCAGCCCGCCCGGCTCCGCCACCAGTACGGAGGTGAAGGGCGCCCCGTCCCACAGTGGCTCCCCCACGTCCAGCGAGGCCCCGGGGGCCACGATCAGCCCCTCCACCTGGGGCGAGGCGGCCAGCACGGCCAGCGGCCGCAGCAGCTTGTCGGTGGGCGCGAGTCCGCCCCGTACGGTCAGCACGAGCTCGGCGCGCGGCCCCCGTACGGGATCGGCGACCACCGCGGTGGGGTCGGTCATCGGATGGGCGGACATGCCGAGGGTCGCGTACCGCACCAGGTCCCCCTCCGTGAAGCGGAGTACCTCGATGCGGTCGGTGCCCAGGAAGGTGACGGCCGCGCGCGCGTCGGGTTCGCCGAGCGCGCCGCGCAGACGGGCTTCCACAAGGGCCAGAATTTCTGCCATGGAGCGAGCATAGAACTCGTATCAGCCGGGTAAAGGGCGGGTCTTGACCATCCGTCGGCTGATATCGTTGACCGCTGGTCGGGGACGCTCTCAGAAGAGAAGTTTCAGTGCTCCGGCGACAGGACGTCCCCCACGGGGGACCGGCCGGAGGAGGTGGGGTCTGCGGTGGATCGAAGTCGATCGTGCAGTACCAATCGCTCTTCCACTTCGCTGACGGGCGCTGCGCGCCCCCTTTGATCCCTCCTTCCGGATCAGTCGAAGAGCGACGGCAGAACTGTGTCCTCCGTCCCTTTCCTTCCGCCTGACCGGGCCCCGCCGGCCGCGGCCGCGGAAGGCCTCCCACCCGTACGGTCCGCAGCCGTGCGCGAGAAGGAGCCTGCCATGTCGATGCTGCCCTACCTCCGTGCCGCCGTCCGTCCGGCACTGCGCCGGTCCACCCCCGTACAGCCCGGCTACGACACCACCCGCGACCCCTCCGCGAGCACCGCGGTGGTCGACTGCGCCGTCTACCGCGACGGGATGCGCGGCGCGCCGACGACGCCGAGCGCCTGCCTGACGCCCCGTGAGGCGATGCGCCAGGTCCGCGAGGACGGCGGTTTCGCGTGGATCGGCCTGCACGAGCCGACCGAGGACGAGTTCGCCGGGATCGCCGCCGTGTTCGGCCTGCACCCGCTCGCCGTGGAGGACGCGGTCCACGCCCACCAGCGGCCGAAGCTGGAGCGCTACGACGAAACCCTGTTCACCGTCTTCAAGACGATCCACTACGTGGAGCACGCCGAACTCACCGCCACCAGCGAGGTGGTGGAGACCGGCGAGGTGATGTGCTTCACCGGCCCCGACTTCGTCATCACCGTCCGGCACGGCGGCCAGGGCTCCCTGCGGGGTCTGCGCCACCGCCTCCAGGAGGACCCGGCGCTCCTCGCCCGGGGCCCGTCCGCCGTCCTGCACTCCCTCGCCGACCACGTGGTCGACGGTTACATCGCCGTCGCCTCGGCCGTCCAGGACGACATCGACGAGGTGGAGAGCGCCGTCTTCGCCGCCCCCGCCAAGGGCAGTGCGCGCGGCGGCGACGCGGGCCGCATCTACCAGCTCAAGCGCGAGGTGATGGAGTTCAAGCGGGCCGTCTCCCCGCTGCTGCGGCCCATGGAGCTGCTCAGTGAGCGCCCGATGCGGCTGGTGGACCCGGACATCCAGAAGTACTTCCGCGATGTCGCCGACCACCTGGCGCGCGTCCACGAGCAGGTCGTGGCCTTCGACGAGCTGCTGAACTCCATCCTCCAGGCCAACCTGGCGCAGGCCTCCGTCGCCCAGAACGAGGACATGCGCAAGATCACCTCCTGGGCGGCGATCATCGCCGTGCCGACGATGATCTGCGGGGTGTACGGGATGAACTTCGAGAACATGCCGGAGCTGCACTGGCGCTACGGCTATCCGATGGTGATGGCCGCCATCGCCGGCAGCTGCTTCACCATCCACCGGGCCCTGCGCCGCAACGGCTGGCTGTAGGGGCGCGCGCCCCTCTGGCTACCCTGTGCGCATGACTCTCAGCGCGCTCGATCTGGCCCTCGTCGAGGAGGCCACCAAGAAGTCCGGCCTCATCTGGGTCCGTGGCTCCGGGGCCGACCGCGGGCTCTGGCACGCCTGGGTGGACGGCGCGGCGCACGTACTGGGCGACGGACCCGGGGAGCAGCCGTTCCCGGGTCTCGCGGACGGGGCGGCCGCCGAGGTGACCGTACGCAGCAAGGACAAGGGCGGCCGGCTCGTCGCGTGGACGGCGACCGTACGGGAGCTCGTGCCCGGGAGCGAGCCGTGGCGGGCCGCGGTGGACGAGCTCAAGGGCAAGCGGCTCAACGCCCCCGACTCGGCGGAGATGACCGACCGGTGGGCCCGGGAGTGCCGGCTGCTGCGCCTGGAGCCGGAGTCCGTGCGGGCGGAGCTCCCGTCCGGGTCGCTGGCCGCGGTTCCGCTGGACTCCCCCGCCATCACCCGGCGGCCCGTCCCGGCCGCGCTGCCGAAGCTGCTGCTGAAGCGCAAGAAGGCGGCCCGCTAGAACCGGAGCAGCGGTCAGCTCTTGGGGGCGGCGCCCTGGCCGGAGCCCTTGGAGGGGGACGGGGAGGGGCTCGCCCCCTGCTCCTTGGTCGTCGGCAGCTGGGACCCGTAGTCCACCGTCTGGTCCTGCGCCGGGGGCTTGAGCTCCACGGGCTTGCCCCAGTCCTCCAGGACCAGCCGGCCGGCGCCGCCCGCGCGTTCCATGAGGAGCGGGTAGGGGGTGCCCTCCAGGGAGACCGAGACCTTGCCGCCCTTGCCCTGGTCCGCCGAGACCTGGACGGCCTTGGTGTGCCCGACCTTGGTGTACTCGCCGCCCTTGGTGAGCTTCCCGTCGAGCCCGAGGAGCCCGTCCAGGAGCACGTGCATGTCGGTGAATCCGAGGAACTGCTTGTACGAGGGGTCTCCCTCGGGCACCTTCACGAACTTGTCGCCGAGCTTGCCGGCCGCCTCGGACTGGCCCCAGAACTTGGCGCCCGCCTTGAGGTAGAGCTGCGAGCCCACCCGCAGGAGCTCGAAGGTGTCGTCCTGCGACTTCACCTCGCCGGAGCCGCCGTCGGCCCCCAGCTTCATGTCGAGGGTGAAGGATTTGCCGCCGCTGACGAGGCTGCCGGACAGGTGGACCGACTTGGCCCCCGCGGCGGCCTCCTTGGCCTTGCTCTCGATCTGGTCGGCGGAGAGCTTCCCGACCCCGTTCGTACCCTCGTCGGGGTCCGCCCCGCACCCCGTGGCTACGACGGCCAGGCCCGCGCACAGGGCACCTGCGAGGGCGGCCCGGCGCAGCCGTGCGGAGGGGGGATGGGCGATCACGGGCGGGTGCCTCTCGTCGGTCGTCTTCGAGCAGCTGGCAGCGTACCCGGCCCGTGGGCGGGCGCCCATGCGGTGCCCGCGGGGTGCCCGTGCGAGGCCCGCGTGGTGCCGTGTGCGCCCGTGCGGACGGCCCCGTCAGGAGGTTGCGGCGGGCACGGGCTAACCTGAGGGCGGCAGTACCGGTGATCGACGGATGACGCACGCTCGTAGGAGGCGCTCGGATGGCGGCAGGCGCCCCACGGATCTTCGTCTCGCATCTGTCGGGTGTGCCCGTCTTCGACCCCAACGGCGACCAGGTGGGCCGCGTCCGCGACCTCGTCGCCATGCTCCGCGTGGGCGGTCGGCCGCCGCGGCTGCTCGGCCTGGTGGTCGAGGTGGTCAGCCGGCGCCGGATCTTCCTCCCCATGACCCGCGTGACGGGCGTCGAGTCCGGGCAGGTCATCACCACGGGCGTGGTCAACATGCGGCGCTTCGAACAGCGCCCCACCGAGCGGCTGATCCTCGGCGAACTGCTGGACCGGCGGGTGCGGCTGGTCGCGGACGACGAGGAGGTCACCGTCCTCGACGTGGCCATCCAGCAGCTGCCGGCCCGCCGGGACTGGGAGATCGACCGGATCTTCGTGCGCAAGGGCAAGGCGGGCGCGTTGCGCCGGCGCGGCGAGACCCTGACCGTCGAGTGGTCGGCGGTGACGGGGTTCTCGCTGGAGGAGCACGGGCAGGGCGCCGAGAACCTGGTCGCCACCTTCGAGCAGATGCGCCCGGCGGACGTCGCGAACGTCCTGCACCACCTGACGCCCAAGCGGCGCGCCGAGGTGGCGAACGCCCTCGACGACGACCGGCTCGCGGACGTCATGGAGGAGCTGCCCGAGGACGAGCAGGTGGAGATCCTCGGGAAGCTGAAGGAGGAGCGCGCGGCCGACGTCCTGGAGGCGATGGACCCGGACGACGCGGCCGACCTGCTGTCCGAGCTGCCGGAGGACGACAAGGAGCGGCTGCTGACGCTGATGCGGCCGGACGACGCGGCCGACGTGCGGCGTCTGCTGTCGTACGAGGAGAACACCGCGGGCGGTCTGATGACCACGGAGCCGATCGTGCTGCGGCCCGACGCCACGGTCGCGGACGCGCTGGCCCGCGTACGGCAGGCGGACCTGTCGCCGGCGCTGGCGGCGCAGGTGTACGTGTGCCGGCCGCCGGACGAGACGCCGACGGGCAAGTACCTGGGCACGGTGCACTTCCAGCGGCTGCTGCGGGACCCTCCGTTCACCCTGGTCAGCTCGATCGTGGACACCGACCTGCCGCCGCTGCGGCCGGACGCGCTGCTTCCGGTGGTGACCAGCTACCTGGCCGCGTACAACATGGTCGCGGTACCGGTCGTCGACGAGAGCGGCTCGCTGCTGGGCGCGGTCACCGTCGACGACGTACTGGACCACCTGCTGCCGGACGACTGGCGGGAGACGGACTTCCACTCCGAGAACCCCGAGGATGCGGACGATTCCGACGGGTCGAGGGGTTCCGAGGATGCGGAGGGGGCCGTACGTGACCACTGAACGGGGGCGGGGCGACCAGGCCTCGCGCGACCGGCGGCGCGAGCAGATCCGCGAGCGGCGCGAACAGGCGCGGCTCCAGGCGCGCGAGCACGGGCTGGCGGCGGAAGCGACGGAACGATCCTCCGTCTCCTCGACCGGGTCGAGCGCGCTGACGCGCTCGCGCGCCCGGCTCGACCTGCCGCGCCCGGCGCGCCGCCGGCTGCTGCCCGAGTACGACCCCGAGGCCTTCGGGCGGCTGTCGGAGCGGGTGGCGCGGTTCCTCGGCACGGGCCGGTTCATCGTCTGGATGACCGTCGTCATCATCATCTGGGTGCTGTGGAACATCTTCGCGCCGGAGCACCTGCGCTTCGACACGTACCCCTTCATCTTCCTGACCCTGATGCTGTCGCTCCAGGCCTCCTACGCGGCCCCGCTGATCCTGCTCGCGCAGAACCGGCAGGACGACCGGGACCGGGTCAACCTGGAGCAGGACCGCAAGCAGAACGAGCGCTCGCTGGCGGACACCGAGTACCTGACGCGGGAGATCGCGGCCCTGCGGATGGGTCTGGGAGAGGTCGCCACGCGCGACTGGATCCGGTCCGAGTTCCAGGACCTGATCAAGGAGATGGACGAACGGCGGCTATTCCCCGCCGAGAGTGACGAAGGCGACCGCTAGCAGGCTTTCCTGAGGCACGCCACCGCGCCGTACCATCGGGGCATGGCTACCGACACAAGCTCCGCCACCGCCGCCGCCGTGCCCGAGCAGGACGCGATCCTGGACGCGCTGGCGACGGTGAACGACCCCGAGATCCACCGGCCGATCACCGAGCTCGGCATGGTCAAATCGGTGGAGATCGGCGACGGCGGCGCGGTCGCCGTCACCGTGTACCTCACGGTGTCGGGCTGCCCCATGCGCGAGACCATCACCAACCTCGTCACCGAGGCCGTGCAGCGGGTCCCCGGCGTCACCTCGGTCGCCGTCACGCTCGACGTGATGAGCGACGAGCAGCGCAAGGAGCTCGCCGTCACCCTGCGCGGCGGCACCGCCGAGCGCGAGGTCCCCTTCGCCAAGCCCGGCTCGCTGACCCGCGTCTACGCGGTCGCCTCCGGCAAGGGCGGCGTGGGCAAGTCCTCGGTCACCGTCAACCTGGCGGCCGCGATGGCCGCCGACGGCCTCAAGGTCGGCGTGGTCGACGCCGACATCTACGGCCACAGCGTGCCCCGCATGCTCGGCGTGGACGGCCGCCCGACCCAGGTCGAGAACATGATCATGCCGCCGTCCGCGCACGGCGTGAAGGTCATCTCCATCGGCATGTTCACCCCCGGCAACGCGCCGGTGGTCTGGCGCGGTCCGATGCTTCACCGGGCGCTCCAGCAGTTCCTGGCCGACGTGTTCTGGGGCGACCTGGACGTGCTCCTGCTCGACCTGCCGCCGGGTACGGGCGACATCGCGATCTCCGTGGCCCAGCTGGTGCCCAACGCCGAGATCCTTGTCGTGACCACCCCGCAGCAGGCCGCGGCCGAGGTCGCGGAACGGGCCGGCTCGATCGCCGTGCAGACCCACCAGAAGATCGTCGGCGTCGTCGAGAACATGTCCGGGCTGCCCTGCCCGCACTGCGACGAGATGGTCGACGTGTTCGGCTCGGGCGGTGGCCAGCGGGTCGCCGACGGCCTGACGAAGACGGTCGGCGCGAACGTGCCGGTGCTCGGCTCGATCCCGATCGACGTGCGCCTGCGCGAGGGCGGCGACGAGGGCAAGCCGGTGGTCCTGACCGACCCCGACTCCCCGGCGGGTGCCGCCCTGCGCGCCATCGCCGGCAAGCTCGGCGGCCGCGCGCGCGGCCTGGCGGGCATGTCGCTGGGCATCACCCCGCGCAACAAGTTCTGACGTAACCCGAGGTGTGCGCAAAGGGCACCGCCGACCGGCGGTGCCCTTTCCCGTACCCCGCCGTACCCCTACTCGTAGGCCGCGAAGTCACCGATCGCGGAGAACCCGAGCCCGTACGCGCTCATCCCCCGCCCATAGGCGCCGAGGTGCACCCCGCTCCCGGTGGACCCGGCCAGCACCCACCCGAACTCCGACTCACGGTAGTGGAACGGCGTCGGCTCCCCGTCCACCGGCAGCGACAGCGTCGACCAGTCCTCCCCCGCGAGGTCGTCCGCCAGCTCCCACGCGGCCTCGGTCTGCTGGTCGAGCCAGTCGTCGCGCAGGGTGTGGTCCATCTGCACCGGCCAGCTGTACGCCAGCAGCCCGGAGCCGGCCAGCCAGGCCGCCGAGGAGACCGAGGTGGCCTCCAGGACGCCGGTGCCGTCTCCGCTGCGGCGCAGCGGGTTGCTCGCGACGGTGATGACCACCGCGAAGCGCTCCTTCTCGCCGGTGGCGATCTCGCCGCGGGCGGAGGGCTCGTCGCCGTGGCCCGTGGAGCCGTGCTCCACGCTGCCGTCCGCGCCGGCGGCGACCTGCATGAGCCAGCGGGGGCCCGTGAAGGCCCCGTCCAGCCCGTACCAGGGGAAATCCGCCCGCAGGTAGCCGTCCGCCGTCCGGCGGGCCGCCGGTACGGGCGCTGCGGCTGCCTCCTGGGGCAGCCGCGGATGCTCCCCGGCTTCCGGCTGCGCGGGTGCCGGCGCCGTGTCGGCGGGCTGCGTGCCCACCCGGCTACTGCTCGTCGTCTCCATCTGAGCGGCCTCTCGTTCCGTGGGGTCCGGAACGGCCCTCCCCCGTGCTGTGCTGGGGGGACCCCCTCCCTGGGGCGTCCTGGGTCCGGACTCATGGAGGATAGCCACCGGACCCCGGATCACCGGGCAGGCAGGCTCGCGCGTGGTATCGGGTGGCTCAGGTGGCGTCCGCGTCGAAGGGCGTACGCCGCTCCTGCGCCGGGGCGGCGGGCTTCTTCACCATGTCCGGACCGGCACCCGGCGCGGGCGCGGCGGTGTCGCCCGGGGCGGCCGGGGCCGGGACCTGTTCGACTTCCTTGCTGTTGACCGCGTCCGTGACCTCGTTGAGCTCCTTGCGGAGGTCGAAGGTGCTGCGGATGTCCTTGAGGTCCTCGTTCTCCGCGAGCTGCTTGCGGATGAAGTTCTTCGGATTGAGGTCCTCGAACTCGAAGTCCTTGAACTCCGGGCCGAGTTCGGAACGGATGTCCTGCTTCGCGCTGTCCGAGAACGCGCGGATCTTCCGGATGACGCCCGTGACGTCCTGGATGACCTTGGGCAGCTTGTCCGGGCCGAAGATGAGAATGGCCAGCACTACGATGGTGACCAGTTCGAGTGCGCCTATGTCGTTGAACACCTTGCCGCTCCTCGGCTCTCTTCGGGTCAGGCCCGACACACGGTACCCGGCCGGGTCCGCGGGCCAATACACCAGGACCGCTCAATGATGTGGCGGTCCCGCTTTCACTCCTGGGTCACGACCTCGGGTCACGACCCGATCGCCGACCCGAGGACCACCTCCAGCGTGCGCTCCCGGCCGTCCCTGAGCACGGTGAGGGTGAGCGTATCGCCCGGCCGGTGGGCCCGGATCTTGATGACGAGCTCGTCGCCGCCGTGGACGCGCACCCCGTCCACATCGGTGATCACATCACCGGGCTTGATCCCCGCGCGGGCTCCCGGACCGCCGGGGACCACGGCCGGCTTCGCGCCCTCGCCCTTCTCCCCCACGCGGGCCCCGTCGCCGGAGTACTCCATGTCGAGGGTGACGCCGATCACGGGATGGGTGGCGTGGCCGGTGCGGATGAGCTCCTCGGCGACGCGCTTGCCCTGGTTGACGGGGATGGCGAAGCCCAGGCCGATGCTGCCGCGCTGCTGCCCGGAGCTGTCGCCGCCGTCGCCGCCGCGGATCGCGCTGTTGATGCCGATGACCTGGGCCCTGGCGTCGAGGAGCGGGCCGCCGGAGTTGCCGGGGTTGATCGGGGCGTCGGTCTGGAGGGCGTCGACGTAGCTCACGTCGCTGCCGTCGCCCTTGTCCCCGCCGGCGGTGATGGGGCGGCCGGTGGCGCTGATGATGCCGGCGGTGACGGTGTTGGAGAGGTCGAAGGGGGCTCCGATGGCCACGACCGGGTCGCCGACCTTGACGTTCTTGGAGTTCCCGAGCGCGAGGGGGCGCAGGCCCCGTACTCCGGTGACCTTGACGACGGCCAGGTCGTAGCCGGTGTCTCCGCCGACCAGCTCGGCGGAGACGCTCTCGCCGGTGCTGAAGGTGACCGTTATGTGCTGGGCGCCGTGGACCACGTGGTTGTTGGTGAGGATGTGGCCCTGTACGTCGAGCACGAAGCCGGTGCCGGTCGCACTGCTCTGCGCGCCGCTGACGTGCAGGGTGACCACGCCGGGCAGCGCCGTGGCGGCGATCCCGGCGACGCTGTCGGGGGCCCGGCCCTCGTTCGCCGCGGGTGCGGCCTGCGGGAGTTCCAGGCGGGTGGTGGCCTTCCGCTCGGCGAGCACACCGGCGACGCCGCCGGTCGCGCCCGCCAGGAGGGCGATCCCGACGCCGATGACGAAGCTCCGGCGGATCCGCAGCCGGCGGCGGACCGGCTTCCCGTGGTCCGGCGACTGCAGCGGCCGCGTGGACCAGGGGTCGTAGCGCGGCGCCGCGTCCGGGCCCGGGCCCGCCCCGGCCTCCGACACGGCCGCCAGTGGCCCTACGGAGGCCTCCCGCGGCCGACCGGACTCCACGGGCCGGCTCCACCACACCGGCGCCGGGGCGGCGTCCTGTGCGGCCCGCGGAGCCGGTACGGCCGGTACGGGGGCCACGTCCGCCCCGGCGGGCTCCTCGGGGCGGCTCCACCACCTGGGCTGCGGGGACGGCCTTGACGCGGGAGCAGCCTCCGGGGCCGACTCGGGGGCCGCCGGATCGGTCTGCTGACTGTCGGACATGGGCGCTCCCCGCGTACCTGTCTCCGCCGGCCGCCCGGAGCGGCACATCTGGCGCAGATTCAACCAGGTCCCCCATCGGCCCCAGTACCCCGCCCGACGGGAGGCCGCACGAGGCCAGGGGTGCGACGGAGACGACCTAGCGCACCAGGGAGACCGGGCGGGCCGCGGCCGGGGTGAGGGACGGGGAGGCGGAGGCCAGGGGGGTGTCCGGGCGGAGCGGCGGGACCGTGCCCGGGCTCGGGATCCGGTTCTCCCGGACCACCGCGTCGAACACCGGCACCGCGGGGCCGGTCTGCGCGGCGGGGGCGTCGCCCCGGGCGTTGGGCTCGATGGCGTCCATCGGCAGCGAGCCGCCCAGCGCGATCGCGGCGAGCGATACCGCCCCGGCGGCCACGAACGCGAAGCGGCGCCGCGAGCGGCCCGCCTCGTGGCCGCCCATCCTGTGTATGGGGAAGCCCTGCCGGGGCCCGACGGCGGCCGCGGGGGGCGCGTAGGCGAAGGCGGAGAAGGGGTCGGCGCCCGGCGGCGGTCCGAAGGGGCCGGACGGTCCCGACGGGCCGTCAGGGCTGCCTCCCGGCAGCCCCTGGAGCCGCGCCAGCAGCCCCGCCGACAGCGGGGGCGGCGCGCTCTCCACGAACAAGGTCTTCAGGCGGCGCTGCGCATCGGCCTCGGCCTTGCACTTGGAGCACGTCGCCAGGTGCGCCAGGACGCGCTCGCGCGCGTCATGGCCCAGCTCCCCGTCCACGAGGGCGGCGAGCCGGTCGCCCAAGTGCTGTTCAACGGAGGAGGCCCGCTCGGCGGAGGACGCCTGTTCGGCGGGCGACGGGGACGGACTGATCCCGCTCACTCGGCTCCGCCCTCTCTCCCGGCGCCCGGGGCGCCCACCGCCACTCCCGCCAGCGCACGCTGCTCCGCACGGGCCTCGGGAGACCGGTGCTTGAGCGCCTTGCGCAGGTGCGAACGGCCCCGGTGGATACGGCTGCGCACGGTGCCGAGCTTCACGCCGAGCGTGGCGGCGATCTCCTCGTACGAAAGGCCCTCGATGTCGCACAGCACCACGGCCGCGCGGAATTCGGGCGCGAGGGTGTCCAGCGCCTGCTGGACGTCCGCGTCGAAGTGGGTGTCGTGCAGCACCTGCTGCGGGGACGGCTCACGGCTCGGCAGCCGCTCGGCGGCGTCGTCGGCGAGCGCGTCGAAGCGGATCCGCTGCTTGCGGCGGACCATGTCCAGGAACAGGTTCGTGGTGATCCGGTGCAGCCAGCCCTCGAACGTGCCGGGCGTGTACGTGGACAGCGAGCGGAATACGCGGACGAAGACTTCCTGCGTCAGGTCCTCGGCGTCGTGCTGGTTACCCGTCAGCCGGTAGGCGAGGCGGTAGACCCGCGCACTGTGCGTGCTGACGATCTCCTCCCATGAGGGAGGGGTCCACGCCTGGGAGCCCGCATCGGCGGCAAAGGTCGCGGTGGTTGCGGTGTCTACGGTGCGGAAGCGGTCAGCAATGTTGGTCACGGATTTCGGCTCACCGGCCGACCAGAAGAGGCGTCGGAGAACACCCCCACGATCCACAGGCGCAGCCGCACCTCCCCTGTCGGCTCTGGTGGTGTCCAGCGGATTCCCTACCATAGCCACCCCTCCCGTCAGCTCCGGATAAGCATTTTTGCAGTAACTTTGCACGGGCCGAGAGTCCCGGACCGTCCTTCCCTCTCTACTGCTCCCAACGCCCGGTCCCATCTGCGGGTTCCCGACTCCAGCGGATACAGTCACCGTTGCGCCAACTATGGGGACAGGAGAGGGTCATTACCGGCAACCGGCAGACGAGCTGGGCGTTCGCCGACGCGTTTGTCGCCGAAGACGACGCTCTGCGATGGGCCCGCGACCGGTCCAGGGAAGCGGGACTGCGCTCCGTCTCCCCCGGCACCGGGGCCGCGCTGCGCCTGCTCGCCGCCACCGCGGACGCCAAGGCGGTAGCCGAAATCGGCACCGGCACAGGCGTGTCGGGCATCCACCTCCTGCACGGAATGCGTGCCGACGGCGTGCTGACCACCGTGGATCCGGAACCCGACCGGCAGGCCTTCGCCCGCCAGGCCTTCCGCGCGGCCGGCTTCGCGGGCAACCGCGCCCGCTTCATCCCCGGCCGCGCGCTGGACGTCCTGCCCCGGCTCGCCGACGGCGGCTACGACCTCGTCTTCTGCGACGGGGACCCGTCCGAGTCCCTCGACTACCTCGCTGAATCGTTGCGCCTGCTGCGCCCCGGCGGACTGGTCTGCTTCGAGGGGGTCTTCTCCGACGGCCGTACGGTCGACTCCGCGGCCCAGCCGGTGGAAGTGCTCCGCGTCCGCGAGCTGCTGCGCAGCGTCCGCGAGAGCCCGGCCCTGGAAGCCGCGCTGCTGCCGGTCGGCGACGGCCTGCTGTGCGCGGTCCGACGCTGACGGCACGCAGCTCCGTAAAGCCCGCCGGAAATCGGGAAGCGCCCCGGAGAGCGACCCGGCGAGCGCCCCGGAGAACGAGAGCGGCCCGGAAAACAACACTGCCCCGGACGCGGTGAGCGACCGGGGCAGTGCAGAGTCTTCAGTTGGCGTCAGGTGCGCCCTCAGTACCGACGAGGGGTCAGCCGACGACCTTCTTCAGGGCGTCACCCAGGGCGTCCGCTTCGTCCGGGGTCAGCTCGACGACAAGCCGACCGCCGCCCTCAAGCGGTACGCGCATGACGATGCCCCGCCCCTCCTTGGTGACCTCGAGCGGGCCGTCGCCCGTCCGCGGCTTCATGGCCGCCATGCTCGTTCCCCTTCCTGAAACCAGCTCATCGTCAGCCGACGGCCCCAGTCAGGCGCCTAGTACCGGCATCGAACACATTGCTTCCAGGCCATTATCCCGCATGTCAGGACCCGATGACCAACATCGGGTGGGAACGCTTGCGCAACGCGCTCGACCAAAACCACTCATTTCGGGGACCTGCCTGCGATACTTCGCCGCCGCACCCCGGATCCGCCCTCCGGTTTGTTTGACGCACATCACATGTGGAACCGCGGCCCGGTCCGCCATGCTGACCCTTGCACCGGCCGGTACCGGCCGGTAGCCAGCCCGCGACGAAGGGGGACCCCCGACATGGCCGACAGCGTGCTCTACGAAGTGACCGACGGACTCGCGACCATCACGATCAACCGTCCCGAAGCCATGAACGCCATGAACACCGAGACCAAGGTCGCCCTGCGCGACGCGGTCGCGGCGGCCGGCTCCGATCAGGCCGTACGGGCGGTCCTGCTCACCGCGGCCGGCAACCGGGCGTTCTGCGTCGGCCAGGACCTCAAGGAGCACGTCGGGTTCCTGACGGCCGACCGCGAGAGCGGTTCCTCCCTCACCATGAGCACGGTCGCGGAGCACTACAACCCGATCGTCCGGGCCCTGACGGAGATGCCGAAGCCGGTGGTCGCGGGCGTGAACGGCGTCGCGGCGGGCGCGGGCTTCGGCTTCGCGCTGGCGGCGGACTTCCGGGTGGTCGCGGACACGGCCTCCTTCAACACCTCCTTCGCCGGGGTCGCCCTGACGGCCGACTCCGGCGTCTCCTGGACCCTGCCCCGCCTGATCGGCGGCTCGCGCGCCTCGGACCTGCTCCTCTTCCCCCGCACGGTGAAGGCGCAGGAGGCGCTGGAACTCGGCATCGCGAACCGCGTCGTCCCGTCGGACGAGCTGGCCGCGGAGGCCCTTGCCGTGGCCCGGCGGCTGGCGGAGGGCCCGACGGTGGCGTACGCCGCGCTGAAGGAGTCCCTGGCGTACGGGGCCTCACGGTCGCTCTCGGAGGCGCTGGAGCACGAGGACACCCTCCAGACCCGTGCGGGGGCCTCGGAGGACCACGCGATCGCGGTGGCCGCCTTCCTCGCGAAGCAGCCCCCGCGCTACCTGGGGCGCTAGCCGCGCCTTCGGAGGGCCGAGCCCGTCGCTGCGCGGAGCCGGTGCCGGTGCCGGGCTGCGGGGGTGCCGCTGCGCGGGGCTGGTCCCCTACCCGCCCTTCCACCGTTCCCCGGGCTCCGCCCGGACCCCGTCCCGCCGCCGCAGGATCGTCAGCCACGACAGCCCCGACTGGAAG
>NZ_JBHYVM010000028.1:67430-117838 GCF_042750105.1 Streptomyces sp. NPDC059443 | reverse complement strand
GGACTCGGGGCGACCGGCGGTTGGGGTGCGGTGCGGTGCGTGCCGGGCTGCCACTTCAGTGGATGCGGCGGATGTCGCGGCGGCGCAGGGCGTAGCCGAGGCCGACCAGGCCGCCGAGGATGAGCCCCCCGCCGGCGGCTAGCTCCAGGGGCTTCATCCGGGCCACGCTGCCGCCGAGGCCGCCGCGGACACCGAGAGTGGCGCGGCGCGAAGCGCCCGTACCCGTGCCGGTGCCCGCGCTCGTACCCGTACCCGTGCCGGTGGTCGTACGGGGGCGCGTGCCGGTGCCCGCGCTGGAGCCCGTACGGGTTCCGGCGGTGGAGCTGGTGGTGGGTTTCGCGGTGCCGCCGGCGATCGTGAGGTCGGCCGAGCCGGTCTCGCCGCTGCACGTGAAGGAGACGGAGTACTGGGCTCCGCGCCGGGCGTCCCGGTCGACGGTGACCCGTACGGTCTTGCCCCGCTCGATGCTCACGGTGTCGAAGACCCCGGAGGAGGCGGTGGCGGCGACGCCCCGGCCGAACGGGGCGTCGAAGTCCCAGATGAGGAAGAGCAGGAAGGCGATCAGCGCGCTGAACAGGCCGGCGAGCAGGAGCTCCCGGAACGAGCGCCTGATCTGGAGGGTGAAGATCAGCCCCACCGTCACCAGGGCCCCGGCGATCAGCCCGAACCACACCACTCCGGGCATGGTGGCCCCCGCGCTCTGGCCGCGCGCGTTGCGCGCGTCGTCGACCACGGCGACCTGGTCCACGAGCGGCTGGTACGCCTGGCCCTCGTGGTCGGTCTTCGGTTCGTAGTCCGTCACATCACGGCGGATACGTTCCAGCAGCTGCCCGCTCTGGTCGGTGAGATTGCCGCTCTCGGCCATCTCCTTCCATTCGGTGTCCACGACGTAGGTCACGTACGCGTCCACGTCGGAGCGGATCTTCTTGCGCACGTCGGGCGGGTAGACCTCGGAGCGGACGCTGATCTCGTGCAGGGCCTGCGACTCCTGGCGCACGTACTCCTGGGCGGCACCCCGGCCCTCCCAGACGCCGGCGATCGCCAGGCCCAGCACGATCGCGTAGATCACCCCGATCATCATCGTCATGTACTCGATGACGTCCGGGGTTTCGCTGGGGTCGTCGTCGTCGCCGATCCGGCGCTGGTTGAAGAAGGCGATGGACAGGACCACGGCACAGGCGGCCGCCATCGCGATGGACAGGACGAGCCATTCCGACAAGATGACTCCAAATTACGGTCGGGCGGTGATTCCTAGCGCGGGCGCAGCGCGATGATCGCGAGCACCGCGGGGGCCGCGGTCATCAAGGTGAAGGTCACCGGTGAGATGTGGTGTTCGAGCGGTTTGCGGGCCGCCGCGTGGTAACGGGGGCGCGCGACCGCCTTCTTGGGCGCGGCCGCCTGGACCACCACGGGAGGCGGCGGCGGTGGCGGGGCCGGCTTCGCGGGCGCGGGTGCGGGTGCCTGCCGCGCGGGGGGCGGGGCCGGGGGCTTCGGGGCGGGCTTGGGCGGTGGTGGTGGCGGGGGAGGCGGCGGGGTCGGCGCCGGCTTGGGCGGTGGCGGGGGCGCCGGTGGCGGCGGGGTGGGCTTCGGGGTCGGGGTGGGGGTCGGGGTGGGCGTGGGCGGGCACGGCGGTGGCGGGGGAGGCGGTGGGCAGGGGTGGCCGTGGTGATGGCCCCCGCCGTGGTGGCCGCCAGGGTCGTGCTCGTCGCCGTGCTCGTCGCCGTGCTTGTCCCCGCGCCGGTCGCCGTGGCCGGAATCGCCGCGATCTCCGTGATCTCCGCCACCCCGGCTGCCCCCGGCCGGGGCATGGGCGGCGGACGCGACCAGGTTGAAGGCGCTCGCCCCGTCACCGGCGTCGTACGTCGCGTAGGCGCTGCTATCGGCCACGGCCGGTGTGGTCGACAGTGCGGCCCACAGCAGGACCGGGACCGCCAGCAGGCGCCTGGAAGAGGCTCTTTTCACCCGGGGAGCATGGGGTCGCGCGCGCCCGCGCACGCGGCGGTTGGCTTTGGTTCGCCTGAACGGGTGGTGCGTTGACTATGGAGGTTTAAGCCAGCTTCGGAGTGTGTTCGTTCCGTCACCGGCCATTTCCCAAAAGGTATTTGTCGGTTTCGATCAATCGCCGGGCGTCGCCCCGTGCGCCGCTTTGACGTGTGACGAAGAACGGATCGCCAATTTCCGCTTTCGCTCGCTCCGTTGGCCAATGATCAGTACATTCGGCTCGGACAGGAGTCCGACCTCGACCGGACCTCGGCAGGACTACGGCTTGGAGACCCCGATGGAGCGCCCCGCCTGGGCCCCGCCAGGCATCGACATATCGGTGCCCAGCGTGTCCCGCATCTACGATTACTACCTGGGCGGTTCGCACAATTTCGAGGTCGACAGGCAGGCCGCCCGCCGTGCCATGGAATTCCTGCCGGGCCTGCCCAAGATCATGCAGGCCAACCGGGCATTCATGCGCCGGGCCGTCCGCTACGCCGTCGCCCAGGGCGTCACGCAGTTCCTCGACATCGGCTCCGGCATCCCCACCTTCGGCAATGTCCACGAGATCGCCCAGGCCGCCAGCCCCGAGGCGCGCGTGGTCTACGTCGATCACGACCCGGTGGCCGTCGCCCACAGCCAGGCCGTCCTCGAAGGCACCGAGCGGACCGGGGTGGTCGCCGCCGACCTGCGCAAGCCGCAGGAGATCCTGACCGCTCCCGAGACCGGCCGGGTGCTCGACCTGAGCCGCCCGGTGGCCCTGATGCTGGTCGCCGTCCTGCACTTCCTGGAGGACTCGGACGCGCCCTACGCCGCCGTCGCCGAGCTGCGCGACGCGCTGGCCCCCGGAAGCCTCCTGATCCTCACGCACGCCTCGTACGAGGGGATCCCGCTCCCGGAAGAGGTCGCGGGCGGGGCGGTGGGCGTCTACCGGGACATCCGCAACCCCCTGGTCATGCGCTCCGGCGAGCAGATCGAGGGCTTCTTCGAGGGCTTCGACCTGATCGAACCCGGTCTGGTGGCCATGCCCAACTGGCGGCCCGACGGGCCCGAGGGGCCGGAGGGCGGGGCCGTGGACGAGGATCCGTTCGCCTTCTCCGGCTTCGCAGGCGTGGGACGCAAGGCGTGAGAGTGCCGGCACAGACGGCGGGTGGCGCGAGCGCGCCGCAGGGCGGGCTGGAGGACCGGATCGGCCGGTTCGCGACCATCTGGGGGCGGGCGATCTTCCCCGTCACGGCGACCTCGCTCACCCGCACCGAGTTCGAGCGGCACCTCCTGCCGCTCACCCGCGTCCTCGTCGAGGCCCTGTACGCCCGGCCGTTCGACGCCTCCGCGGGCCAGCGGGTCGGGGCGGAGCTCGTCGCCGTCCACTGCACCGACCCGGAGGCACTGGCCGGCACCCTCGGCGTGGTCGAGTCGTACCTGGTGCTGTACTGCGGGCCGGACGGTCCGGGTGCGGAGGGCGCCGAGGGCACCGAGGAGTACCGGTCCCGGTGCGCCCGCCTCCAGCACGCCATCGCGGCCGGCTTCGCCCGCGCGCTGCGCGAGCGCACCCTCACGGAGCAGGAGGCCATCGCCCGTTCCGCGCTCACCGCGCGCATCGACGCCCAGCAGGCGCTGCACGAGAGCGAAGCCCGCTTCCGGGCGGTCTTCGAGGGCGCGGCCATCGGGATCGGCATCGCCGACCTGGAGGGCAACGTCCTGGAGGTCAACGACGCGCTGCTGCAGATGTTCGGCGGCATGGACGGGCACGTCCGGGGCCGCAACGTCAGCGAGTGGAGCCATCCCGAGGACACCCCGCACGTCTGGCGGATGTACGGGGAACTCGTGCGCGGCGAGCGCGAGAGCTACCGCGTCGAGAAGCCGTACTACCGGCACGACGGGACCGTCCTGTGGACCAACCTGACGGTCTCGCTGCTGCGCGACGCCGAGGGCGTGCCGCAGTACCAGCTCGCCCTGATGGAGGACACCACCGAACGACGGCTGCTGAACCTGCGGCTGCGCTACGAGGCCACCCACGACGCCCTGACCGGCCTGCCCAACCGCACGCTGTTCTTCGAGCGGTTGGAGAAGGCCCTGAGCGGGGCCGGGGGCACCCGCTTCGGCCTCTGCTACCTCGACCTCGACGGCTTCAAGGCGGTCAACGACAGCCTCGGCCACTCGGCGGGGGACCGGCTGCTGGTGGAGGTCGCCGACCGGCTGCAGAGCTGCGCGACCGGGCCCGGCGAGGTGGTCGCACGCCTCGGCGGCGACGAGTTCGTCGCGCTGACCACCGGCCCCGACACCGAGGAGAAGGCCACCGAACTCGCGGTCCGGATCCTCTCCGCCCTCTCGGTCCCGATCCGGCTGGAGGGCCGGGAGCTGACCGTCCGCGGCAGCATCGGCATCGTCGAGGGCCCGGCGCGCGAGCGCACCCCGGCGGAGGTGCTGCGCAGCGCCGACATCACCATGTACCGGGCCAAGGCGGCCGGCGGCAACCGCTTCGAGTTCGCCGACGCCGAGGCCGACGCGCGCGCCATCACCCGTCACGGCCTGACCAACGCCCTGCCGGCGGCGCTGGAACGCGGCGAGTTCTTCATCGAGTACCAGCCGCTGGTGCACATGCACGACGGCAGCGTGCACGGTGCGGAGGCGCTGGTCCGCTGGTCGCACCCGCAGCACGGGGTGCTGGGCCCGGACCGCTTCATACCGCTCGCCGAACGGACCGGGCTGATCGTGCCGCTCGGCCGCTGGGTCCTGGAAGAATCGGTCCGCCAAGCCCGCAACTGGCAGCACCAGCAGGGCGGCGCCACCCTGCGGATCAACGTCAACCTGTCGCCGACCCAGCTGCACCACCCCGGCCTGGTCGCCGACACGGTCCGGGTCCTGGAGTCCTCGGGCCTGGCCCCGGGCACGCTGTGCCTGGAGGTCACCGAGTCGGCCCTGATCGGTGCCGACGACGAGCTCCTCGAACCGCTGCGCCGACTCGCCGCCCTGGGCGTGGACATCGCCCTCGACGACTTCGGCACGGGCTACTCGAACCTGGCCAACCTCCGCCGCCTGCCCGTCAGCGTCCTGAAACTGGACCGCTCCTTCACCAAGGGGATGCAGCAGCACCCGGCCAACCCGGTCGACGTCAAGATCGTGGAGGGCATCGTCGCCCTGGCCCACAGCCTCGAACTCGCCGTCACGGTCGAAGGCGTGGAAACCGGCGCCCAGGCCGCCCAGCTCCGCGCGCTCGGCTGCGACACCGCGCAGGGGTGGTACTACGCCCGCCCCGGCGCACCGGACCGCATCCACACCCTGTCGCTCTCCGACGCCGTCCCGACGGCTTTCTGAGTCACCCCCGGCCCGCCTCCGTCCCGCGGCCGGGGGTGCGCACGGCCGCCAGCACGCGCTCGTGCCGCTCCGCCGTGTCCGCCAGCACCGAGGCGACGGCAGGCAGCCGCTCGGCCTCGTACGCGTCCAGTACGTCGGGGGCGCCGGCCCCGCCCGGGCCGCCGAGGGCGGTGGCCAGGGTCCGGGCGAGGGCTGCCGCGTCCTCGACCCCGGTGTTGATCCCCAGCCCGCCGGCTATCGGATGGACGTGCGCGGCGTCCCCGGCGAGGAAGACCCGGCCTTCGCGGAGCCGGGCGGCCATGCGGACGTTGACCCGCCAGACCGAGAGCCAGCCCGCCTCCGCGAGCCGGATCCCCGGCATCCGCGCATGGCGGTCGAAGAGCCGCTGGAAGCTCTCCACCGAAGGCGGCAGGGGCTCCCCCCGCTCGTCCCGCTCGGGAGAGGACTGGAGCTGGAAGGTGTCCGTCCCCGGCATCGGGCACAGCAGTATCCCGCCGCCCTCCGAGGTGAACCACTGGTGCCAGAAGTCCCGGCTCAGCCCCGGCGCCCGCACGTCCCCGATCACCATCGACTCCTCCGGCGCGCTGTACCCCTCGAAGGGGATCCCCAGTAGCCGCCGGGTGGTGCTGCGGCCCCCGTCGCACCCCGCGAGATGGCGGGCCCGGATGACGGTGCCGTCCGACAGCTCCGCGTCGACTCCGGCCCCGTCCTGCGAGATCGCGGCGAGCCCGGTCCCGTACTCGACCCGAACGCCCAGCTCGGCGAGGCGTTCGCGCAGTGCCGCTTCGACCTGCCACTGACCGATGAGCAGCCCGTCGTCGATGACGGTGTCGCTGATGTGCGCTCCGTCGAAGTACTTGCGCAGCACGGTCTCCCGCCGGCCGACGGATGCCAGACGCTCCGTCAGCCCCAGTTCCCCGAAGGCCGCCAGGCTGCCCGGGGTGAGCCCTTTGCCGCGGGATTCGCGGTGCGGCGCCGACCGCTCCTCGATGACCCGCACGCCGATGCCGCGGCGGGCCAGGTCGCAGGCCAGCGTCAGTCCGGTGGGGCCGGAGCCCGCGATCAGTACGTCGGTCATCGGATGTCCTCTCGTTGTCGATGTCTCAAGGAAAGCGGCTCCAGACCAAAAACGCAACCCGGTCACGAAAATTACTCGGTCACTCGTTCGTGTTATTCTGGGTCCATGGAGACAGAACCCATGGAGACTGAGCCCATGGAAAACGTGACGGGCCTGCGCGAGAGCAAGAAGCTCCGTACGCGCCGCCAGCTGGCGGCCACGGCGCTGGAGCTCTTCCTGGAGCGGGGCTTCGACGCCGTCTCCGTGGCCGACGTCGCGGCGGCCGCCGAGGTCTCCAAGCCCACGCTGTTCCGGTACTTCCCCAGCAAGGAAGACCTGCTCCTGGACCGGTTCGCCGACCACCAGGACGAGGCGGCCCGCATCGTGCGCGACCGGCCCGCCGGCCAGACCCCGGTGGCGGCGGTGCGCGCCCACTTCCTGGCGGCCCTCGCCGAGCGGGATCCGATCACCGGGCTCTGCGACCACCCGAACGTCCTCGCCTTCCAGCGGCTGCTCTACTCCACCGCCAGCCTGAAATCCCGGATGGCCCACTACACCGGCCGCGAGGTGGAGCTGCTCGCCGCCGTGCTCGAAGCCGAAGCGGTCGACCCGCTCACCGCCCGGCTGGCGGCCATGCACCTGGTGGCGACCCGTCACGAGCTGGGGAAGGAAAACTGGCGCCGCCTCGACTCCGGCCGGAGCGCGGACGAGCTCCACCCGGCGGCCGCGTCCGAGGCCGACCGCGCCTTCGCGATGCTGGCCGACGGCCTCGACGGGGTTCTCGCGCCCGCGCCCGAGCCCGCGAGCGACGCCCGATGAGCGCGAAGAAGTGGCAGCCGTCCTACGCCCAGCCCGAATCGCTCACCCTGCCCGCCCGGGCCGGTGAATGGCGGACCAGCATCGTGACCGACCGGCGGGCGATCATGTGCGGGCGGCTTCGGTCGGTACCCGGCGACGCCGATCCCGAGGAGGCGCGGCAGACCGCCGCCGAGATGGTGCGGGGCCTCTGCCGGGAGTTCCACGACGTGGAGGTCACGGTGACCTGGGAGGAGCCCGGCGCGCCGGACGGATGGTGGGCCCGGATCGCCGCGGTGGGCGGCGCGGAGGCAGGTGCGCCCGCAGTCTCGTAGGCGCCAGCGCGCGCAGGCCCGCCGGCCTGTCGTCGGCCTCGGAGCCCGCGAGTCTGTGGGTGCCCGCGGCCCGCACGGGTCAGCCCAGCAGGATGCGCTTCAGTTCGCGGGCCGCGCGCGGTGGTGCCACGTCCGTGCGGTGGGCCAGGGCGACCGTGCGGCGCAGGGGGGAGCCGGCCAGGGCGGTGGCGCGCAGTCCGGGGCCCGCGTGGTCCACCACCATCGCCGGGACCACCGCGATGCCGAGTCCCGCACGGACGAAGCCCAGTACCGCGTCCATCTCGCCGCCCTCCACCGTGAACACCGGCTCGAAGCCCGCCGCCCGGCAGGCCGCCACCGTCAGGTCCCGCAGGTCGTAGCCGTGCCGGAACATCACCATCGGCTCGTCGCGCAGCGCGGACACCGTGAGCGGGCCGCCGCCCGCCGGGGGCGGGAGGGCTGCCGAGGAGACCACCACCAGGTCCTCCGTCAGCAGCTCCACCGTGGTCAGGGCCGGAGCCGAGGGCGGCAGGGGCAGGGCGATCAGTGCGAGGTCCAGGGACCCGCGCGCGAGTTCCCGTACGAGGTCCAGCGAACCGCTCTCCTCGATCAGCAGCTCGATCCCCGGATGGGCGGTGTGGAAGGCCCGCAGCACGTCGGGCAGCATGCCGGTGCACACGCTCGGGGTGGCCCCCAGCCGGACCCGGCCCCGCCGCAGCTGCGCCAGCTCCTGCACCTCCAGCCTCGCGGTGTCCGCGTCCGCGAGGATCCGCCGGGCCAGTGGCAGCAGGGTCTCGCCGGCGTCGGTGAGCGCGATGTTCCCGCGCGCCCGGCTGAAGAGTTCGGCTCCCAGTTCCCGTTCGAGCGCCTTGATCTGCTGCGACAGGGACGGCTGGGCCACGTGTTCGCGCTCCGCCGCCCGCGTGAAGTGGCGGGTCTCGGCGACGGCGACGAAGTAGACGAGCTGCTGGAACTGCATCGCCCCAGGATACCGGGGTGCATAGGCGCTCTCTATCGACTTGAGCTCCACCATGTCTTGGACCTTTCGGGACCTTCGTCCCTACGGTCTGTGTCATGGCTTTGGCAACCCGGACGGATCGACGGCCGTCCACCACGCGCACGCTCTGGGACTCCTCCGTCGGCAAGAAGTCCGTGATGGCCGTCTCCGGCCTGATCATGCTCGGCTACCTCGTCGTGCACATGCTCGGCAACCTCAAGATCTTCTTCGGGCCGGAGGAGTTCAACGGTTACGCCCACTGGCTGCGCACCCTCGGCTCGCCCTTCCTCCACCACGAGTGGGCCCTGTGGATCGTCCGCATCGCCCTCCTCGCCGCCGTCGTCGCGCACGGGGTCTGCGCCTACCAGCTCAGCCGCCGGGACATCAAGGCCCGCCCGGTGAAGTACGCCCACAAGCGCCGCCGCGCGAGCTACGCCACCCGCACCATGCGCTGGGGCGGCGTCATCCTCGCCCTCTTCATCGTCTGGCACCTGCTCGACCTCACCACGCTCACCGTCAACGAGCGCGCCTGGGCGGGCCATCCGTACGAGAACGTCCTCGCCACCTTCTCCACCTGGTACGGCAACGCCATCTACATCGTGGCGATGGCGGCCCTCGGCCTGCACGTCCGGCACGGCTTCTGGAGCGCTGCCCAGACCCTCGGAGCGGGCAGCGCCCGGCGGGAGCGGACGCTCAAGTTCCTGGCCAACGCCCTCGCCCTCGTCCTCTTCGCGGGCTTCGTGTCCGTACCCGTCGCCGTCATGACCGGAGTGGTGAGCTGACCATGAGCGAGACCATGAGCGAGAACGAGAACGAGAACGAAAGCATGAGCGCGTCCTACGCCGACTACACCACCGGCGAGCCGATCGCCGACGACAAGGCCCCCGAAGGCCCCATCGCCGAACGCTGGGACCGCCGCCGCTTCGAGGCCAAGCTCGTCAACCCGGCCAACCGGCGCAAGCACACCGTGATCGTCGTCGGAACCGGCCTGGCCGGCGGCGCGGCGGGTGCCACCCTCGCCGAACAGGGCTACCACGTGGTCCAGTTCTGCTTCTCCGACTCCCCGCGCCGCGCCCACTCCATCGCCGCGCAGGGCGGCATCAACGCCGCCAAGAACTACCGCAACGACGGCGACTCCGTACACCGCCTCTTCTACGACACCGTCAAGGGCGGCGACTTCCGCGCCCGCGAGTCCAACGTCCACCGCCTCGCGCAGATTTCCGTCGAGATCATCGACCAGTGCGTGGCCCAGGGCGTCCCCTTCGCCCGCGAGTACGGCGGCCTCCTCGACACCCGCTCCTTCGGCGGAGTCCAGGTCTCCCGCACCTTCTACGCCCGCGGCCAGACCGGACAGCAACTGCTGCTCGGCGCCTACCAGGCGCTCTCGCGGCAGATCGCCGCCGGCAACGTCGAGATGCACGCCCGCACCGAGATGCTCGATCTGATAACCGTCGACGGCGTGGCCCGCGGGATCGTCGCCCGCGACCTGGTCACCGGCAAGATCGACACGTACTACGCGGACGCCGTGGTGCTCGCGAGCGGCGGATACGGCAACGTCTTCTACCTCTCCACCAACGCCATGAACTCCAACGCCACCGCGGTCTGGCGGGCGCACCGGCGCGGTGCCTACTTCGCCAACCCCTGCTTCACCCAGATCCACCCCACCTGCATCCCGCGCACCGGAGACCACCAGTCGAAGCTGACCCTGATGAGCGAGTCGCTGCGCAACGACGGCCGCATCTGGGTCCCCAAGGCCAAGGGCGACGACCGCCCCGCCGCCGAGATCCCCGAGGCGGAGCGCGACTACTACCTGGAGCGGATCTACCCCTCCTTCGGAAACCTCGTCCCCCGCGACATCGCCTCCCGCGCCGCCAAGAACGTCTGCGACGAGGGCCGCGGCGTGGGCCCCGGCGGGCAGGGCGTCTACCTCGACTTCGCCGACGCCATCCGCCGGATGGGCAAGGACAGCGTCGCGGAGAAGTACGGCAACCTCTTCGAGATGTACGAGCGGATCACCGCGGAGAACCCGTACGAAGTCCCCATGCGGATCTACCCCGCCGTGCACTACACGATGGGTGGACTGTGGGTCGACTACGACCTCCAGACCACCGTCCCCGGCCTGTTCGCGATCGGCGAGGCCAACTTCTCCGACCACGGGGCCAACCGGCTCGGCGCCTCCGCGCTCATGCAGGGGCTCGGCGACGGCTACTTCGTGCTCCCGTCCACCATCAACGACTACCTGGCCCGCAATCCGCACCGGGAAACCGTCGACGACACGCATCCCGAGGCTGCGGCCGCCGTCCGCGAGACCCGCGACTGCCTCGCGAAGCTGCTCGCGGTCGACGGGGACCGCACCCCCGACTCCTTCCACCGCGAGATCGGTGAACTGATGTGGGAGTACTGCGGGATGGCCCGCACCGACGCGGGGCTGCGCAAGGCGCTCGCCCGGATCCCCGAGATCCGGGAGGAGTTCTGGCGGCGAGTCAAGGTCCCCGGCAGCGGGACGGAGTTCAACCAGTCGCTGGAGAAGGCCAATCGCGTCATCGACTACCTGGAACTCGCCGAGCTGATGTGCCTCGACGCGCTCCACCGCGCCGAGTCCTGCGGCGGACACTTCCGCGAGGAGTCCCAGACCCCGGACGGCGAAGCCGCCCGCCGCGACGAGGAGTTCGGGTACGCCGCCGCCTGGCAGTACACCGGAACCGGCGTCGCCCCCGTCCTGCACAAGGAAGAACTCGTCTTCGAGTACGTCCACCCCACCCAGCGGAGCTACGCATGAAGCTCACCCTGCGCGTCTGGCGCCAGCGCAACGCCGACGCCCCCGGCGCGATGGCCTCGTACGAGGTCGACGGCATCTCGAAGGACATGTCCTTCCTGGAAATGCTCGACACCCTCAACGAGGACCTCACCCTGCGCGGCGAGGACCCGGTCGCCTTCGACCACGACTGCCGCGAGGGCATCTGCGGCGCGTGCAGCCTCGTCATCAACGGAGACGCCCACGGGCCGGAGCGCACCACCACCTGCCAGCTCCACATGCGCGCCTTCGCCGACGGCGACACCATCGACGTCGAACCCTGGCGGGCCTCGGCCTTCCCCGTGGTCAAGGACCTCGTCGTCGACCGGGGCGCCTTCGACCGGATCATCCAGTCGGGCGGCTACATCACCGCCCCGACCGGCGCCGCCCCCGAGGCGCACGCCACGGCCGTTCCCAAGCCGGACGCCGACTACGCCTTCGAGCACGCCGAGTGCATCGGCTGCGGGGCGTGCGTGGCGGCCTGCCCCAACGGCTCCGCGATGCTCTTCACCTCTGCCAAGATCAACCACCTGAACGTGCTCCCGCAGGGCTCCCCGGAACGCGAGACCCGCGTACTGGACATGGTGGCCACGATGGACGCGGAGGGGTTCGGCGGCTGCACGCTGACCGGGGAGTGCGCGACGGCCTGCCCCAAGGGGATACCGCTGCCGTCGATCGCCGCCATGAACAAGGAGTGGTTGAGGGCGGTCCGCAAGGGCCCGCGCTGAGCCGCGCGCTTCACGGGCGCCGGTCGTCAGCCGGTTGTCAGCCGGTCGTCCGCCGGTCCTCCGCCGATCGGATGATCGGCGCGGTGCCCGCCGTGCCGTGACCGGGCGCCCTCCCGGACATGGGTGACAGTGGGCTCCATGCCCCTGGGTCGTGGTCGTGTTCGTGTCCGAGAACTGGTGCCGGACGCCGCGGGCCGGGCGGGAACGCCCTGGCCCGGCCCGGCCCCCGCCGGGTCCGGCCCGCGCCGCCGCACCGTACTGGCCGCGGCCCTCGCCCCGCTGGCGGCGGTGGCGGTGGCCGGCTGCGCCGCGGAGGAGCGGGCTCGCCCCCCGCGCCCCGGACCCGAGGCGGCCAAGGACGCCCTGGTCATGGTCATCCGGCACGCGGAGAAACCGTACGCGGGGGACACCGGCGAGGACGAAGAGGGCAACGAGGACCCCGGATTCCTCGCGGTGCGGGGATGGCGCCGGGCCCAGGAACTGCCCTCCCTGTTCGGGCCCACCCGTGGCGCCGTCCTGCCCCGGCCCGAGGCCGTCTTCGCCGTCGGCGGCAACGCGGCAGCGCCCGCGCGGTGCCGCCAGACCGTGGAGACGCTGGCCACCGCGCTCCACACGAGCGTCCGTACCGAGTTCGCCGTCGGAGCCGAGCCGGCCCTGGCCCGCGCGGTGCTGGCGGCCCGGATGCCCGTACTCGTCTGCTGGGAGCACACCGGCATGCCCCGCCTGATCCGGGGCCTCGGAGCGCAGGGGGTCCTCGGACTGCCCGCCGCCTGGCCCGACCGCTACGACCTGGTGTGGATGTTCACGCGCAGACAGGGGGTCTGGAGCTTCCGGGAACTGCCGCAGCACCTGCTGCCCGGGGACGCGTAGGTACCGCCGGGTAGGAGGAGGCATCGCGGAGTGCGGGCGTACGCTGAGAAGTGGACTCGGGGCAGTCGTGCGCCGGGAGGTAGACGATCATGTCTGGAATCGTGCACCGCGGCTTCGATTCCGCGGACGAGACGCGCCAGTTCGAGGATGGCAAGGGCAGGCTCGATCTGCTCAACACCGCCCACGGACCGGTGGGGCGCGCCGTGTTCGAGCCCGGATGGCAGTGGTCGCAGCACATCAAGCCCATAGCGGGAACCGACAGCTGCGAGGCCGCGCACGTCGGCTACGTCGTCAGCGGCCGCATGAAGATCGTCATGGACGACGGCGACAGCGTCGAGGCGGGGTCCGGGGACTTCATCCAGATCGACCCCGGCCACGACGCCTGGGTGCTCGGAGACGAGCCGTGCGTGGTCCTCGACTGGCAGGGCTACGGGGACTTCGCCAAGCCGGCCGGTTCCTGAGCCTCAGCAGGGTTCCAGACAGCGTCTCGAAGTTGTACCGGGCCCGGCGCATTCGGGGCACGGGAGTCCGCGGGGCCGGTGTGATCGGTGAGGCCCGTGAGGCGGGCGAGTCGGGCGAGTCGGCCGAACGAGTCGAGCAGCGCGGTCCGGTCGTACGTGGACGTGGTGACGAGCAGTTCGTCCGCCCCGGTCAGCTCCGCGACGGCGGACAGCTCGGCCGCGACCTGCTCCTCCGTGCCGTGGACGTGCCCGGCGAGGGCCCCCTCGTACAGCTCCCGCTCCTTCGGGGTCATGGTGAGGGCCTCGATCTCCTCGGCCGGGCGGAGCGGCGGGAAACTCCCCCGCGTGCGCGATCGCGCCAGCGCCCACGCCTCCGGGATCAGGATCCGGCGGGCGGCTTCGGGGGTGGCCGCGACCGCGACCGTCCCGGAGGCGATCACGTACGGCTCTGCGCCCCAGGGGGAGGGGCGGAACTCCTCGCGGTACCCCTCGATGATCTCCACCACCCGCGCGCGGGCCCGTAGGTCGCCGACCACCAGCGGAAGCCCCGCCCGGGCCGCGATACCGGCGCCCTCGCCCGTGGCCAGCACGTAGGGCGGGATCCGCAGGCCCTCCGCCGGGCGGGCGTGCACCTCGCGGTGCGCCCGCTGGGTGCCGTCCAGCCAGCCCAGCAGTTCCGCGAGCTGCTCCTCGAACCGGTCGGCGTCCCCGGTGCCGCGGCCCAGCGCCCGCCGGATCCCGCCCGTGAAGCCGACCGAGCGGCCGAGCCCCATGTCGATCCGGCCGGGGAAGAGCGATTCCAGGACTCCGAACTGCTCCGCGACGACCAGCGGCTGGTGGTTGGGCAGCATCACCCCGCCGGTGCCGACCCGGATCCGGCCGGTCGCCCCGGCGACGGCGGCGGCGAGCACAGTGGGCGCGGAACCGGCGACTCCGGGCACGCTGTGGTGCTCGGAGACCCAGAACCGGTGGTAGCCGAGCCGCTCGGCGGCGCGCGCCAGCTCCACGGTGTCCCGCAGGGCCTCGGGGGCGGGATGCCCCTCGCGGGTGCGGGACCGGTCGAGTATCGAGAGTTTCCGGATCACGTAGGGGTCAACGTACGGGGAGCTCCAGGATTCCCCGGGTTCCCCGGGTGGCGTCGGCCCGATGGCGGACGCTGCTTAGGCTGGCCGGGTGACCGAGACTCAGAACCGGCGGCCCCTGGCCGTCTTCGACATCGACAACACCCTGGCCGACACCGGCCACCGCCAGCAGTTCCTGGAGCGCCGGCCCCGCGACTGGGTCGGCTTCTTCGGCGCGGCCCCGGCCGATCCGCCGCTCGCCCGGGGGATCGCGCTCGCGGTGGAGAGCGCGGCCGACTGTGAGGTCGTCTACCTGACCGGCCGACCGGAGCGGTGCCGCGCGGACACGGCCGACTGGCTGGCCCGGCACGGGCTGCCCGAGGGGCGGCTGTGGATGCGCGGGAACCAGGACCGGCGGCCCGCCAGGACGACCAAGCTGGAGGTGCTCCGGCGGATCTCGCGGGGCCGTGAGGTACGGATGCTCGTGGACGACGACGAACTGGTCTGCCAGGCGGCGCGCGCGGAGGGGTTCCGCGTGGTCCTGGCGGACTGGGCCGCGGAGGCGCCCGAGCTCAAGGACGCGCAGGAGGGCGAGGGCCGCACCTGAGCACCCGGCCGGTCAAGACCGTGTAGGCCCGGGCAAGGCCGCCTAGGCCGGGGCAAGGCCGCCTAGGCCCGGGCAAGGCCGCGTAGGCCGGGCAAGGCCGAGTAGGGCCGGGCGGGGACGGAAGGGCCGCGTACGGGGTCTTCAGTCCTCGCCGTCGAGCCGGAAGCCGAGCTTCAGCCCCACCTGGTAGTGCGCGATCTCGCCGTTCTCGATGTGGCCCCTGATCTGCGTCACTTCCAGCCAGTCCAGCCCGCGCAGGGTCTCGCCCGCGCGGGCGACCCCGTTGCGGATGGCCTGGTCGATGCCTTCGTGGGACGTGCCGACGATCTCGGTCACCCGGTACGTGTGATTGGACATGGACGTCTCCCGACACTGGGTGGCTGTTGCCTTGTTCTACGGTGCCCCAGTAAGTCCGGGTCCGCGAACTTTGCGTGAACAATCCACAGCCCAACCCTCTTGACCCACCCATTGGTCTATGCCAATTTCAAGCCATCTGAGATCCATCCCCAGAAGGTGACCTTCGTGAAGATGCGCTTCCTTGCCGTGTCCACCGCACTCGTGGCTGCGACCGCCCTCACCGGGTGCAGTCTGGCCGGATCGGCGGGCGGTCCGCAGAAGGTGACGCTCTGGCTGATGAAGGGGAGCGCGTCGGACGAGTTCATCGCCAAGTTCACCACCTCCTTCGAGAAGGAGAACCCGGGGGTCGACCTCGAAGTCAAGATCCAGGAGTGGACGGGCATAGGCGAGAAGGTCAACGCCGTGCTGGCCGGCAAGAGCAAGGAGAGCGCCGACGTCATCGAGGTCGGCAACACCCAGGTCGCCCGGTACGTCGAAACCGGTGGCGTCGACGAACTCACCCTGGAAGCACTGCGCGAGTGGGACGGCAAGGACTGGCTGAAGGGCCTCGCCGACCCCGGCAGCGTCAACGGCGCCCAGTTCGGCGTCCCTTGGTACGCGGCCAACCGTGTGGTGATCTACAACAAGGACCTGTTCGCGAACGCGGGGATCAAGGCGCCGATCAAGACGCGCCAGGAGTGGATCCAGGCGACCCAGAAGCTCGACAAGGGGAGCCAGCAGGGCATTTACCTCGCCGGACAGAACTGGTACGTGCTCTCCGGCTTCATCTGGGACGAGGGCGGCGAGCTCGCGGTCGAGACGAGCGGCCAGTGGGTCGGCACGCTGGACGACGAGAAGGCGATGGCGGGCATGGAGTTCTACAAGCAGCTCCAGGCCCTCGGCAAGGGCCCGAAGGACGCCGACGAGGAGACGCCCCCGCAGTCCGAGGTCTTCGCCCGCGGCGGGGTAGCTCAGATCATCGCCCCGCCCGGCCAGGCCGCCGCGATCGAGGCCGCCAACCCGGCGCTCAAGGGCAAGATCGGCTTCTTCCCGATCCCCGGCAAGACCGCCGAGAAGCCTGGCGCCGTCTTCACCGGCGGCTCCGACCTGATCATTCCCGAGCGGACGAAGCAGCGGAAGAACGCCGTCAACGTCATCTCGGCCCTGGTCAGCGAGAAGTGGCAGACCGAGCTGGCCACCACGATGAGCTACGTACCCAACAAGACCACCCTCGCGCACGTGGTCGAGGGCAACGAGGGCGCCGCCGCGATGGCCCCCGGCGCCGCCCAGGGCCGCGCCACCCCGAAGTCCGCCCGCTGGGCCGAGGTCGAGGCGAAGAACCCGATCAAGCCGTTCATGACGGCGGTCCTGACCGGTCAGGACCCCAAGGAGGCCGCGAAGGCGGCCTCCGCGACCATCAGCAAGGTCCTCAGCGCCGACCGCTGACCCGGGGCGCTGCCGGTCCCCGGCGGGTCGGCGGGCTCCTGGACCGCCGAGTTCAGCGTTCGCACATCCAAGTGCCGCGAAGCGGTCATGTCGAATCCAGTCCTGCACGGAAGAAGTAAAGAAGCCAGGCCACACAACCTGTCGGGCCTGGCTCTCCGTGTCCGGATCAGGAGCCGCCATGACCATCGCCCCCCTGTCCCCGTCCGCCCTTCCCCCCACTTCCGCCCCCGCCGTCTCCCGGGCGGCCTCCCCGACCGCCGCGACCACGGCCGCGACCGCGCCCCGGTACGCCGTACGCCTCGCCCGCGACGAGGACGAGGTCCGCGCCGCCCAGCGGCTGCGCCACCAGGTCTTCGCGGGCGAGCTCGGCGCCCGCCTCGACGGCCCCGAGCCGGGCCTGGACTCCGATGCCTTCGACGCCTACTGCGATCACCTCCTCGTCGTCGACGAGGAGACCGGGCAGGTCGTCGGCACCTACCGGCTGCTGCCCCCCGAGCGCGCCGCCGTCGCCGGACGCCTCTACTCCGAGGGGGAGTTCGACCTCTCCGCCCTCGCGCCCATCCGCCCCGACCTGGTCGAGGTCGGGCGGTCCTGCGTCCACCCCGACCACCGCAACGGCGCCGTCATCGCCCTGATCTGGGCCGGCCTCGCCCGCTACATGGACCGCTCCGGACACAACTGGCTGGCCGGCTGCTGCTCGGTTCCGCTGGCCGACGGCGGGGTCCTCGCCGCCGCCACCCGCGAGAACGTGCTCACCCGAAACCTCGCGCCCGCCGAGTACCGGGTGACCCCGCACCTCCCCTGGAACCCGGAGGGCATCACCTTCCCCGGCCGCATGGAACTGCCGCCGCTGCTGCGGGGCTACCTGCGCCTCGGCGCCTGGGTCTGCGGCGAGCCCGCCCTCGACGCCGAGTTCGGCTGCGCCGACCTCTACGTCCTGCTCTCGCTGCGCCGCACCAACCCGCGCTACCTCAAGCACTTCCTCTCGCTCGCCCCGGGCGCATGAGCGTCTGGCTCCCCACCTCGCCCTGTACGCCCGAGGCCTGCGCCGGCCACGAGGGCCGCACCGCGAGCGTGCCGCACGCGGTCCTGCGGCTCGGCGCCGCCGTCGCCCTGATCCTGCTCGGGATCCTGGGCGCCCCGCCGACGCGCCTGCTGCCGGAGCGGCCCCGGCACGTGGTGGTCCGTACCTGGGCAACCGCGCTGCTGGGCGCCTTCGGCCTACGGATCACCGTGCACGGGAGCCCCGGCGCGGGCGGTGGCCGGCTGATCGTCGCCAACCACATCTCCTGGCTCGACATCCCCCTCGTCGCGGCCGTCCTGCCCTCCCGGATGCTGGCCAAGAGCGACATCCGGAACTGGCCCGTGCTCGGCCCGCTCTCCCGGCAGGCCGGGACCCTGTTCATCGAACGCGACCGGATCCGCGCGCTGCCCGCCACCGTCGACGCCATGGCGCGCGCCCTGCGCGCGGGCGACCGCGTCGCCGTCTACCCCGAGGGATCCACCTGGTGCGGGCGGGCCCAAGGGCCCTTCCGGCGGGCCGCGTTCCAGGCCGCGCTGGACGCGCGGGTGCCCGTACAGCCCGTACGGATCGCCTACCTGCTCGACGACGGGGAGCGGGCCGGGGAACCGGCCGGGGCGCCCGCCTTCGTCGGGGACGATCCGCTGACCGCCTCCCTGTGGCGGATCGCGCGGGCCCGCGGGGTACGGGCCGAGGTGTGGCTGCTGCCGCGGATCCCGCCGGGCCGGTACGAGGACCGGCGGGATCTCGCGGCCGCGGCTCAGGCCGCGGTACTCGGGCGGCCGGACCCGGAGCCGGAGCCCCGACCGGAGTCGCCCGTGCCCTCGGAGCCTTCCGAGACGTCCAGGTCACCGGCCCGGCCGCTGCTGCCGGGCGTACCCTCCCAGCCGTCGGCGCCGATGCCGTCGGCCACCGACAGGGACAGGGCGAAGCGACCCGCCGCATCCGTCCACCAGTGCGTCAGTTCCAGTCCGGCGGACGCGAGTTCCTTCCGGACCCCCTCCTGACGGAACTTCGCGGAGATCTCCGTCAGGATCTCCTCGCCCTCCTCGAACGACACCTCCAGATCCAGTGACCGGACCTTCACCAGCGCCTGCGCCCGAGCCCGCAGCCGCATCTCGATCCACTCGTGCTCACGGTTCCACACCGCCACGTGCGCGAAGTCGGCGGTGTGGAAATCGGCGCCCAACTCCCGGTCGATGACGGTCAGTACGTTCTTGTTGAACTCGGCCGTCACCCCCTGGGCGTCGTCGTACGCCGCCACCAGTACGGCCTCGTCCTTCACCAGGTCCGTCCCCATCAGCAGCGCGTCACCGGGCGAGAGCATCGCCCGTACGTCCGCCAGGAACACGGCACGCTCCGGCGGCAGGAGATTGCCGATCGTGCCGCCCAGGAACACCACCAGCCGGGGTCCGGGCACTTCGGGCAGCTGGAGCGGCTTCGTGAAGTCGGCCAGCAACGCGTGTACCCGCAGGCCCGGATGCTCGGCCAGCAGTGCCTCGGCCGCTCCGGTCAGTGCGCTCTCGCTCACGTCCACCGGTACGTACGTGTCCAGCGCGGGCATGGCCTCGATCAGGTGCCGGGTCTTCTCCGAGGAGCCGGATCCCAGCTCCACCAGGGTGCGGGCGCCGCTCACCGAAGCGATCTCCTGGGCCCGCTCCAGGAGGATCTCCCGCTCGGCGCGCGTCGGGTAGTACTCGGGCAACCGGGTTATCTCCTCGAAGAGTTCACTGCCCCGAGCGTCGTAGAACCACTTTGGCGGCAGGGTCTTCGGGGACTGGCTCAGCCCGTGCAGCACGTCCTTGCGCAGCGCCGCGTCGGCGGCGTCCTCGTCGAGCGTGCGGGTCAGCCGGAAGTCGTTCACGGGCCTTCGTCTCCTTGGTGCGGGGTGCTCGTGGGGGTCTCCTCCAGGGGGCCCTTCCAGGGTTCCTTCAAGGAGAAGAGTTCGATTCGGGTACGGGTGGCGGTCAGCAGGGTCCGGTCGGGCACCTCGGTCCAGCGCGGGTCGTCGTCGTAGGGCTCCGAAGCCACCACCGTGCGCTGCGCCGCCGCGTCGGCCAGGTACCAGAGGGAGTCCCCCCAGGCCGTCGCCGCGATCGCCCGGCCGTCGGTCAGCAGCAGGTTCAGCCGGGAGCCGGGCGCGGCCTCGGCCAGCTCCCGCACCGGTGCGGCGAGCGCCGCGCCGAGGGCGTCACCCTTGCGCAGCCGGTGCAGGACCAGCGCCCAGAGCAGCGCCGAATCGGTCCGGGCGGCCAGCGAGAGCAGTTCCTGGGGCGCCAGCGAGGCCGCGACGGGGGCCGCCGCGTCGGGCCAGTCCCGTACCGACCCGTTGTGGCTGAACAGCCACGGCCCCTCCGCGAACGGCGCGGCCGCGGCCTCCCCGTCCGCCCCGGCGCGCGTGGCGTCCCGTACGGCGGCCAGCACGGCACCGCTGCGGACCACGCGCGCGAGATCGGCGAAGGTCAGGTCGCCCCAGATCGGCCCGGCCCGCCGGTAGCGGGCCGGCACCGGATCGCCCTCGGCGTACCAGCCGATGCCGAAACCGTCGGCGTTGACGGTGCCGTGGCGCTGGTGGCGCGGAGCCCAGGACTGACGCACCAGGGAGTGCTCGGGTTCGCTCAGCAGCCTCCCCAGGGTCACCGGCGGGCCCAGATAGGCGAAATGACGGCACATCAGGCACCGTCCGCCGACCGCGCGGTCCGGAATCCCGAGAAGATCTGTCGGCGAACCGGCAGGTCCCAGTTGCGGAAGGTGCCCCGGCAGGCCACCGGATCCACGGCGAACGAGCCCCCGCGCAGGACCTTGTGCTCGGGCCCGAAGAACACTTCCGAGTACTCGCGGTACGGGAACGCCCGGAACCCGGGATAGGGCAGGAAGTCGGAGGAGGTCCACTCCCAGACGTCGCCGATGAGCTGGTGCACCCCGAGCGGGGAGGCCCCGGCCGGGTAGCTGCCCGCGCGGGCCGGCCGCAGATGGCGCTGGCCGAGGTTGGCGTGGGCCGGGGTCGGGTCCGCGTCTCCCCACGGATAGCGGGTGGAGCGGCCCGTCACCGGATCGTGGCGGGCGGCCTTCTCCCACTCCGCCTCGGTGGGCAGCCGGCGCCCCGCCCAGCGGGCGTACGCGTCGGCCTCGTACCAGCTGACGTGCAGCACCGGCTCGTCCCCGGGCACCGGCTCGGTCACCCCGAACCGGCGGCGCAGCCACGTGTCGCCCTCGCGGCGCCAGAAGAGCGGGGCCTCGATGCCGTGCTTGCGGATCTGCTCCCAGCCCTCCGGGGCCCACCACCGCCGGCTCCGGTATCCGCCGTCCGCGATGAAGACCTGGTACGCGGAGTTGGTCACCGGCACGGTGTCGATCCAGAACTCCTCCGTCTCCCGGACGTGCGCGGGCCGTTCGTTGTCCAACGACCACGGTTCGGCGGAGGTGCCCATCGTGAACGGGCCACCGGGTACGAGGACTTCGGCCGCGAGCGGCGCCGGTCCCCGCGGGGGATCCGGGTCGGGCGCCGTCAGCACCGGGGCGCCCCGCCTGAGCTGATGGGTGATCAGCATCGTTTCGTCGTGCTGCTGTTCGTGCTGGGCGATCATTCCGAAGACATAGCCGCCGTCCAGCAGGGCCGTGCCCTCCAGCGGAGTGCGCTCCAGCAGGTCGAAGACGCGGCCGCGCACCTCCGCCGCGTACCGGCGGGCCTCGTCCGGGCCCAGCAGCGGCAACTTCGGTCTCTCCGACCGGGGATGCTCGAAGGCGTCATAGAGCGGGTCTATCTCGGGGTGCATGGACTCGCGGCCGGCCACATTGCGCAGCAGCCAGAGCTCCTCCATGTTCCCGATGTGTGCGAGGTCCCAGACCAGCGGGGACATCAGGGGGGAGTGCTGGGCGGTCAGGTCCTCGTCGGAGACGGCGCTCGCGTCGGTGAGCCCGGCCGTACGGACCCGCGCGGCGGTCAGTGCGGCTGCGGCCCGCTCGCGCAGGAGCTCCGGTTCGGTGGTCATGAGCGTGCTTCCTCGCCGGTCGGCTGTGGATGGGGATGCGGCCGGGCCTGCGGCCGGCGGTGGGTCTGCTGCTGAGGTGTTCCGTCGTCGGCCGGACATCGGCCGCGCTTGACGTAGCGGTCGCCGAACTCGGCCACCGCGTCCGCCACTCGGGTGCTCGCACCCAGTCGGGGCAGCGCCTCGGACGCGGCCCGGAAGCAGGCGCGAGCGGCGGACCGCAGCTCCGGATCGGCGAGTCCGTGCTGCGCGGCGCTGCGCCACAGCGGATTGCGCGGGGCGGGCTGGGTGCCGTAGGCATCGGCGAGCGCCTTCACCACCCGGTACGCGGTCTCCGTGGCCTCCGGGTCGTCGAACAGCGCGTGCGCGACGGCCACCGGGACCAGCCAGCCGTCTTCGCCGGGCTGGGCGTCGATCATCCGCAGCTCCAGATGGCCGCGGGGGCGCACCGGCGGGAACAGCGTGGTCAGGTGGTACTCCAGATCCGCGGCGGTGGGCGGCCGCAGTCCGCCTCCGGACTGCGGCCCGCCGCCGGAGGACCGCTCGCCGCCGGAACGCAGCCAGTCGCGGAAGGTGAGCCCGCGCGGCACGGTCCAGGAGGCGCCCTCGGCTGCTTCGGCGCCGTTGCCGGACGGCCGCACGCACATGACCTCGGTGTCCAGCGCCTGCCGGGTCCAGGCGCCGCGCGGCTCCGCCTCCAGTACGGGAGCGAGCGCGCGCCGGGGGTCGATGTCGCTCCAGACGCCCTGGCGGGCGCAGCGCCAGCCGGCGTACGGGCCTTCGTGCGCGGGGGAGTTGGCGAAGGCGGCGACCAGCACCGCGCCGAGGAGATGGGCCAGCCGCCAGCGGCGGCCGTGCCCGAGCGGCCCCGGCTCCTCCTGCCCGGCGTCCACGCACACCTGGACCGAAGCGGAGGCGCACATCATGGCTCGACCGGCGGGTCCGGTGCGGTCGAAGTAGCTCTCCATCGCCTCGTAGCGCGGGCTGCTCAGCATCCGGCGGTACGGGCGGCGCGGGTCCTGGCCGAGGCCGCGCAGGACCAGCCCCTGATCGCGCAGGGCTCCCCGTACGGCGGTCAGATCGGCCTGGAGGCCGTCCACGCACCCGGTGAGGGTGGTGGCGGGGGCCGAGCTCAGCTCCAGCTGGCCGCCGGGCTCGACGGTGACGCGGGAGCCGAGGGGCAGGGCGCGGGCCGCGTCGTGCGCGGCGGCCAGCCGCTCGGCGGACACGGGCAGGCCGGGGCGTTCGGCGTCGAACACCAGCCATTCGAGCTCGGCGCCGAGGAGGCGGGGCGGGCCGGTCTTGAAACAGATGCCGTGGATCAGGTCCTCGGCGGCGGATTCGGTCAGGTTGCCGGGGCGGGCCGGCTGCTCGGGCGGGCGCTCGGGTGATTGCTGGACGGAGTCCTGGGGCATGGAGGGGCCCTCGTCTCGTGTCGTCGGTTGTGACATCACCCGTGCCTACCCGTCCCTCGGGTCACAAACTCCCTTGCCGCTTCTTGCCGGGAGCGTTAAAGATCACAGCATGAGCAGCAGGTTGGCTGAAATAGCGCGAGACAACGCGGCGATCTTGGCGTCCGGTGGGTACCGGACGCGGTCGGGGCGGCAGGTGGCGCTCGCCGCCGCCGTGGCGAAGGCCAAGGCAGGAACCAGAATATATGGACCAAACCGGGTGATTCCAGGCGAGCCGGTTCCCGGGAAGACCGGCAGGACCGTCGTGGAGGTCACGGGGGAGAGCAGCACGGCCGCGGCCCGCAGGCTCGCGGCGGACCGCCCGGAGGAGACCTCGGTGGCGGTCCTGAACTTCGCCTCGGCCCGCAATCCCGGGGGCGGCTACGTCCGCGGGGCCAAAGCCCAGGAGGAGGCGCTCTGCCGCGCCTCGGCCCTTTACGAGACCCTCCTGGAGGCCCCGGAGTACTACGAGATCCACCGGGCCGAGGTCAGCACCTTCTACACCGACCGGGTGATTCACTCACCCGGGGTCCCCGTCTTCCGCGACGACCGGGGCGAGCTGATGGAGACCCCCTTCCGGGCAGGCTTCCTCACCTCCCCGGCCCCCAACGCGGGCACGATCCGCCGCCAGGAGCCGGAGCGCGAGCCCGAGATCCCCGCCGCCCTCGCACGCCGGGCGGAGCTGGTGCTGGAGGTGGCCGCGCTGCACGGGTACCGGGACCTGGTGCTCGGGGCGTGGGGGTGCGGGGTCTTCCGGAACGACCCGGCCCAGGTGGCGGAGGCCTTCAGGGGGCTGCTGGCCGGTCGGTTCGCGGGGGTGTTCGAACGGGTGGTGTTCGGGATCCTGGACCGCGAGCCGGAGACGCGGGAGGCCTTCGAGAGGGTGTTGGCGGGGCTCGTGTGACGACGGGGGCGTCGACGGGCGGCGCGGCAGGGGCGCAGCCAGGGCGCGGTCGGGGGCGCGAGGGGCGCGGGTCCGCCGCGACAGTGCCCCTCGCTACCCGCATTCGGGTGACGGCCGCCGCGAGGCCTGTGACGCACCACGGGCGGACTCGACACTGGTTGTGACCGGGCCTGACTGTCGGTGACATCGAGGGGAGTCCCATGAGGGCGATGAAGCGCACGGCAAGGAACGCAGTACGGACGGCCGTGGCGATAGGAGCGGCCCTGACCCTGTTCACGGGGTTGTCGACCAGCGCCCAGGCGGCCGGGGGCGAGTTCAGGTACGTCAATGTGAACGAGGACGATTTCACCCTCGAAAACCCCACGAGCGGCGAGTGCTACCTGCTGCTGAGCGGCGCGAAACGCGCGGAGAACGCGACCAACGCGCGGGCCTCCCTGTTCACGGAGCGCGGCTGCGAGGGAGGGGCCGCGCTGGTGATGCGGCCCGGGACCTCGGCGAACTTCGGAGCGAGCGTTCCGCACAGCGTCCGGTTCGGCTGAAGGACGGCGGCCGGGGCAAGGACTTCGCGGGCCTGCCCCGGCCCGGCGGGCTACCGCCAGCCGTACCGCTCGCGCAGCCGGTCGACCACCAGCTGGAACCGCCCCCGGTCCAGCGCGCACGCTTCGCGCCGCATGCCGTCCTCGTGTACGCGCAGCACCCGGTCCACGTCCACCCAGGACTCCCGGCCGGCGCCGTCCCAGGGCCCGGTCCCGATCGGAACCCATTCCCGGTCGTGGTCGTGCCGCTTGCTGGACAACTGCACGGCCAGCAGCGTGCCGGCCGCTTCCCGCGCGACGACCAGCACCGGCCGGTCCTTTCCGCGCCCGTCGTTCTCCTCGAAGGGAACCCACGTCCACACGATTTCACCCGGGTCGGGATCCCCGTCGTGGACGGGGGCGTACGAGGTCTGCACCGGCCCGATGGCGTGCGGATCGGCCTCGGCGGTCGCGGTGTGCCCATCGCGGCCGGGCTGTTCGACGTGACCGTTGCTGTGATGCGAAAGTGCCGTCATTTGGGGGAGATTACTGGGTTTTCAGGCCCCTGTCGCACCGCTGGGCGCAGCAGTTTGATCTCCGCTGGGCGTGCACTTCGCGAAGGTTCTGGGCGCTCTCGCAGTGCTGCGGGCACAGCCTAGCCCGCTCCCGACTGGCCTGAGTGGCGGCGGCAACCGCAGGTCCTCGGAGCGCGCCGTGGCGACCCGGTGTCCGATCTTGCCGAGGCCGCCGGAAGCGGGGCCGTGTCACCGCCAATGTTAAGAGTCTCTTTCCGGCCGGAGAACAGCAAGGTTCGACAAATGTTCAGACCAGGAATAGACCGTCATTTCACCTCGTGATCTGCGTCACGCGAGGTGCGGCTCCCGCTAGGGAATTGGATACGGTCCGTCAGTAAATGGATCCATCTGACGGGCGCGGCTTCAGAAGGCCGACGGAAACCGAGTCTGTGTAACTGTTGTGTGTTGGCTGTGAGTACGGATAGGAATGGCCCCCTCTTGGCCGTTCTTGTGGGGGAGCTCCGTGCGCATCGCGCGTCCGTTCGTCATTGTCATCGCTTTCGTCATGGCCGTGTTGGCCGGGACGGAGCAGGCGGCGCTGGCCGCGAATCAGTGGGCTGTCGCCAAGAAGGGTCCTGGCGCGGGGGAACGCCCCGCACAAGGCTGGGGTTCGGCGCGTGGGCGCAGCCATGATGCCGAGGGCAGTGCGACCGGCGCCTCTGTGCGCGGTGGGCGCAGCGGTGCGCAGAAGGCGCCGGGTGAATTGCCGACTGATGGTGGTTCGTCCCGGATTAATCTAGGCGTTGAGCCGAAGCCGCCGGCTTCGGCGCCGTTCACAGCGGTCCCCGCTCCCGCGGTTCCGAAGCCGAAGGGGTTCGACTCCAAGACCAGTGCCGAGGTGCCCGGGGAGCGCGCGGAGCGTGCTCGTACGTTCGTCAACAAGGACGGCACCTACACGACCCGTTTCTACAATGAGCCGGTCAACTTCCGTTCCTCTGATGGGAAATGGAATCCGATCGACACGCGGTTGGCCAAGCCCGTAGGCGCGCGGACGATGAGTACTGCCGACGCGGGCTGGGAGGCGCAGTCCACGCAGGATTCGGTGTACTTCGCCGAATACGCGGACGCGGAATCACTGGCCCGTCTCGGCGTGAGTGATGTCGCGTCGATCGGCTATGGGATCGAGGGCGCCGCCCACTCCGCGGGCAAGGTCGACGGCAGTGTCATCACCTATCCCGAGGTTCGCAAGTCGTCCGATGTGGTGCTGATAGCGGGCAGTGACTCCGTCAAGGAGACGTTGACCCTCAAGGACAAGTCCGCGCCCACTCAGTGGCGCTTCCCCCTGGCGCTCAACGGCTTGACCGCGAAGCTCGACGGCTTGGGCGGGATTGCCTTCACCGATGCCGCGGGAAAGCAGCAGGGCTGGATGCCCGCGGGCTGGATGGAAGACTCGAACCGCGCTGAGAACTCCAACGAGGGCGTCATCTCCTCCGGCGTCACGTACTCGCTGGAGAACTCGGGCGACCGCCAGATTCTTGTTGTCACCCTGGACGCGGCTTGGCTTTCGGCGTCCGAGCGGGTCTTCCCGGTGAAGGTGGACCCGTCGGTGACGGGCGTGTCGTCCACCTCGGGCACGTTCGTCGAGTCTCCGTACAACCAGAACTTCGCCAGCGACACCAACATCAAGGTCGGTACGTACGACGGAGGTGGCCACAAGGCGGCCGGTTTCCTGAAGTTCGACGGGCTGAACAGCGGTGCGCTGAAGAACGGGTACGTGGTCGCCGCGAGCCTGTCGCTGTACAACACGTGGTCCTTGTCGTGCACCGCCCGTCCCGTGACCGTGCACCAGATCACCTCGAACTGGTCGGAATCCAGCACTTCCGCCTGGCCGGGTCCGGCGACCGGTCCTGCGTTGGGTTCGAAGAGCTTCGCGCATGCCTGGCGCCCGTCGGGGACCAACACCTGGGCCTGCGATCCGGCTTGGGAGGGCATCCCGCTCGGTTCCGATGGCCGTCAGCTGGTGGACGACTGGACGCACGACCGCAAGCCGAACTACGGCCTTGCGGTCAAGGCTTCGGATTCCGACTCGATGAGCTGGAAGCAGTTCGGCTCGGACAATTATCCCGGCGGGGCCCCGAGCCTGGACGTGACGTGGACGAAGTATGGAGCGGCGTACCAGCTGGGCGGGTTCATCCAGCCGCCGACGTCGACTTCCGAGGGCAAGTTCAAGGTCACCGTCACCAATCAGGGCCAGCAGACCTGGCCCAAGGGCGGCAACCTCAAGCTCCGCTATGACCTGTTCGACGTCAACGGCAACCTGATCAACCGTAGCGACTGGAACAAGGTCCGCTGGACGGACATGCCGCAGGATGTCCCCCCGGGCGGCTCAGCGACCCTTGACGCCGCGATCGCTCCGCTGACTCCCGCGACGTACACGCTGGTGTGGACGATGGACGACTACTCGGTCAGCAGCTTCGTCGAACAAGGTGTGCCCGGTGCCAGCGTCAGGTTCGACGCCGTCAACATTCCGCCCTACCTCACGGGCGCGTCCCCACCGAGCGGTTCCCTCAGCGACACCCTCACACCGACCTTGTGGATCGCCGCAGCCGACAAGGACCGTTATCCCAGCGCCCTTACGTACCTGTTCGAGGTGTGCGAGGTCGACGGCCAGGACACGCGTAAGAACTGCCGCAAGTCCCCGTCGGGCACCTCGCAGAGCTGGGCTGTGCCCGCCGGCTGGCTGAACTGGTCCAAGACGTACGCGTGGTACGGGTACGCCAACGACGGCCAGGACCAGTCGGCCCAGACACAGCCGTCGATGCTGACCCCCCAGGTTCCGCAGCCGGTGATCACCTCACACCTCGGCGGCGCGGACAACGGTCGCGGCTTCGGCGACCGTGCGGGTAACTATGCAACGGCAGCGACCGACGCTGCCGTGCCGGTGGTCGGCCCGGAGCTCGCGGTCACCCGGACGTACAACTCGCAAGACCCTCGTCAGGGCAATGCCTTCGGTGCCGGCTGGGCGACGCGCTGGGACATGCGGGCCACGGCGGAGGCTGACGGAAACGTCGTCGTCACCCTCGCGGGCGGCAGCCAGATCCGCTTCGGCCGCAACAACGACGGCACCTACAGCGCACCCTCCGGCTCCATGGGCGTGCTGACTTCGGTCGCCGGCGGAGGTTGGACGCTGCGTGACGCGAGCGGCGCCCTGTACACCTTCGACACCGCCGGACTGCTGAAGAAGACCACGGACGGCAACGGCCGCGAGCAGCTCCTCACCTACACGGGCGGGCTGCTGACGAAGGCGACGGACGCGCTCTCCAAGCGTGCGCTCACCTTCACCTGGAGCGTGGGCCGCGTCAGCTCGGTCACCACCGACGCCGTCGGCCCCGGATCTCCGGCGCTCACCTGGACGTACACGTACAGCAACGGCCGGCTGACCAAGGTCTGCCCGCCGACCTCTACCACCGCGTGCACGGCGTACGAGTACACGGCCGGGTCGCAGTACCGAAGCACGGTCCTGGATGCCAATCCGGTCTCCTACTGGCGATTGAACGAGAGCGAGGGCGAGAGCGCGGCGAGCGAGGCGGTCTCGCGCACCGGCCTGAACGCGGGCCGCTACCGCGACGTCGGGCTCGGCCTCCCGGGCGTCCTGACGGGGACGGGCAACAAAGCGGCCTCGTTCAACGGCACCAATTCCTACGTGGAGCTCCCGGAAGCCGCTCTGTCCGCCTCGAAGATCCTGACCGTGGAACTCTGGTTCAAGACGGTCAAGCCCGGCGTCCTCGTCGGCTTCCAGGACAAGCGGATCACCGACGGCAAACCGAACATGTGGGACCCGGCCCTGGTCATCGACACGGCCGGCAAGCTCCGCGGTGGTTTCGAACTGGCCAACGAATGGAAGGACCCGATTTCCTCGACGGCCGTGGTCACCGACGGTGCGTGGCACCATGCGGCCCTCACGAGCAGCGGTACCGGCGAAACCCTCTACCTCGACGGGCAGGCCGTCGGTTCCCGCACCGGGACCGTGGACCACACCACCAAGACGTTCGCCTACCTCGGCGCCGGCTTCTCCAGCGTGGCATGGGACGGCGACACCTCCCAGGGGGTCCGCTACTTCAACGGCAGCATGGACGAAGTCGCCGTCTACCACCGGGCCCTGGACGCCGGTACGCTCCGGGCCCACTACGACGCACGCACCGGAACCTCCAAGCTGACCAAGTTCACCCTGCCATCGGGCCGGACCGGCGCCCAAGTCACGTACGACAGCGACACCGAACGCGCCACCCAGGTCACCGACGAATCGGGCGGCACCTGGCAGATCTCCGCGCCCCAGTACGCTGCGGGCTCCCAGGCCTACACCAACGCCGTCCGAGCGACCGGCCCCGTCAACTACTGGCGTCTGGGCGATACCAGTGGCGCGGCCGCCGCCGATGAAATATCCAGCGGCGGCAACGGGTCCTACCGTGACGGCGTCACCCTCGGTGCGGTCGGCGCGTTCCTGGACGGCGACGACGGATCGATCACCCTGGACGGCGCCAAGGGTGCCGTCCAGGTCCCAGCCGAGCCCCTCAGTGGCACGCCCTCGATCTCGATCGAAATGTGGTTCCGGACTGACAAGCCGTCCGGCGTGCTCGTAGGCCTCCAGAACACGGCTCTGGGAACCCAACCCGCGATGTACAACCCGAGTCTCGTCATCGATGCAGAAGGAAAGCTCCGAGGGCACTTGTGGGACGGCTCTTCCTTGGGAGCCGTCATCAGCTCCGGCAAGGTGACCGACAACACCTGGCACCACGTGGTCCTCACTGGAGGCCCGTCCGGTCAGACGATGTACCTCGACGGGCTGAAGACCGGCTCCAAGGCCGGAGTGGTCAAGCCGGAAACCCTCGCCTACGCCTTCCTCGGCGCCGGCCATGCCAATGAGAACTGGGACGGTCAGGCCGCCGGAGTCCGCTATTTCTCCGGCCAGCTCGACGAGGCCGCGTTCTATGGCAAGGAACTGGACGCCAAGACGGTCGCGGACCACTTCAAGGCCCGCACCCGCCTGGTCGCCGGAAGCGGCGACCAGTACCAGGGCGCCATCATGGCGGACGCTCCGGTCAGTTACTGGCAGCTGGACGAGGCCAGCGGTACCCGCGTCACCAACAGGATCGCCGCGACCGGCGGCAACGGCACCTACACCAAGGCAAAGCTGGGCAGCACCGGCGCCTTCGGCTTCGGCGACCGCACGGCGGCCGAATTCACCGGCGATGGCTACGCCCAGCTCCCGGGCGCCGGGATCATCCCCGACACCGACCTCTCCGTCGAGCTCTGGTTCAACACCACCAAGCCGGGTGTGCTCCTCAGCGACGTGGACCAGCCCCTGCCCGACACGCCCCTCGACTGGGCCCCCGTCCTCTACGTCGGGTCCGACAACAAACTGCACGGTCAGTTCTTCTCAGGGACCGGTCTCAGCAACACCTCACCCGCCACGGTGACGGACAACCAGTGGCACCACGCCGTCGTCACGGCCCAGGGCTCCACCCAGACCCTCTACCTCGACGGCGCCCAGGTGGCCCAGGCCACCAACTCGCCCGTCAACCACGAGCGCAGCAAGTACACCTACATCGGGGCCGGCTACGCCAAGAACTGGCCTGCCTCCCCAGGCGACCTCAGCTACTTCACCGGCCAGATCGATGAGGTCGCCGTCTACCCGAATCCCCTAACGGGTGAGCAGATCGCCAAGCACTACAACGCCCGCACCCGGGCCTCGGGCTCTTCCCTCACCTCGACCGTGACCGTCACGGACCCGACGGGAGCCAAGAGCAGCAGCACCTACGACGCCGTGCGCGGCCAGCGCCGCACCGCCTCCACGAACGCGGACGGCGGTGTGACGACCTACGCCTACGACACCGGCGGGTTCCTCCACACGGTCACCGACCCCAACGGGCACGCCACCGTCACGGGCCACGACGAGCGCGGCAACACCGTCTCGGCGACCACCTGCCGCGACGACGACTCGTGCTGGACCGGGTTCACCGACTACTACTACAACGCCGCCGACCCCCTGGACCCGCGAAACGGCAAGCCCACTGCCACCCGCGACGCACGCTCCACCGGCGCGGCCGACAACCGCTACCGGACGTCCACCTCGTACACGCCGCTCGGCCTGACCGACACCGTGACCCTCGCCGACGGCCGCACCTCGGCCACCACCTACACCACGGGCAGCGAGCCCGCAGTCGGCGGCGGCAGCACCCCCGCAGGCTTGGTCGCGACGAACAAGAGCGCCGGCGGGATGACCGTCACGTACGCCTACTTCGCCAGTGGCGACCTGGCCAAGTCGACGACCCCCTCCGGCCTCGCCACCACGTACACCTACGACGGCCTCGGCCGCAAACTCACCGAGACCCAGACCTCCGACGCCACCCCGGCCGGCGTCACGACGACCTACACCTACAACGCCATGTCCCGCGTCGCATCCGAGACGGGCCCCGGCGTCAAGAACGAGATCACCGGAACCACACACACCGCCACGGTGAACCGCACCTACGACACCGACGGCCTGCTCCTGACCGAGTCCACCCAGGACACCACCGGCGGCGACACCGCGCGGACGACCACCTACCAGTACAACGCCCAAGGCCTCAACGAGAAGACCACCGACCCGGCCGGCAACGAAACCCTCTTCACACACGACTCCCTCGGACGAGTGACACAGGAGACGGACCCGGCGGGCAACGTCGTCACCCACTCCTTCACCAAGCGCGGCAACCTGGCCGAGTCCGTCCTGAAGAACTGGACCGGCGACCCCTCCGGTCAGACCCGCGACCTCGTCCTGGTTTCCAACGCCTACGACCCGGCCGGCCGCCTCGCCTCGACAACGGACGCGATGGGCGCCACCACCGCCTACACGTACTTCGACGACGGTCTGAAAGCCAAGACGACAGCCAAGGCCGTGACCCAGGCCGACGGCACCAAGCACGACATCGTCCTGGAGTCCAACGACTACGACGGCGCGGGCCACATCACCAGCCAGACAACCGGAGGCGGCCGCACGACGGTGACCAGCACGGTCGACGCCACCGGACGCACCACACGCACCGTCCTCGACCCCAACGGCCTCAACCGGGTCACGACGACGGCCTACGACGGCGACGACCGGGTCACCGAGTCGACACAGTCCATCGACGCCACCGGCAAGAAGGTGACCGCCACCACCGAGTACGACACGGCGGGCAACCCCAAGAAGACGACCGTCACCGACGGCACCACCACCCGTACCACCTCGTCCACCTTCGACCAGCGGGGCCTGGCGCTCACCGCGGTCAGCCCGCGCGGCAACACCACCACCAGCCGCTACGACGAACTCGGCCGACTGGTCGAGCAGACCGCCCCGCAGGTACAGGCCGAAGAGAACGGCGCCGCGGCGACCACCGTCACACCCAAGACCCTCACCGGCTACAACACCTTTGCCGAGGCCACGGACGCGCGCGACGCCCGAGGCATGGTGATCCGTACCGAGACCGACAAGCTGGGCCGCCCCACCGCGGTCACGCTGCCCGACTACACCCCGCCCGGCGGCACCAAGATCACCGCCGTCGCCCGCACGACGTACGACCAGCTCGGCCACCCGGCCTCAACCACCGACCCTCTGGGCCGCGCCACGTACTTCACGTACGACCAGCTCGGCAACGTGGCTACCAAGACGGACCCGGCACTCGGCGGCACCACAGCCTTGCAAGCACCGGGAACCGCCACCCTCAACGGCACCAACACAGCCCTCTCCGGTGGCGGCGTCAGCACCTACACCTGGACACCCACCAAGCTGCCCCTGTCCGCGACCGACCCGACCGGCGCCCGCACCGAGTCCACCTACGACGAACTCGGCCGCAAGCTGACCGCGACCACCGTCGAACGCAAACCCACACTCCAGAACCTGGTATCCCGCTACACCTGGGACGACGCGAACAACCAGACCGCGTCCACCACCCCCGCCGGTCGCCGGACCACCGCCACACACAACACGGCCGGCGAAGTCCTGACCGTCACCGACCCCCTGGGCGGCATCACCAAGTCGGCCTACGACGGCCTCGGCCGCACCACCGAGACCACCGACGCCACAAACCGCAAGACCACCACCGCCTACGACCTCCTGGGCAAGCCCACCGCCGTCACCGACTTCGGCGCGGGGACCACCGCACTGCGTACGGTCTCCTCCGAATACGACGCCGACGGCAACACGACGGCCTCCACGTCCGCAACCGGCGCCCGTCGGACCTACACCTACGACGCACTCGGCCGCATGACGAAGCAGATCGAGCCGATCAGTGCTACGGACTCGATCACGACCACCTTCGGCTACGACGCGGCGGGCAACCGCACGCGCTTGACGGACGGCCGCGGCAAGGCCACCTACTACACCTTCACCCCATGGGGTCTGCCGGAGTCGACGATCGAACCGGCCACAACCCAGCACTGGAACCCGGACGTCCGCACCTGGACCACCACGTACGACGCCGCAGGACAGCCGGTCACCGAACTCCTGCCCGGCAACGTCAAGCGCCAGCGCACCTACGACGCCCTCGGCCGCCTCACCAACGAGACCGGCAGCGGCACGGCGGTCGCGACGCGACCCCGCACCCTCTCCTACGACCTCGTCGGCCGTATGACGGGCTCCGGCACGGACGGCGTCCTGGCCGCCAACACGTACACCTACAACGACCGCGGCCAGCTGCTGAACGCCGACGGCCCGTCAGGCAAGTCCGCCTACACCTACGACGCCGACGGCAAGATGACATCCCGCGCCGACGCGGCCGGCACGACCGCGTTCACCTACGACACGGGCGGCCGACTCGACACCACCACCGACCCCCTGACCGGCACCCAGGTACGGAATGGCTACGACGCGGCGGGCCGGCCCACGCTGGAGCAGTACGCCCGCCCCGGCACTGGTGGCACGTACACGATCAGCGCGAACCGGACCTACACCTACGACGACCTCGGCCGCCTCACCAAGGACACCGTCGCCCGCACAGCAGGGGGCGACGTCCAGGGCCAGGCCTACGACTACGACCTCGCCGACCAGCTGGTGAAGAAGACCACCACAGGCACCGCGGGCGCGGCCGCCAACACCTACACCTACGACCTCGCCGGCCGCATGACGTCCTGGAACGACGGGACCACCAACACCCCCTACGAGTGGGACAAGTCCGGCAACCTCACCAAGCGCGGCGCCCTCACAGGCACCTATGACTCGCGCAACCGCCTCGAAACCTGGGGCAGCAAAACCTACGCATACAGCGCCCGAGGCACCGAAAAGACCGTCACCGACTCCGCGGACGCCAACGCCACACAGCAAATCCAGACCGACGCCTTCGAACGCACCGTCACCAACGGCGCCAGCACCTTCACCTACGACAGCCTCGACCGCGTCCTGACCCACAACGCAAGCCCCTTCACCTACGACGGTGGCTCCAACAACCTGGTCACCGACGCCACCACCAGCTACACCCGCACCCCCGGCGGCTCCATCCTCTCCACCGCCACGACCGCCCAAAACGGCACCGCCCGCCTCGCCGTCACCGACCAGCACAGCGACCTCGTCGCCAGCCTGGCCCCCGACGGCACCACCCTCGCCGGCTCCCGCACCTACGACCCCTTCGGCAAAACCACCGCCACCAGCGGCACCAACCCCAACATCGGCTACCAGTCCGGCTGGACCGACCCCACCAGCGGTGAAATCAACATGGCCGCCCGCTGGTACCAGCCCGGCATCGGCAGCTTCACCAGCCGCGACACATACCAACTCGACCCGGACCCCTCCGTCCAGGCGAACCGCTACACCTACGCCAACGCAAGCCCGCTGAACGGCACCGATCCCACCGGCCACTTCATCGATAACGGAACCGGTCGTTACGCATCCCCCAGGGCGGCCGTCAGCCTCGCGCCGGTGCACCCGAAGGCCCCAAGCTTCAGCTGGGGAGCCCTAGGCCGCCGGGCTGGTGGCAGGCTGCTCGGGATTGTGGGCCTCGTGGTAGGCATCGTCGCCGATGCCGAAACCCTCGGCTACAACTCGTGCGAGAACGCGCCGCAGGGCTGCGGCTACCTCAACCCCCAGCCTGATTTCCGTGGCGGAGGCAGCTACTGCGAAATGTGGCCCTGGATGCCGGTGTGCCAAACCAGAGGCAGGCCCCCGGTTGGGGTGGACGACCCGGAGGGCGATGGAGGCGGTGGCGGTGGCGGCGGAGGAGGCGGTGGAGGAGGCGGTGGCGGCAGCCGGTGCGGTCGCCGATGCTTCCCGCCCCCGCCCCCGATCATCCAGAACCCCAACAAGGGGAAGCACCCGGTCCCGGCGCCGACACGCGACCTGGAAATCGATACCGCGGCCATCCGCGACGCTGCGTGGACCCTTGGAGACGGCTGGCTGATGGTCGTCAGTGCACGGAATCTGCTTCAAATGCTGCAAGGTGGCACTAATTTTGTCCCGGAAATTCTGCCAGCTCCTACCGACGTATTCGGCGGGAAGAATAATGGTAGAGATCGCAGTGATGATAAGTGTGACGACGGTCCAGGGGTAAGTGCGACCGGGCATGCGGTATACCTGCCGCGCGAACGTTACTACGATGACCATGAGGGCAGTTATCAGTGTCGGGCGACCGGAGTGTACGGTCTGCTGGATATGAGCGACTACAATAAGGGGCGCAAATATCCGGGGACGAACACTAACTCTTCCACGAAGCCGCCAGGAATGAATGAAATCGAGAGTCAGGGGCATACTGCCGCGAATGGCCATCTGATACCTGCCGCAGCAAAGGGTTCCGGGATTGATCTCCGAAACCTGGTCGCAGAGTACGAGAAGACCAATACTCCATATTTGAACCATGGTGTTGAATCTGAGATCAGAAATGCGATAAAGTCGGGGGCGTCGCTCTCTATTTCTGTAACGCCTCATTATGATGACGATGACTCGGGAATCCCGACGCGTATCGAGTACAATTACGGGGTTCCTGGGGCGTGGGCGAAGCACTGTGTGATACACCAGTCTCCGACGGGTGGTACTACTACGGGCAGTGCTGACTGTCCAAGGAGGTAAGTGTCGTGAGTGGCGAGTACCTGCCAAGGGTGATGGCTGTGCTGGGTGCTGAGACTGGGCGGCGTTCAGAGCCGGCGGAATGGCTGAAGATTGAAAGCGATCTCGGCTTCGCGTTGCCCGACGACTATAAGGCTCTGGTTGACGCCTACGCTCCGGTCAAGTTGAACGGGCATCTCGTGCTAAATCACCCGGCAACGCCGCGATGGAATCTAGGGGAGTACATTCGCGATACATCTCGTGCATGGTCTGAAGTCCCTTGGGGTGAAGATGTGGATGGGGATCCTCGGATTGTTCTCAATCTGGATGAGCTCGAATTCGGGACCCTGCGCGGGTTGACGCCTATCGCGTCTGCGGATAGTGGGCAGACGGTATTCCTGGCGGCGGATCCGAAGGGGCTTCGCCCCCTCTTGTTCATCGAGGATGGCGACGGGGAGTTCTTTGAGTATTCGATGAGCTTCTCGGAATGGCTGTATAGGTATTTGGCGGGTGAAGATATGGCAGGGCCAAATTCTTCATATTTCTATCCTGGGCCGGTCGAGTTGGAGTCACGGCCTATGTCTCAAGGTGGTGAAGTCGTGCGCTGGTATGGGCCTGATCGTGGAGTTTAATCGCTCTCAATATCAGACTTGCGGCATCGTGGGCTCGGTCGTGAAGTCGGCTCCTCAGGTCCAGGCCGTTGCGCTCAATTTGTATCCCTGCAGGTGCGGCCGGGGGATGGGAGCGGCCACTGGCCGGGCCAGGCCTCATCGTGTGGGGCTGCGTCCGAGGAACGCACGGCGCGCTCGGCCGGCTAGCCGCTTGGCTTGGTCGGTGCGGGCGGCGACGATCGTCACCCGGTAGGTGATGTGGGCGCCCTCGGAGGCGTCCGAGAGCGGCGCTCAGTCCACGAAGCCACCCAGTGGGTAGAGGACGCCGTACGGCAGCTGCGCCGGTTTGCTGTCGACCAGCGGGAGCGCCCCGACCGCACAGGGCCGACCGGTTGCCGTGGTCAGCATCGTGCGCACGGCAGGCATCACGGGGGCGCGGTTGATCACTCGGTGTCCCGGGTGAAGTTGGCGGCGGTCGGTCCCTCGATGCTGAGGACTTCGTGCCGGCACAGCCCGAGCGCGTCCCACTCGCTCAGGCCCGGGGTGGTGATGACCGACAGGGAGCGTTCGCCGTCCACGTCCAGGACCTCCGCCACCACCACGGCACGGGACGGGATGCCCGCTCGTGCCCGCCCAGGACCTCGGTCAACACGGCCTCCACGTCGGTGGCCAGACCACTCACAGGGCACGCTCCACCGCAGCACCGAGACTCCGGGCGACGACCGGCTCGGACGCCCCCACAGCAGGCCCGACGTGGGGAAAGGGGCTGTGCATACCGCCGGCCGGCCGGGGTGGGGCGGGAGCCCCCCGGCCGGCCGTCGCGTCCCCCGAGGCGCTGCCGCTTCCTAGACCCACCCGTCGAGGGAGGCCATGAAGCCGTCGAAGTCGTCCCGGTGGATGGTGTGCCCGGCTCCCGCCACCGAACGTACCTCGAAGCCGCGTTCCCGGAGGACCGCCGCCCGCTCCTCGGAGATCAGGAAGCTGGGGCCCGCCAGTTGCACGAGCGAGGGGACCACCGGCGCGGCCGGTAGCAGGTCGGCGCCCATCAGCGGAGCGAGGGAGAGCGCGGTCGCCTCGTCCCAGACGGCCAGGGTCTCCAGCTCGATGTCGACGTCGGCCTCGTCCCAGCGCGGGTTCATCGCCTGGATCTGCTCCTTGGGCGCGGACTTGAACCGGGCGAACATCTCCGGGGTGAAGCCCGGTTCGGGGGCGGCCAGGTGCCATGCGGGGTCGGAGAACACGGCCCGCTTCGGCTTCAGGCGGTCGACGGCGAGCGAGAGGGTCAGGCCGCCGAGGGAGTGTCCGATGGCGAGCTCGGCGCCGGCCGGCAGGGTCTCCACCACGTCGTCGGCGAAGATTTCGGGGCCGTACTCGCCCCGGCCGCTGGCCCCGTGGCCGCGCAGGTCCACGGCGATGGCGCGGTAGCCGCGCTCGGCGAGGGCGGGACCGACCCGGCGCCAGGTCCGGTGGTCGGCCATGATCCCGTGGATCAGGAGGGCGACGCGGTCGCCTTCGCCCCAGGTGTGGGTGTGGAGCTGCACTGTGGTGCCTTTCATCGTCAACGGCATGGTGTACGAGGTGGGTTCGGTGACCGGGGCGAAAGCCCGATCCGAAGGAGACGGGCTAGCGGACGCTGCGGATCGGCTTGACGGCCAGCGCGCCCGCGACCGCGAGTACGGCGGCCACGATGAACAGGGCGGTGTAGCCGCCGCTCACCGACACGATCACCGAGGCGATGAACGGCGCGACGATCTGCGGGCCGGCATTGGCGATGTTGAGCACGCCCATGTCGCGGGCCGCGTCCTCCGCCTTCGGTAGGACCATCGTCACCAGGGCGGTGTCCACGGCCATGTAGCAGCCGAAGGCCAGGCCGTTGATCACGGCGAAGGCCAGCATGGCCGTCCAGCTGGTCGACAGGGCGGGGATCACCAGCGCGATGGCGGACAGCAGTGCGGAGGCGCCGACGAAGAGCTTGCGGCGGTCGTACTTGTCCGAGAGCCAGCCGCCCAGGACGGTGGAGACCACCATCGCCACGCTGGTCAGCGGCATCAGGACGGCCACGGCCGACTCGGGCTTCATGCCCTCGGGCAGGACGGTGTGGTCCTGGAGGATGTACAGCTGGTAGCCGCTCACCGCGAAGTACCCGAGGACGAGCAGCGCCCGCCCGATGAACGCCCAGCGGAAGTCGTGGTCCTTGAGGGCGCTCGTGAAGGCGGCGAGCTGCTGCTTGACCGGCATCGGGGCCCGCGCCGGCAGCCGCTGCTCACGGGTGCAGGCGATGAACAGGACGGCGGCGCCCGCGACGAGCGCGCCGAAGATCAGGTACCCGGTGCGGTAGTCGTCCGAGCAGGCCGCGCCGATCAGGGCGCCGATGGTGGAGCCAAACGGCAGGCCGAGGCCGACGGCCGCGGAGGCCTTGCCGCGGGCGTTCATCGGGACGCGGTCGGGGACCACGGAGGTGATGGCGGCCTGGTAGATGTTCATGACGGCCTGGCCGAGGCACCAGGCGATGGTGATCAGCAGGATCGTGTCCGCGGCGCCGAGCAGCAGCATCGCCGGTATCGCGGCGAGCCCACCGCCCAGGATCCAGGGATTGCGCCGCCCGCTGCGGTCGGACAGGGCGCCCGCGACCGGGTTGAAGACCGTGGCGAAGATCGCGGAGACCCCCGCGATCAGGCCGAAGTTGGCGACCTTGTTCGCCGCGTCGATGTCTTCGACCTGGAGTGCGAGCAGTACGCCGGCGACGCCGATGTAGAGCGCGTACATGGCGCTGTTGCCGAGGAGCAGCAAGGGGAGCAGGCCGCGTCCGGGAGCGGACTTGGCGGAGGCGTCGGTGGTGGCTGCGGCGGTGCCGGTGCCGGGGGAGGAAAGGGCCACGGTGCCCTCCTGGGCAGTTTTCGAGGGGGCTGAGGGGTGGGGGAGGAGTGCCTGAAGGTGTGGGAGGGGTACGGGAGGCGGTACGGGGAGGAGTGCTCGCCGCCCCGTCACGACGGCGGGGGTGCGACGGAACGCGGCGGGGCGGCGGCACGACTGGGCACGTCACAGCACGTGCGGAGACACCTCTGGTGAAGCTGGGGTGACGCCTTGGTTACACGTGTCAGTGAATCGTGTAACCACTGTGTAGCATTCGTTTCCGGCCATCCGCTAGCCCCTGGGCACAACCGGTCTGGAAAGATGCGACGGCAATGTCTCAGTCATCGAAGCCGCCCAAGTCGCCGTCACCGGCCGCACCGGCCGCACCGGACCCGTCACCGGCCGCACCGGACCCGTCACCGGCCGCACCGGCCCCGACTCAGCCCGCGCCGACTCAGCCCGCGCCGAGTCCGTCGGTGCCGAGTCCGCCCGTGCCGACCAGCGCCGACGTGGCCCGGCTCGCCGGCGTTTCGCGCGCGACGGTCTCGTACGTCCTGAACAACGCGGAAGCCGTACGCATCAGCGAGCCGACCCGCCGCAAGGTGCGCGAAGCCGCCGAGGAGCTCGGCTACGTCCCGCACGCGGCCGCCCGCAGCCTGCGCGCCGGGCACACGCGCATCGTGCTGCTGCCCACCTCGCACGTGCCGATCGGCCCGCTCTACAGCAACTTCCTCAACGAGTTGCAGTGGGCGCTGCGCCGCCTCGACTACACGGTGGTCCAGTACGGCAGCCTCGGCCTGACGGGCGACGAGGCCGCGCGGGCCTGGGCGGAGTTGCGGCCGGTCGCGGTGATCTCGCTCGGCGAGATCACGCTGTCCGCGCACAACGTCGCCACCCTCAAGCGGGCCGGGGCGCGCGCGGTGATAACGATGGGACCGGTGACCGTCCCCGGAGCGCACGCGCTGGTCATGGACCAGGCGGAGGTCGGCGCACGGGCGGCGGAACACCTGGTGGAGCGCGGCCGGCGCCGGATCGGCGTGATCGTGCCGGAGGAGGAAGGGCTGGAGCTCTTCTCCGCGCCCCGGCTGGCCGGCGCCCGGTCGGTGGCCGGAGCCGAGGTCGTGGCCCTGCCGATGGCCTACTCGGAGGAGTCCGCGGCGGCGCTCGCGGAGCGGTGGACCGGGCTCGGCCTGGACGCGGTGTTCGCGTACAACGACGAGTACGCGATGCTGCTGATGCGGGCGTTCCAGGACACGGGGCTGCGGGTGCCGCAGGACGTGGCCGTCATCGGCGCGGACGATCTGCTGATCGGGCGGCTGCTGAGGCCGAGGCTGAGCACGGTGCAGATCGAGATGCCGACGGGCGAGCGGCTGGCGGGGCTGGTGGACCAGGCAGTACGGGAGCCTTCGGCCGTGGTGCGGCGGCACGACCTGATGGCGGCGGTGGCGCTGCCGCGCGAGTCGACCTGACGGGACGCCCCGGCCGACTCCCTGCGCGGCCTGCGGTCCGGGGCCCGGGGTTCGCGGGCTATCGGCCCTGATCGCCGGTGGCGTCGGCCGACTCGCCCGGTGAGACGAGTCCCGTCTCATAGGCGAGGACTACGGCCTGGGCCCGGTCGCGCAAGGTCAGTTTGCCGAAGATCCGGGCCACGTGCGTCTTCACCGTCGCCTCGCTGAGGGTCAGCTCCCTCGCCAGTTCGGCATTGGAGAGCCCCCGGCCCATCAGCGTCAGCACCTCCAGCTCGCGCGGTGTCAGTACGGCCAGGTCCCGGTGCACGGCCGGGGTTGCGGGGCCCGGCCCGGCCGGGGGAGCGCCGGGCGCGAAGCGCTCCACGAGGCGGCGGGTGATCGAGGGCGCGAGCAGGGCGTCACCGGTGTCGACCAGGCGGACGGCTGCGGCCAGGTGCGCGGGGGTGACGTCCTTGAGCAGGAATCCGCTGGCTCCGGCGGCCAGGGCCGCGTAGACGTAGCGGTCCAGGTCGAAGGTGGTCAGCATGATCACCCGGCAGTCCGGGGCGTGCGCGAGGACCCGGCGGGCGGCTTCCAGGCCGTCCATGACGGGCATCCGGATGTCCATCAGCACGACGTCGGGCCGCAGTTCGCGTACGAGGGCCACGGCCTCGGCCCCGTCGGCGGCCTCGCCCACCACGTCGATGCCGCGGGCGGTCAGGATCATGCGGAAGCCGGTGCGGACCAGTTCCTGGTCATCGGCGATCACGACGCGGGGGCCGGGCGTGGCGTTCGCCGTCACGGCCGGTCCAGCGGTATCCGGGCGCGGACGCGGTAGCCGCCGCCGAGGCGGCGACGGGCGTCCAGGTCGCCGCCGTAGACGGTGACCCGCTCCCGCAGGCCGAGCAGCCCGCGTCCGGTGCCGTCCGCCCGGCCCCCCGTCGCCCCGCTCCGCACCGGACGGCTGCCCGACAGGACGCTCGGGCCGCCGTTCAGCACCTCGACCCGCAGGTAGTGGTCCGCGTACCGCACCGTCACCTCGGCCTTCGCTCCGTCCCCGTGTTTGAGGGCATTGGTCAGGGCCTCCTGGATGATCCGGTAGGCGGTGACGTCGATCCCGGTCGGCAGCGGGCGCGGCTCGCCCGAGACGCGCATCTCCACGGGCAGGCCGGCGAAGGCGATGCGGTCGATCAGCGGGCCGATCCGGCTCAGGCTCGGCTGCGGAGACAGGTCCATCCCGTAGGGCTCGTCCTCGCCGTTCTGCGCGGGTGCGAGCAGCCCGAGCAGGTGCCGCAGCTCGGTCATCGTGTTCCGCCCGGCAGTCTCGACGGCGCTCATCGCCGCCGCGGCCTCCTCCGGCATCGTGGCCAGCACCTCGCGGGCCGCCCCGGCCTGGACCACCATGAGGCTCACGTTGTGGCTGACGATGTCGTGGAGGTCGGCCGCGATCCTGGCCCGCTCGGCGTCGACGGCGGTCTGCGCCGCGCTCTCGCGCTCCCGCTCCAGCAGCCAGCCGCGCTCCTCGATGGCCGCCCGGTGCAGCCGTCGGGCCCGGGCCAACGCCACGCCGAGACACCCGACGGCGCCAACTGCCGCCGCCAGGGCGATGATCAGCCAGATCGTCCCGGATCCCCACACGTGATCATCTTCGCAGCTCCGCGGAGTGTTCGCCATCAGCCCCGTACGCAGCCCTCGCACGCAGCCCCGTACATCTCCAGGATGACCCGACCGGACGGATACATCGAGGGGGTGACGCCGCGTCCGCGGACTCCGGCCTAGGTTCGAGCCATGACGAATGATCACAGCGGTGAACGGCAAGTGGTGGTGCGGCTGGACGGCGTGCACAAGGAGTACGGAGACGCGAAGGCCCTGGACGGACTGTCGTTGGAGATCAGGGCGGGGGACGCGGTCGCCGTGATGGGGCCCTCGGGCTGCGGCAAGTCCACCCTGCTCAACATGGTGGCCGGCCTGGACCGGCCGACCTCGGGCACGGTCGAGGTGCAGGGTCATGACCTCGGGGGGCTGAGCGAGACCGGCCTGGCCCTGTTCCGGCGGCGCAACGTCGGCATGATCTTCCAGTTCTTCAACCTCATCGACGATCTGCCCGTCCTGGACAATGTGGCGCTGGCCGCGCAGCTGACCGGCACCCCGACCCGGCAGGCGCGCCGCCGGGCCCTGGAGCTCCTCGACGAACTCGGTGTCGCCGGACGCCGGAACAACTATCCGGCGACGCTCAGCGGCGGCGAGCGCCAACGGGTCGCCGTGGCAAGGGCGCTGATGAACCGTCCGGCGCTGCTGCTGGCCGACGAACCGACCGGCGCCCTCGACAGCCGTTCCGGGGAACAGGTGATGGACCTGCTGATCGACCTGAACCAGATCGGCCAGACCCTGCTGATCGTCACGCACGACCCTCAGCTGGCCACCCGCTGCGCCAGTCGGCTGGTCGAAGTCGCCGACGGCCGGGTCGCCCGCGAAAGCGCCCTGGAGGCGGCCGCGTGAGCGCCGTGTGGAGGGCCTCGCGCGCGGCCGTGAAGCGCCGCCGGGTCCAGACCTTCGTCATCGGACTCGTCGTCCTGTGCTCCACCGCCACCGTCCTGCTCGCGCTGGGGCTGCTGAGCGCCGCCTCGGGCCCCTTCGACAAGGCGTACGCGAAGCAGCGCGGGGCCCATACGGTGGCGGCCTTCGACACCACCAAGGTCTCGACAGAGCAACTGGCGCGCACCGCCCGGCAGCCCGGGGTGGAGGCCGCGGCCGGGCCCTTCGGGCAGGCCGTCCTGGACATCCCCAAGGGCTGGCTCTGGATGGCGGGCGGCACCCTGACGGTGGTGGGCCGGGCCGACCCGGCGGGTCCCGTGGACCGGATCGATCTGCTGGAGGGCCACTGGGCCACCGCGCCCGGGGAGATCGTCGTCAACTGGTCGGTCCAGGGCTCGCCCGGCACGGCGCTGCTGGGCACCGAACTGGAGGTCCCCGGGGGACAGACGCTGACCGTCGTCGGATTCGCCGCGAGCATGAGCAAGTCGGCGAGCGCCTGGGTCTCGCCGGAGCAGATGGCCGCGCTGCACCCGACCTCCGCCCAGATGCTCTACCGGTTCACGGACGCCTCGACGGAGGCCCGGCTGAGCGCCGGCCTCGCCGGGGCCACCGCGGGGCTGCCGGAGGGATCGCTCACCGGCGCGCAGACCTACCTCACCCTCAAGCAGGCCTTCTCCGCACTCGCCGACTCCTACCTCCCGTTCATGACGCTCTTCGGCGTCCTCGGGCTGCTGGTCTCCGTCCTGATCGTCGGCAACGTGGTCAGCGGGGCCGTCGTCTCCGGATACCGGCACATCGGGGTGCTCAAGGCCCTCGGCTTCACACCGAACCAGGTCGTCTCCGTCTACCTGATCATGCTCTCCGTGCCCGCCGTCGTGGGCTGCGTACTGGGCACCCTGCTGGGCAACGTGCTCGTCGGGCCGATCATGAAGGTCGCGTTCACCGGCATCGACGTGGGCCGGGCCTCGGTCGGAGACATCAGCCCGTGGGTGTCCGTGGTCTGCCTCGTGGGCATGCCCGCGCTGGTCCTGCTGGCCGCGCTGGTCCCCGCCCTGCGGGCCCACCGGCTGCCCGCCGCGCAGGCGATCAGCGCGGGCGGCGCGCCGCGGACCGGGCGCGGGCTGCGCGTCCAGCGGATGCTCGGCGCCACCAGGCTGCCGCGACCGGTCAGCCTGGGTCTGGGCCAGCCGTTCGCCCGGCCCGGCCGCACCCTGCTGACCATGGCGGCCATCGTCCTCGGGGTCACCACCGTGACCCTGTCGACCGGACTGACCAGCACCATGCTGGCCTTCGGCAACGCCGGGCGGGAAGACGGAGGCGCCAGGATCCAGGTGACGGCGGGGGGTCCGGGCAACGACCGGACGCCTCCCCGGCTCAGTGACCAGCAGATCGAGGAGCGGCTCCGCTCCCTTCCGGGCGCGCAGGGGGTACGGGCCCGCGCGCTGGCGCAGGCGAACATGACGGGGCAGAGCCAGCCCGTCTTCGCCGACTTCTACCGCGGGGACGATTCCTCGTACGCCCACACGATCGTCAGGGGCCGTGCGCCGGCGGCGGCGGGCGAGATCGTGGCCGGGCCGTCGTTCCTGACCCAGCGCGGGCTGAAGATCGGCGACCGGTTCGCTCTGGAGCTGAACGGCAGGCAGGTCACCGTGACCGTCGTGGGCCAGGTCATCGAAGGCAACGCCAGGGCCGTGGAGGCCGGCTGGCAGACCCTGGCCCAACTCGCACCGGGCACCGGGGCCAGCGAGTACACGGTGCGGCTCGCCCCGGGCGCCGACGCGCGTGCCTACGCCGAGGCGGTCGAGGCGCTCGACCCGGGCCTGAGCGCGTCGGTGGCGGATTCGGGGAACGCCGGCATCACCACGGTCGTTACCTTCTCGACGGTGTTCACGGTGCTGCTGACCCTCGTCGCCTCGCTCGGCGTCTTCAACACGGTCCTGCTGAACACGCGCGAGCGGCGCCGGGACCTGGGCATGCTCAAGTCGATCGGAATGACCCCCCGGCAGGTGGTGGTGATGACGGTGACCTCGGTCGCCGCGCTGGGCGCGGTCGGCGGGCTCCTCGGCATCCCGCTGGGGATCGCGGCGCACCGCTTCGTCGTGGACAACGTAGGGGTGGTCGACTTCCCGGAGTCCATGAAGGACGTGTGGCACGCGCCGCAGCTGGCCGGGATGCTCCTGGCGGGCGTGGCGATCGCGGTCCTCGGCGCCCTGATCCCGGCCCGGTCGGCGGCCCGGATGACGATCGCCTCGGTGCTGCACACCGAGTAGCCCGCCTGTCCGGGGCCTCGTACCCAGGCCGGGGTCCGCGTTTCCCGGCCGGAGGGGCGCGGGCCCGGCCGGAGGGGCGTTGACATGGGGGGACGGGCGGACGGAGACTTCGGGCGCGCCCCACCGGGCGCGGGCGGGGCGTGCGCCGGGCCGGACAACGGCGTCGGTGAGGGCGCGCCGCCACTCTCGCTCGCCCAGGAGGGACTCCATGAGCATCCGTACCGTCCGCGACGTCTACGTCGTCGACGCCGTCCGCACCCCGATCGGCAAGTTCGGCGGGGCCCTCGCCGGGGTCCGGCCCGATGATCTGGCCGCCCACGTGGTGCGCGCGCTCGTGGACCGTACGCCCGCGCTCGACCCGGCCCGCATCGACGACGTGGTCTTCGGCGACGCCAACGGCGCGGGCGAGGACAACCGCGACGTGGCCCGCATGGCGGTGCTGCTCGCGGGGCTGCCCGTGAGCGTGCCCGGGGTCACCGTCAACCGGCTCTGCGGGTCCGGGCTCGAAGCCGTCATCCAGGCGGCCCGCGCCATCGCGCTCGACGACGCCTCCGTCGCCATCGCGGGCGGGGTCGAGTCGATGAGTCGGGCCCCCTGGGTGGTGCAGAAGCCCGAGCGCGGCTTCCCCGCCGGGCACCAGCAGATGTGGTCCACCACCCTCGGCTGGCGGATGACCAACCCCCGCATGCCCGCCGAGTGGACCGGTTCCCTCGGTGAGGGCGCCGAACTCGTCGCCGACAAGCACGGCATCACCCGCGAGGCGCAGGACGCCTTCGCGCTGGAGAGCCACCGCAAGGCGGCGGCGGCCTGGGCCGCCGGGCAGTACGACGCCGAGGTCGTGCCGTGGGCCGGGGTGGTCGCCGGGGTGGACCTCGTACGGGACGAGTGCATCCGGGAGGGGTCCACGCCCGAGGCGCTGGCGCGGCTGAAGCCCGCCTTCCGGAAGGACGGCACCGGCACGGTCACCGCCGGGAACGCCTCTCCGCTCAACGACGGCGCCGCCGCACTGCTGTTGACCGACGAGGCCGGCCTCGCCGCCACCGGGCGGGAGCCGCTGGCGCGGATCAGCGCGTCCGCGGTCACCGGGATCGAGCCCCAGCTCTTCGGTCTGGGACCGGTGGACGCCGTCGAGCGTGCGCTCGCCAAGGCGGGCCGGGGGTTCGGGGACCTGGCCGCCTTCGAGCTCAACGAGGCTTTCGCGGCGCAGGCGTTGGGCTGTCTCGCCAACTGGCCCGACTTGGACCCCGCGTTGGTCAATCCGCGCGGCGGGGCCATCGCCATCGGCCACCCGCTCGGCGCCTCGGGGGCCCGGCTGGCGGGCTCGATCGCGCATCAGCTCGCGGCGGCCGGTTCGGGTACCGGTGTGGCGGCGCTGTGCATCGGCGTGGGGCAGGGCATCGCTCTCGTTCTGGAGCGCTGATCCGCGGGGGAACCGTTCCAGTGGCGCCACTGGCACCATCGGCTCCGCCGGCGATCATTTTCGGTCATAGGTGGGCTGCAACCATGCGCCGAGCAGAGGGAACCGGTGTCTCGGGGGCGGGGTGATGGCACGATGGCGCGTGCTGCCGCCCCCCGCCCCGCCCACCCGCACCCGGAGGCCCCGCGCCATGCCGCTTCTCGATCCGACGCTCTGGCAGGACGGACCCACGCTCACCGGCGGTACCGCCCCCGTGGTCGAACCCGCCACCGGACAGACCCTCGCCACCATCGACCTGGCGGCCCCGGCCGACGTGACGGAGGCCGCCGTACGGGCCCACGCGGCGCAGCGCGACTGGGCGCGGGCCACCCACCTGGAGCGGGCGGCCGTGCTGCGCCGCGCCGGGGACCTGTTCGCCGCCCACCCCGACGAACTGCGGGACTGGCTGGTGCGGGAGTCCGGGTCGATACCCGGCAAGGCCGACTTCGAGCTGCACGTCGCCGCGCAGGAGTGCTACGAGGCCGCGGCGCTGGCCTCGCGCCCGGCCGGCCAGGTGCTGCCGAGCGAGGCCCCGCGGCTGTCCTTCACCCGCCGCGAACCGGTCGGCGTGGTGGGGGTGGTGGCGCCCTTCAACGCCCCGCTGATCCTCGCGATCCGCTCGGTGGCACCCGCGCTGGCGCTGGGCAACGCGGTGCTCCTCAAGCCGGACCGTCGCACCGCCGTGTGCGGCGGTCTGCTGCTCGCCGCCGTCCTCGCGGCGGCCGGCCTGCCGGCCGGGCTGTTGCACGTCCTGCCCGGTGGCGCGGACACGGGTGCGGCGGTGGTCGCCGACCCCCGGGTACGCGTGGTGTCGTTCACCGGATCCACTGCGAGCGGCCGGGCCGTGGGGGAACTGGCGGGCCGTCACCTCACCCGCGCACACCTGGAGTTGGGCGGGAACTCGGCGCTCGTCGTGCTCCGAGACGCCGACGTGGAAGCGGCCGTGGCGCAGGCCTCCTGGGGTTCCTTCTTCCACCAGGGCCAGATCTGCATGACGGCGGGCCGGCACCTGGTGCACGCCTCGCTCTACGACGAGTACGTCGAGCGGCTGGCCGCGCGGGCCGAGGAGCTCGCGGTCGGAGACCCGTACCGCGAGCAGGTGCACCTGGGGCCGCTGATCGACCGGTCCCAGCTCGGCCGGGTCCACGGCCTGGTGGAGGCCAGTACCGCGCAGGGCGCCAAGCTCGTCGCCGGAGGCACCCACCGGGACCTCTTCTACCGGCCCACCGTGCTCGCGGGCGTCGGCGACGACACCCCCGCCTACGCCGAGGAGGTCTTCGGCCCGGTGGCCCCCGTACGGTCCTTCGCGACGGAGGACGAGGCCGTACGGCTGGCCTCGGCCGGCCCCTACGGGCTCGCCCTCGGGATCGTGACCGCCGACGCGGCGCGCGGCCTGGACCTGGCGGGCCGGATCCCGACCGGGATCGCGCACATCAACGACCAGACGGTGAACGACGAGGCGGTGGCCCCCTTCGGCGGCGTCGGCGCCTCGGGCACCGGCGCACGCTTCGGCGGCGAGGCGAACCTGGACGCGTTCACCGAGCTGCGCTGGACCACGGTCCGCGCCACGCCCGGCGCGCACGGGTTCTAGGCCGTCGCGTTCCGATCGCTTTCGCATCCTGCCCGACCTGGACGAACGCGAACGCCCCGGGCGGAATGCCTGGGGCGTTCCGTTCGTTCACGGAGCACAAGAAGTGCAGCAATCAGGAGGTCTGGACAATCGTGGCTACTGTCGAACTCACCAAGGAGAACTTCGACCAGACGGTGAGCGAGAACTCATTCGTGCTGATCGACTTCTGGGCGGGCTGGTGCCGCCCCTGCCTGCAGTTCGCCCCGGTCTACGAGAAGGCCGCCGAGGCCAACCCCGACCTGGTCTTCGCCAAGGTGGACACCGAGGCGCAGCAGGAACTGGCGGCGGCCTTCCAGATCAGCTCGATCCCGACCCTGATGATCGTCCGCGACCAGGTGGCGATCTTCGCCCAGCCCGGCGCGCTTCCGGAAGCGGCCCTGACGGACCTCATCGGCCAGGCCCGCGCCCTGGACATGGACGAGGTGCGCGCCAAGATCGCCGCGGAGCAGAAGGCCGCGGAGGGCAACGGCGCAGCGGGCACCGGCGCCCCGGAGTCCGGCACGCCGGACGCCTGAGTGCGTGACGGGCCCTCGCCCTGCGGTGAGACTGGCCCGTATGACTGAAGCGGTGGAGTACGACGTAGTGGTGCTCGGCGGGGGACCGGCCGGCGAGAACATCGTGGACCGGACCCGCGCCGCCGGGCTGAGCACGGCCCTGGTCGAGAGCGAGCTGGTGGGCGGCGAGTGCTCGTACTGGGCCTGCGTGCCCAGCAAGGCGCTGCTGCGCCCGGCGCTCGCCCGGGCCGACGCGCGCCGGGTGCCGGGTCTCGCGGGAGCCGTGGCCGGCCCGCTGGACGCCGAGGCGGTGTTCGCGCACCGGGACTACTGGACCGGCAGCTGGAAGGACGACGGCCAGATCGACTGGCTGGAGTCGGTCGGCGCCCACGTGTACCGGGGGCACGGGCGGCTCTACGGAGTCCGGAAGGTCGCCGTCACCAGCCCCGAGGGGGAGCACCACGTGCTCTCCGCCCGGCACGCCGTGGTGGTGGCGACCGGCACCCGGGCCGTGATCCCCGATGTGCCCGGCCTGGTGGACGCCCGGCCGTGGACCAGCCGCGAGGCGACCTCCGCCCAGGCGGCGCCGGGCCGGCTGCTGATCGTCGGCGGCTCGGTCGTGGCCGCCGAGATGGCCACCGCCTGGCAGGCGCTGGGCTCCGAGGTGACCGTGCTCGTACGGGGCTCCGGGCTGCTGCCGCGCATGGAGCCGTTCGCCGGGGAGCTGGTGGCCGAGGCCCTGCGCGAGGCGGGCGCGAAGGTCCGTACGGGGGTCGCGGGGGGGGGCGGGGGTGGGGGGGGGGGGCGCCGGCCCCGCCCAGGGGGGGGGGAAGGGGGGGAGTCGCAGGAGGGCGACGAGATGGTGATTGCGACCGCCCGCGCGCCCCCCACCCAGAGCAACC
>NZ_JBHYVM010000028.1:14967-67420 GCF_042750105.1 Streptomyces sp. NPDC059443 | reverse complement strand
CAACACGACACTCCCATCGGGTCGAGTACGCCGGACAGCACGGCGACCGCGACGCTGCCCGCGAAGACGTACGCGTCCACCGCCGCCGCGGCGGTGCCGGGGATGGCGGCGTGTAACAGCGGGGGCGCGCGCGCCGGGGGCGCGGGGGGGGCTTCGGCGCTGGGGGGGCGGGGTGTGGTCCCTCTGGTGCGGCCCGGCCCCCCCGGGCCCGTCACCGTGGTGCTCGAAGGCGGCGAGACGCTGGAGGGCGACGAGCTGCTGATGGCGACCGGCCGCTCGCCGCGCACCGAGGACATCGGCCTGGACACCGTCGGCCTCACGCCGGGCGGGTGGATCGAGGTGGACGACAGCTGCCGGGTCCCGGGAATCGACTGGCTGTACGCGGTCGGCGACGTCAACCACCGGGCGCTCCTCACCCATCAGGGGAAGTACCAGGCCCGGATCGCGGGGGCCGCCATCGCCGCCCGGGCGGCGGGCAACGGGCAGCTGGACACCGGTCGTTGGGGCGCGCACGCGGCGACCGCCGATACCGAAGCCCTTCCGCAGGCCGTCTTCACCGACCCGGAGGCCGCGTCGGTCGGGCTGACCTTCGCCGAGGCGGAACGGGCGGGCCACCGGGTCCGGGCGGTCGACTACGACCTCGGCAAGGTCTCCGGGGCCGGCCTGTACGCCGACGGGTACCGGGGCCGGGCCCGCATGGTGGTGGACCTGGACCGCGAGATCCTGCTCGGGGCGACCTTCGTGGGGCCGGGCGCGGCCGAGCTGCTGCACGCGGCGACGATCGCGGTCGCGGCGCAGGTGCCGATCGACCGGCTGTGGCACGCGGTCCCGGCGTTTCCGACGATCAGCGAGATCTGGCTCCGGCTGCTGGAGACGTACCGCGGGTAGGGCCAAGGGCAAGGAGAAGGGCAAGGCCAAGGCCAAGGACAAGCCTCGGCCGGCCGAGGCGTCGCGGTCCGGCCGGGTCAGGGCTGCCGGATCGCGGAGACCTCGAACTCCAGCACCACCTTGTCGCCCACCAGGACGCCGCCGCCCTCCAGCGCGGCGTTCCAGGTGATGCCGTACTCCTTGCGGCTGATGGGCACCGAACCCTCGAACCCGACGCGCAGATTGCCGTACGGGTCGACGGCGCTTCCCTGGAACTCGAAGTCGATGCTGAGCGGCTGGGTGACGTCCTTGATGGTGAGGTCGCCGGACACCCGGAAATTGCTGCTGTCGAGCTGCTGCACCCCGGTGGAGACGAAGGTGATGTCCGGGAAGTTCGGTGCGTCCAGGAAGTCGTTGGTGCGCAGGTGTCCGTCGCGCTGCTCGTTGCGGGTGTCGATGCTCGCGGCCTTGATGGTGACCGACAGGGTGGACTTGGCGGGGTCCTCGCCGTCGAGGTGCCCGGTGCCTTCGAACTCCTTGAACGCGCCGCGGACCTTGGTGACCATGGCGTGACGGGCCACGAACCCGATCTGGGTGTGAGCCGGGTCGACGACGTAGTTCCCGGTCAGCGAGGTGAAGGGGGTGGTGGTCATGAGACCTGCTCCATGGTGGCTCGGGGGCGGGAAGGGGAGGCGCTCGCCCACGCTAGCCAGGCCCGCCGTGGCGGAGGTCCGAGCGCGCCCGTACGTCACCCGATCGGCCAGGTCGGGCCCGCGGAGATGGTCCGAACAGGCCTACGCGCGGGCGTACCTTCCCTCGCGGACGGGACCGGCTACCGGCAGCCCGCGAGGGAGCCTTGACAGCGAAAGTGATTAGCCGCCATATTACTTACATGACGAGGGACGGTATCGACGGCGAGGCGCCCACGCTGGACCAGGCCAGGCGGCAGGTCGAGCACTACGGCCTGGAGGTCGATCCGCAGGCCGTGCTGGTCGCGGTGCGGCTGATCTCGGCGGGCGCGAGGGTCGGCCGGGCGGCCGAGGCGCACTTCGCCAGGTTCGGACTGTCGACGGGGCGCTACCGCCTGCTCGCCGACCTCGAAGACCACGGCGGGGAGAAATCCCCGTCGCACCTCGCCGCTGACCTCGACGTCTCCAGGGCCACGGTCACGGGCCTGCTCGACGGCCTCGAACGCGAAGGCCTGATCGCCCGGCGCCCGTCCACGGAGGACGGCCGGGGCACGGTGGCCATCCTGACCGCGCGCGGAGCGCAGCGCCTGCGTGACATGGCGCCCGAGCATTTCGGGCGGCTTGAGGCGATGGTGGGCGGGCTTTCCGTGGAGGAGCGTGCGGTGTTCCTCGACCTGCTCGCCCGCGTCGTGCGCGGCAGCGCGGCCCTGGCCGCCGACTGACCCGGCTCTCGGCCGGTTTGGCCCCGCCCTCGGGCAGGGCCCTTTTTTCGAGCCAATAGTTAGCTCCCTAATTAAAGCTCCCCAATTAAAGAGGTCGGCATGCCCGCAACGAAGGACAGAAGGACCAGCCGAAACCGGTCAGCCTCCCGGCCGTCCCGGCCATCCAAGCCGTCCAGGCCGTTCACCCTGTGGCGCGAGGTGCTGACCGCCTACGCCGCCCCCGCGCTGATGGCCGGTACCGCCGGCATCGTCACCGGGCAGCAGGATCTTGCCGTAGCCGCCTGCACCTCCATCGCCGGCACCTCCGCCGTGGTGGCGTTCCTGGTCGGGGCCTGGCTGCGGCACGGCGGGCAGCCCCGGCGGTGGACCACGACCACGCCGCGCGCCGCCCTGACCGGCGCACTCGTCATCACCGCCGCCGGGGCGGCGGCCCTGCTGGGATGGGTCGCCGCCCCATGGCTACCCGCCCACACCCCGGTCCCGGCCACCCCGTGGCTGGAGCGCCTGCGCATCGACCTGCCCGTCTCCGCGGCGCTCGCGACCACCATCGTCACCCTGCGCTGGCGGAGCGCCATCGCGGCGGCCCGGCCGTAACCGGCCGGGCCCACCCCGGCCCACCCCGACGGCGCCCGCCACCGGGGAAGTCACCAAGGAATGAGCGCACGATGATCGTTGTCATGGGAGCCACCGGAGCCACCGGGAACGCCCTGCTCCACAGCCTCCTCGCACTCGGCGCACCCGTCCGCGCGCTGACCCGTACCCCGGACCGGCCGATCCCCGGCACAACCGGCGCACATCGACCGCCCGTCGAGGTCCAGTACGCCGACGCCACCGACCCCCACTCCCTGCGCACCGCCTTCAAGGGCGCCGGCCGGCTCTTCCTCGCCATGGCCAACAGCCCCGTACAGGTCGAACTCGAAACCCGCGTCATCGACATCGCCGCCGAAGCCGGCATCGGACACATCGTCAAGATCTCCGCACCCGCCGCCGAAGCCGACTCCCCGGTCGCCGTCTCCCGCGGACACCACGCCGTCGAGGAACACCTACGCGCCTCCCGCCTCACCCACACCATCCTGCGCCCCTACGCGTTCATGCAGAACCTCCTGCGCCTGGCCCCCGCCGTCGCCCAGGGCGTCATCCTCGGCACGATGGGCGAAGCGCCCTGCAACTACATCGACTGCCGCGACATCGGCGATGTCGCCGCCGCCGCTCTCACCAGGCCGGACATCGCCGGCGGCACTTACACGCTGACCGGCCCCGAAGCCGTCTCCCACCCCGAACTCGCCTCACGGCTGACCGCCCTGACCGGCCATCGGATCCGCTACGTCGACCTCACTCCGGACGAACTGCGTGAGAGCCTCATCCGCAACGCCCACATGCCCGCCTGGCTCGCCGACCACGTGACGGAGATCCAGCGACTCGCCGTCGCCCGACCCGAAACCCCCACCGCCGCCGTCACCGACATCCTCGGCCGCCCGCCCCGCACCCTCGACGCCTTCCTGCGCGAACACCAAGGCCACTTCCGCCGTTAGGCGCACCGGCCCGTCCGGCCCGCGCAGGGGCGCTGTCCGCAATCCGTTCGGCGCAGTCCTGCGCGACCGGCAGGTCCGTGACGTCTTGACTGACGGGATGGACGCCACGTCGACGTCGCGGCCCTCGGGCGCCGCGTACCGCAATCTGGTTCTGGCGACGCTCGGGTTCACGCTCACCTTCTGGGCGTGGGACCTGATCGCGCCGCTGGCCGGTGACTACAAGGACCGGCTCCACCTCTCCTCCTTCCAGCAGTCGCTGCTCGTCGCGGTGCCGGTGCTGGTCGGGTCGCTGGGGCGGATTCCGGTGGGTGCGCTGACCGACCGCTACGGGGCGAGGCTGATGTTCCCGGTGGTGTCCGCGCTCACCATCGTGCCCGTGCTGCTGCTGATCCCCGCGCGCGGAAGCTACGGTCCGACCCTCGCGGTCGGCTTCCTGCTGGGTCTGGGCGGCACCACGTTCGCGATCGGCATCCCGCTGGTCAACTCCTGGTTCCCGCCCGACCGGCGGGGCTTCGCGCTGGGGGTCTTCGGCATGGGCATGGGCGGTGTCGCGCTGTCCGGGTACGTCACGCCGCGCATCGCCAAGCACGACCCCGACCTGCCCTTCCTCGTGGTGGCACTGGCACTCGCCGCCTACGCCGTCCTCGCCGCCCTGCTGCTCAGGGACCGGCCCGACCGGCCCGTGCCGACGGCCTCGCTCGCCTCCCGACTGCGCGGGGCGGGGCGTCTGCGGGTGACGTGGGAGCTGGCCGCGCTGTACGCGATCGGGTTCGGCGGGATCGTCGCGTTCGGGGTGTACCTGCCGACGTACCTGAAGACCTGGTACGGGCTGTCGGCGACCGACGCCGGCACCAAGGCGGCGGGCTTCGCCCTGGTCACGGTGGTCTTCCGGCCGATCGGCGGCTGGCTGTCGGACCGGATCCACCCGGCGCGGGTCACGTCCGGGGCCCTCGGCCTGGTGGCCCTCCTCGCGATCGTGCAGGCCTTCGACCCGGCGATGAACCCCGTCGGCACCCTCGCCCTGCTGCTGATGGCGGCCGGACTCGGGACCGCCAGCGGCAGCGTCTTCGCCCTGGTCTCACAGGTCACCCCGCAGCCGCAGGTGGGCAGCGTGACGGGCATCGTCGGAGCGATGGGCGGCCTCGGCGGCTTCGTGCCCCCGCTGGTGATGGGTGCGATCTACAGCGCGAAGGACTCGTACTCGATCGGATTCATGCTGCTGTCGGACCTCGCGCTCGCCGGATGCGTCTACGCCTTCGGTCGGATGCGGACCGATCGCGGCGGCGGCACGGCCGCTAGTCCGGGCGACGAACTCGCCGCCGATCCGCGGCGCCAGTAGGTAGGTTCGTACCCTCTGGACCGAAGGAGCCACTGCCCGTGATCGTCATAGCCCACCTGAGCGACGTCCACCTCGACGGCGGCGGGGGCAGGGCCGCCGAGCGGACCCGCGCCGTCGTGGAGTACCTGGAGGAACTCCCCTACGCGCTCGACGCGGTGCTGGTCAGCGGGGACATCGCCGATCACGCGACCGCTGCGGAGTACAAGGAGGCGCGCGAGGTGCTCGGCTCCCGGCACCCACTGGTCATCTGCCCCGGCAACCACGACGACCGCGCCGCCTTCCGGCGCGGTCTCCTCGGCGAGGAGCGGCCGACCGCGGCCCCGGTCGACCAAGTGCTGCGCGGCGAGGGCTTCGTCCTCGCGGTGTGCGATTCCTCCGTCCCCGGTGAACACCGGGGATACCTGGAGGACCGGACGATCGACTGGCTGGACGGGGTGCTCGCCGCCACCCCGCGCGAGGTGCCCGTACTCGTGGCCTTCCACCACCCGCCCGTACCGCTGCACATCCCGTACGTGGACGGGATCCGGCAGTTCGGCGAGGAACGGCTGGCGGCGCTCGCCGAACGGCATCCGCACCTGACCGCTTTCCTGTGCGGGCACGCGCACACGGGCGCGGCCACCACCTTCGCGGGGCGGCCGCTGCTGGTGGCGCCCGGGGTGGTGTCCACGACCAGGCTCCCGTGGGAGGCGGCGTCCGGGGAGAACGAGTACGTCCACCTCGACGAGCCGCCCGCCCTCGCCTTCCACGTCATCGGCGAGGACGGACGGCTGACCACCCACTACCGGGTGGTCGTGGCCCGCCGGTAGCCGGAGCCGTCGCGGGTCCGGGTGAGGTGCCCGGCGATGACCAGGTACCGCCGCAGTGCCGCGCAGTCCTCGTGGACGGTGCGCAGCGCCCCGTTCACCTCGGACTCCGTGTAGTCGCGGTCCGTCGCGAACAGGGTCTCGGTGAGGTGGACGAGCAGCTGCTCGCGGCGGGCCGGCTTGCGCGGGATGACCGCGAGGCGGCCGGCGGCGGTGAAGAGGTCGGTGACGCCCCGCTGGGTGCGCGCGGCGGGTTCCTCCGTGTTCTGGGACATATGGCCGAGCATCACCCGTCGGCCCGCCGCGCGGCAACGGATTTTCCGCCGCCGCCGCACTCATCGCCCACCGGCGGAAGCCGGCGGGCCTTCGTACGGTGGTGGCCCGGTCAGGGGCCGACGGTGATCTGCTGCGCCGGGTCGGTGGTGTCGGCCACCTTGTACACGGCGTTGAAGGTGGACGAGGTCGCGCTCGTCGGGCAGCCGAAGCCGCCGGTGACGGTGACCGGCACCGAGGCGTTGGTGAAGGTCAGGCTCGGCGGGGCGCCGTTCGTCCAGGTTCCGGCGACGCCGGCGGGACCGGAGGGCGCGGCGGTGACCGTACAGACCGCCAGTCCCGTGGTGTGCACGACGAGCCCGCCCGTCGGCACGGTCATGGTGGCGGTGACGGGGGAGCCGTTCTGCATCGACACCGACCAGGCGCCGCTCGTGGTGACCGTGGGGGTCACACCCGGGATGCTGGAGGTGCAGGAGCTGTACGTGGGCGGCGAGATCGGGGAGGAGACGGGACCCGAGGCGTTCTGGTTGCCGGGGGCGGCCGGCACCGCGCCGGTGGAGACGGAGACCGTGCAAGTCACCGTGACCGAACCGGCTTTGAGGGTGGCCTTGCCGCTGAGCGTGGCCTTGAAAGCGTGTCCGGCCGGAGTGACGGTGGTCGACCCGGCCAGGGGTAACGGCGCGGCGGTGGCGGAGATCGGGGCCAGGGACAGCGCTCCGGCCGCGGCGGCCGCGGCGAGCGTGAGGGTGGTGCGCGTACGGCTCATGGCTGTGCTCCTTGGGGATCGTGGTGCTGTGGAGGAGCGGGGGCGGGGGCGGGTGCGGGGGTGGCGGCGGGCGTCGGGCGCTTGGCGGCGTACGGCTGCCAGGCGAACATCAGGCCGCCGGCGATGATGCCGAGCACGGTGCCGATCAGGAACCCGCCGAGGTTCGACAGGACCAGCGCGGCGGTGGCGATGAGGGTGGTCAGGACACCGGCCAGGCTGCGCTGCGCCGGTGAGAACCAGGCGGTGAGACCGAGCACGATCATGACGATGCCCATCAGGACGGACGGGATCCCCGCCACTCCCTGCTGGAGCATGATCTTCAACGGTGCGAGCGGGAGGGCGCAGATCTCGGCGCCGGCGATGATGGCGAAGACTCCGCCCCAGAACGGCCGGCCGCGCCGCCACCGCCGCCAGCGCTTCAGAAGCATTCCTTCTTGCCCTTGCTGATGTTCATGTTCAGCCCGGAGAGCTTGAAGGTGCCCGCGTTGGTGGCCCAGGCGGTCTGGTGGAGATCGGAGATGGTGACGCTGTCCGCCTGCTGGGCGAACAGGTCCTGCATGCCGACCGCCTCCGTCGGGCCCTTGTCGAGGGTGGAGGCGTCCCGGCCGATCTCGATGTTGGTGAAGACCGCGTCGCCGGAGAGCTGGGTGGCGTCCACGAAGAGGTTGCTCGCCTCGACGGGGGCCTTCTGGCCGGCGGTGAGGTTGAGCGAGATGTCACCGATGAGCGGCAGGGTGGTGACCACCGACTGGCAGAGGCTGTGGAGCTTGGCCTCCTTGATGGCGGTGATCGCCACCGGGATGAGCTCCTGGCGGGCGTTGACGTCCACACTGCCGTACTGCGCGAAGCCCTCGCCCTCCAGGCTCGTCGCCGAGACCTTGAACTGCTGTCCCGATACGGCGAAGGAGGCGGCGAGCGCGCCCTGTGCGAGGGCGATGCCGAGGCCCGCGGTCACGGCGATGGCGGGGACGGTCAGTACGGCGAACCGGTGCCAGCGGACCCGGCCCTCGTCACCGGGCATGCCGTCGGTCTCGTCGCCGGGGGGATCGGATAAGTTCGGGGAATCTGCCATGAGATCGACCCTTATCTTCGGCTGTGCACCGTTGTTACCGACGAGTTGAATGTAAGAGTGCCAATGGGGGTTGGCAAGGTTGCTCGGGCATACCTTTTCGGCCGAGTCTTGCCCTCCGGCCGAGCCGGTTACGGCTCCGTGCGCAGCAGCTCGGAGACCTCTGCGTCCACCCGCCGGGCCATCGCCCGCGCGAACTCGGCGGCCACGACCTCGCCCGCCAGCGGACGCAGGGCCGCGACCGCCTCCGTGATCTGCCGCAGCCGCGTGGCCGAAAGCTGCTCCAGCCCCTCCGTGCCGATCACGTGCGTCCGGAACAGGGCGACGAACCGGTCTGCCACGGCGGCCGCCTGCGTCTGTACGAAGCCCCCCGCGTCCAGGACTTCCCCGAGCGGCACCCCCGCCCGCACCAGCGTCAGCGTCGCGTGCAGCAGCCGCGCGCTGCGGTGCGTGACCAGGTCCCCGGCGATCGTCACGTAGCCCAGCTCGGCCGCCCGCCGGGTGTCCTCGGCGGAGGCGGTCGGGCCGAACAGCTCGCGCAGTTCGGCCCGGGACATGACCACCGGCTCCTCCTGCTCCCAGTTGCGGGTCATCTCCCGCTCCAGGCCCAGCAGTTGGGAGATCCCGCCGCCCTGCTCCCAGGCGGCCAGCAGCTCCGCGATGCCGTTGACGGTGTAGCCGCGCCCCAACAGGTCGCTGATCAGCCGCAGTCGGGTGAGGTGGTCGTCGGAGTACCAGGCGATCCGGCCCTCGCGGCGCGGCGGCGGGAGCAGCCCGCGCTCCTGGTAGTAGCGCAGGTTGCGCACCTTGACGCCGGCCGCGCGGGCCACGTCCTCCCGGCGGTAGCGCCCGCCGGAGCTCCGGTCCTGATCCACCTGACTGCTCACGCGGCCGAGTGTAGGACGAAGCGGCGGGCCTACCGGCGGGTTACCGAAGGGGCGTTCCGGCGGTGTTCCGAGAGGCCTTCCGCGAGGCGCTCCCGGAGGTGTTCCGGCAGGTCACGCCGGGCGGGGCTGCTCGCGCCGCTTGACCGCCCGCAGGACCACGAACTTCGGCTCGCTCGCGGTGACTTCGCTGTTGCCGAAAAGGCGGCGCAGGTGGGTGTGGTAGCCCATGTGGCGGTTGGCGACCACCCACAGCTCGCCGCCCGGCCGCAGCGCCTTGCGCGACTGCGCGAACATGCGCAGCGCCGTCGCGTCCGTCGTCGCCTGGTGGGAGTGGAACGGCGGGTTGCAGAGGATCAGGTCCACGGACCCGGGCGGCAGCATCGAGACGCCGTCGCCGACGAGGAACTCGGCCCGGTCCAGGCGGCCTTGGATGTTGGCGCGGTACGTCGCCTTCGCCGAGGCGATCGCCTGGTACGACTCGTCGGTGAAGACCACCTCGGCGTCGGGATCGGCCACCGCGACCGCCGTGCCGACGATGCCGTTACCGCAGCCCAGGTCGACGACCCGGGCCCCGTCCGTGTTGGTCGGGATGTTCTGGAGGAAGAACCGGGTGCCGACGTCGAGGCGGTCGGCGCAGAAGATCCCCGCGTGGTTGACGACGGTCAGGCCGGAGCCGGACCCCGCCTCCTGGTCCACGGTGTACGTCACCGGCCACGGCCCGGCAGTCGTGGGGTGCGTCGCTCCGGGGTTGCCGGGCGTGCAGAAGATCAGGCGGGCCTTCTTCTCGGCCAGCGAGGTCTTGGTCGGGCCCAGGATCTTCTCGAAGAGCCGCAGGGTGGAGGTGTGGATCTCCTTCACCATGCCGGTGCCCACGACGATCGTGCCGGCGTGCACGTGCGGGGCCACCCGGTACAGCTGGTCCTCCAGCAGCGCCAGGCTCTTGGGGACCCGGACCAGCAGTACGTCGATCCGCTCGGGCGGCGGGTCCTGGGCCGTCAGCAGCGTCACCGTGCCCTTGGCGGTGCCGATGCCGTTGCGGTCCAGGTTCGCCGCGGTGGCGGAGCGGGTCAGGGAGGAGTCGGTGATCTGGGTGGGGTGATACGCGGCCAGTGCCGTCGTCAGCGCCCCCCAACGGTCCCCGATCACGGTGATCTGCCCGGCGCCGGCCAGATCCACCGGGCCGCGTTCGCCCGTACCGGATTCGAGGTGGCGGAGCAGGTACTCGTCGGCGGCGTCCCATGCGAAGAGCCGGTCGCGCGGGTCCTCGGGGAAGCGGGCGAGCTCGTAGGAGCCGAAGGGCGTGGTCAGACGGTTCATATTGCCCCCAGGCTAACCGAGGGGCCGCCCCGGTCCCGCATGGGCGGGGCCGGGGGAGTGCCGGGCGGATGGCGGGGGAGCGCCTGGTGGGTGCCGGGCGGGTGGCGCTACTCCGGGAACTCGCCGGCCATCGCCGCCGCGATCCGCAGGTACGGGGCCGCCTCGGCGGCCCGGCCCTGGCGCTCCAGCGTCCGCCCCAGCATCAGCTGGGCGTAGTCCTCCACGGGCCAGCGGTCCAGGATGGCCCGCAGCTCGCGCTCGGCCGGGGAGAGCTGGGCGGAGTGGTAGTAGGCGCGGGCCAGCAGCAGCCGGGGCGCCAGCTGCTCGGGAGCCTCGGCGGTGACGGTGCCCAGGACCCGCGCGGCCGTCGCGTACTCCTTCGCCTCGAAGAAGAGTCCGGCCCGCTCCCAGCGCTCTGCCGTGGTCCCGTGCTCCAGGTAGCCGGTCGACTCGTTCATTCGGATCCCTTCCGCCGTTCGGGTGGTGCGTTCCCCGCGTGGTCCGCCCCTTCCGGCGGGGCTGAGGCCGTCCCTTTCGGCTCTCGCCGGTCAGGCCCGGACGCGGGCTCCGGCACCCCCTCCAACACGGGCGTCCGGTTCGACATTCCAAGGGCCGCGGCGACCGCGCCGGTACTAAGTTGTGCGGCATGAGCAATCTCGATCGCCAGCCCGCTCTCTCCACCTGCGGCGGCCGCGGTTTCGTCGTGGCCGAGCCCGTGCGCGAGCTCCTGAGCCCGCGCACCGTCAAGCTCGGTGAATCCACCGAGGTCCGCCGGCTCCTGCCGAACCTGGGACGCCGCATGGTGGGCGCCTGGTGCTTCGTCGACCACTACGGCCCGGACGACATCGCCGAAGAGCCCGGCATGGCGGTGGCCCCGCACCCGCACTCGGGCCTCCAGACCGTCAGCTGGCTCCACGAGGGCGAGGTGCTGCACCGCGACAGCATCGGCAGCCTGGCGACGATCCGCCCCCGCGAACTCGGCCTGATGACCTCCGGCCACGGCATTAGCCACTCCGAGGAGAGCCCGCGCCGGCACGCCCGCTTCCTGCACGGCGCGCAGCTGTGGGTGGCCCTCCCGGACGCCCACCGCGACGTGGCTCCGCACTTCCAGCACCACGCGGACCTCCCGCAGGTCACCGCCCCCGGCCTGACGGCGACCGTGATCCTGGGCACCCTGGACACGGCCACCTCGCCCGGATCCACGTACTCCCCGATCGTCGGCGCGGACCTGGCCCTGGCGGCGGACACCGAAACCCGCCTCCCGCTGGACCCGGACTTCGAGTACGCGGTCCTGTCGATGTCGGGCGAAGCCGAGGTCGACGGGGTCCGGCTCCTCCCGGGCTCGATGCTCTACCTCGGCTGCGGCCGCACGGACCTCCCCCTGCGCGCGGTCTCCGACGCCGGCCTGATGCTGCTGGGCGGCGAGCCGTTCGAGGAGGAGCTGGTCATGTTCTGGAACTGGATCGGGCGCTCCCAGGCGGACATCGAGCAGTTCCGCGCGGACTGGATGGAGGGCACCCGCTACGGCGAGGTCAAGGGCTACGACGGCCCTCCGATCCCGGCTCCGAACCTCCCGCCGGTACCCCTGAAGCCCCGCGGCCGGGTGCGCTGACCTGCGCTTCTCGGGGTGCGGTGCGCCGAAACGCCAGCCCGGGAGCGGTAGTTGGACGAGCCCGGTGCCGGGGCTGGTTTCGCTGACGGACCCCATCCCGGTCAGGGGCGAATCGCTCCAAGGCCTTCCTCGCGCGCCCGCCGGCGTGAGACTGATCACCAGGATCCGGAGCAACCTCGCCGGAGGTCCGCCGCCCTCCGGCGCGGCCGGAGCGTACCGCCTGTGATGGCACAGGTGTCCGGGTGCCGGCGGACGTGTGCGTTCCGGTGACCTTCGAGCCGGCACCGCTCGGCTGCGAGCGCGGCCCCGACCTGGTCGGATTCCTGGTGGAACGCGCTGCGCCGCTCGGAGACGCCGGTGTTGCGCGGGTGACCCGAGGGCTTTGCCGGACGTGGCCGGAGCCGCCGTTCGGGCCCGGGCGACCTTGGCCCCAAAAGCGACAAAAGGTGTAGATGGCGCATAACACGCAATCAACTCTCTTTGTTAGATTGCTCACTTGAGGGTGTGTCATCGGCAAGCGGGCGAGGCATAATTGGGACCGGTCGTTTCCGGGACCATCGGACCAATCGGGCACCGGCGGACCTTCCAGGCGGAATTCCACACCGGACCGATACCCCGAGGTGTTCTAGATGTCCTTGGTCAGCCGCACCCGCCTCGCGGCCCTGGTCGCCGCGGTCTGCGTCGGCGCGGCCGGTGTGACGGCATGGGCCTACGAGGACGGCGGACACGGGAGCGGCCTGCGGGACGAGTCGGCCCCCGAGGCGGTCGACCAGGCCAGCGTGACCGAGGGCTCCGTCCTCCAGGTCGTCGCGCACCCCGACGACGACCTGTTCTTCATGAACCCCGACCTGAGCCGTTCCATATCCGCCGGCGTCAAGGTCACGACCGTCTACCTGACCTCCGGCGAGTCCGACGGCAAGAACGAGGCGCACAGCCCGCACCTCCAGGACCCCGCGAAGCCCGCCGACCACGCCGCCTACGCGGAGGCCCGGCAGAACGGCATACGCGGCGCCTACGCGCAGATGGCCACCGGCGACCGGACCAGCGCCTGGGAACGGAAGTCCATACGCACCGCCGGCGGGGGCAGTGCCGAGGTGGACGTCCTCACGGCCCGCCCCGAGGTCAACCTGGTGTGGATGGAGCTCCGCGAGGCCCGCAGCATCTCCGGGGAGAACCCGGACAGCCTCCGCGGGCTGTGGGACGGCAAGGTCCCCGCCCTCGGTGCCCAGCTGACCTCCGGAACCCCGGTCAAGCAGTCGTTCTCGTACACCAAGGACCAGGCGATAGCCGCCATCGCGGACGTGCTGGCGCTGTACAAGCCGACCACGATACGGACGCAGGACCCGACGCCCGGAAGGATCGAGGCCACCGGGGTCTTCCTCGACCACCAGGACCACATGTACGGCGCCCGCTTCGTCCAGGCCGCCACCGAACGCTACGCGCAGTCCACGGACCGGCCGCACTTCTCCATCCAGAACTACGTCAGCTACCCCAACACCGGGCAGCCCCCGACGCTCGACCCGCGCACGGCCGAGGAGAAGCTCAGCTACCTCAAGACCTACGCCTGGATGGACCGCGACGACTGGTGCCGCAGCCCCGCCGGCTGCGGAGACCGCAAGAGCGCGACCCGGCCCACCGGCGCCGGCTGGAACCAGACCATCCGCTACAGCCGGGGTGACGGCACCTCCTGGATGACCGAGGGCGCCTCCGGACGGCTGTGGGCCTTCTCCGTGCTGGACGGCCGCATGGCGTACTGGACGCGCGGCGGCGCGAAGGCCCTCTGGCAGGGCCCCCGGTTCCTGGCCGCCACCGGCCCCGGTACCGGACTCGACACCGGGGCGACCGCGGTCCGGCTCTCCGACGGCAGGATCGCGGTGTTCGCCACCCGCACCACCCTGGGTGCGAAGCACGAGGATTACGCCCGTGACCTCGTGTACGCCGTCCAGGGCGCGGCCGAAGGCGCATTCGGCCCGTGGCAGTCACTGGGCTCCCCGGACACCGTGGACCGGTCCGGCACCTCGGCGACCAGCGGGCCGGCCGTGGCCGTGGATCCGCAGGGGCGGATGACGGTGTACGTCCGCGATTCCCGGCGCACGCTGCGCGCCTCGGCGCAGGCGGACCCGAACGGGCCGTTCGGCGCGTGGCAGGCCCTGGGCGGCGCCGGTCTCCAGGGCGATCCGGTCGCCGCGACCGACGCGGCGGGACGGCGCCACGTGTGCGTGGCCACGACCGGGTCCGTACTCGCCTGGGTGCAACCGACGCCGGACGCCCCGCTCGGCGGTCCCTTCCCGACCTACCTGCCGCAGACCACGGGTGTGCTTTCGGCCAGCCCGGAGGGCGACGGCGTCCGCCTGTTCTTCCGCAGGCCCGGTCAGGGCACCGTCCTCACGAGCCTGGCCACCGGGGGCGGGCAGCCCGCGCCGAAGTTCTCCCCGGTCACCGAGACCGGCGGTCCGGGCGGCTACGGCGCGGTGGGCGTCGTCGGCCGGCTGCTCGTGGGCCGCGCGGGCACGGGCACGGTCGGCCTGCTGGGCATACCGGGCGCGGGCGGTCCGCAGGACTGGCAGGAGTCCCGGATGCTGTACACGGGCGCCCCGGCGGGCTTCGCCCAGGGGTCCGGCAGGGCCGTCGCGGCGGCCCTCGGCCTGGACGCCGATCTGCACGTCGTCACGCCGGCTCCGCCGGCCGGAGCCGCACCGGCCGGGGGCCCGTCTCCCGCCCCGTGGCGCCGCGCGGTCCAGCCCTAGGCCGTCTCTTTCGGATCTTGCCGGAACCGCGGAGGTCAGTACTGCGGAGGTGAGGGTCGCAGCGGCGGCGTCGGGAGCGCCTCGCCGTCGAGTGCCACCAGGGTGAGGACGGTGATCGCGCCCGTCCAGGCCAGCGGCGCGACCGACGAGGGCCTGCCTGCCCTGTCGACCTTCTCGGGCAGCTCCCCGAGCGGGTTCCGCTTGGAGAGGACCCAGTCCAGGACCTGCCCGGCCTTCGCAGGCTTCCCCGTACCGGCCCAGGCGAGGGCGAAGAGCGAGGTGCTCGGCGTCCAGGCGTTCCCGCCCCAGGGTGCCTTCGGGTCGTTCCCCGGGGTGAGGCCCCCGTTGGGCAGGAGCAGGGCCGTGTACGTGGCGTCGAGCGCTCGGGGCAGGCCGGCCGGGGCCGTGTTGAACGGGGGTGCCATGAAGGTCACCGCGCTGTCGTGCCCGTGCCGTCCGTCCGCCGTGCGCCCGTAGCCCAGGGGAGCGAACCTCTTGGCCGTAGCGGAGGAGAGCCGCCCGGCGGCGGCGGACCAACGGGCCGCGTCCTGGGGCCTGTTCAGCTCCCGGGCGAGGTCCGCGGAGGCGTTGAGCCCGGCGAGCAGGGGTGCGGCCGTGCCGATGTTCGGCGTGTCCGTCATCAGCTCCCAGTAGTCCGGGGAGGCCGGGGGCAGTCCGTCCGCCCCCAGGGAGGCCGCCGCGTGGTCGGCCGCCTTGCGGATCATCGGGTACAGGGCGGCCAGCCGGGCCTGCCGGGTGGCGCGGGGCGCCGTCCGGTACCACTGCCAGGCGGACCAGGGGACCCAGCCGTTGGCGTCGAGCTGCCACCGCCTGGCGTCCGGCGGGCCGGAGCCGTCGAGCTTCGTCCGCGCCTCCCAAGTACCGTCCTCGCGCTGGGTCGCGGCGCTGTAGCGGAGGATCCGGTAGGCCTCCGCCTCGTGGCCGGTGTGTGCGAACGCGGCGGCGGCGAAGCTGGAGTCGCGCGGCCAGGAGTACATCCAGCCGGGGGTCCATCCCGCCGCCACGGCCCCGTCCGGCCGGAGCAGGGCGCGCATCGCCAGCAGGGCCCGCTCGCCCGCCGCCCGCTGCGCCGGCGACCGGCCCGGGACCCGGCCGGAGGCCAGCCAGGCGCGGCTCCGCTCGATCTGCCGCCGGGCCGCCGGATCGTCGGCGGCCACCACGGCGGACGCGGTCCGGCCGTCGGGGAGGTACTTCCACCGGCCGGACGCCAGCCGCAGCACGTTGCTCCGCTCGACGTACCGCGCACCCGCGGCGACGGACGGGGTGATGCCCTCGACGGCGGTCGCGTTGGACAGGATCCCGACGGCGGGGGTGAGGGCGGCGGGCATCGGCAGGAACGCGTAGCTACCGCCCAAGGCGTCGCCGTGACCCTGGTGTCCCGTGGGCCTGACGAGGAACAGCGGCCGTTCTCCGCCGACGGGCCGGCCGGCCGGGCCCGCAGCGACGCACACGGGAAGGGCGACGCACGCGAGGGACGCCGTCACGACCGCCCAGCGGACGAGAGGGACAGCGGGCATCGCCAGTCCTTCCGTAGGGCCCGCGCGGGGCGGTCAGGCCGTTGACCTCCCATCGTGGACGGGGTCCGCGGAGCCCGCCACGACAGGCCCGCCGGCCGGGTGAGCGCAGGATCCGATCCCCGGTGAGCGCGGGGTGGAACAAGGTCTCGCTCACCTGTATGGAGTAACGTCCGGAGTGTGGACGGAGGATCAAGGTCCCGTGCGACCTCCGGATGCCGGCGGACGCGGCACCGTGCACATTGATGTGACCGGGCCCGCCCTGCGCTGACCACGACGGCAGGCGCGATCGGCCTCTGGCCCGGCCGGCGCCGCTGTGAAGGATCGGTGAATGAGGACTGACGTGCCCCACGGGATAGAGGAGGGCGAGGCCCGGCGCGGGTTCGACGGGGAGGACGGCCTCCGGGCGGATTCCCCGGGCGATTCCCCCGGAACGGGCCGGGGCGGTGACCGGCGCGCATTCGCCCGCGGGCTCATGCTCGGCACCTCCGGGATCCTCGTGGCCGTGTCCGGGGCCCTGGTCGCCGTCGGGTGTTTCCTCGGGCTCTACGTGCGGCCCACCTCGGACGACTGGTGCGCTGCCTGGAAGGCCCGCGATCTGGGAGTCTTCGGCATCACGTCCGACTTCTACATGACCCAGAACGGCCGGGTCGCCAATGCCTTCCTGAGCGGCGTCATCTACGGCGACGGCCTCCTCGGCACCGAGATCCTGCCGACCGTCATCGCCGTCACCTTCACGATCGGCCTGGTCCTGCTCGGGTCCCAGTTCATGAGGTTCCTCGGCGCCAGGCCCCGGCTGCTGCTCCTCACCGCCGGCGCGCTGGTCCTCCAGGCCCTCATCTACTTCGCCGGAACCCGCAGTTACCAGGCGCTGCTGTGGGCCCCCGCCACGATCTCCCACACCGTTCCCAGCGTCATCGGCGTGTGGGCGCTCCTGCTGGGAATCCGGACCGTCCGCCGGACCGGCGGCCGCGCCCGGACGTTGGGGTTCGCGGCGACGTTCCTCATCGCGTGCGCGCTGGGCACCCTGAGCGAGCCGTTCACGCTCGTCACCGGTCTCCTCGGGGCCGGCGCCGGACTGCTGGCGGTGCCCCGGTTCGGGCTCGCGCGGACCTGGCGTCCGTTCACCTGGTGCCTGGTCTGGTGCTTCGGACTCCTCACCGGTCTGATCCTGCTCTACACCTCTCCCGGCGCCCGGTGGCGCCGCGCCCAGCAGCCGGCCAGGGACTCCCTGCTCTCCTCGCGCGAACTCCGGGCCACCGCCCACGACTGGCTGCGGATGTGGGAATCCGTGACCGGCCAGTGGGCCTACCTCGGAGCCGCCGCCGTCGGCATCCTGATCGGCCTGGCGGTCGGTCTGCGCGCCTCCGGCTCCGGCCGGCGGGCCCTGCGCGCCTCCGCCGCCGACGAGGGGGGACTGCCCCGCGAGATCCCGCGGCCGACGCTGATCGCGCTGTGGGCGCTCCCGGTGCTCGTGGTGGTGCTGGGGTCGTTCGCGGTGGTCGTGGGCCTGCGCAGCGGCTACGGCCCGACCGGGTGGACGTACGCCCGGACCTGGACGAACTACCTGGTCCCGATGGAGCTGGGGCTGTGCGCCTACGGTGCCCTGTTCGGGCGGTGGGCCGGCCGGTCCCTGACGAGCCGGCGGACCTCGGCCGAGACCACATCAGAGACCGCGGTCACGGCCACGGCCAAGACCGCGTACGTGCCGGCCGCTGTCGCCGTCGTCGCCGCGGGCGCCGTGGTGCTGGCTTCCATGGCCGCGCTCATCCCGAGCGTCCAGAAGCTCACCACCACCACGGTCTCGCGCGCGGTGGCCTGGGACGCCCAGAACGCCCGGATCGAGAAGGAGGCCCGGCAGGGCGCCACCGACGTCGGGTACCACCCCTTGTACATCGGGAGCCTGGCCGAGCCCTTCTACACCTCGAACTACACGTCCGACTGGGCCGCCGCCTGTGTCTCGAAGTGGTACGGCGTCGACCGGATCCACCGACGCTGAGGCATTTGCCAGGTTTTCGCACTATGCGCCGCTAGGTTGATCCGGTGAGCGACCTAGCGAAGCCCCCCGTGCCGTCTCCGGCCACCCCGGCCAGGGCACTGCTGCCCCTGGTCCTGCCCGCCCTGGCGATCGGGGTGGGTTCGAGCCTGCTCCTCACCGGCGTGAGCGACGCGGCCGAGCTGCTGAAGGACGTGCTGTGGGAGACCCTCCCCGACGCCCTCGGGATCGGCCGCTGGTCCGTGGCGTGGACCCTGGTCGTCCTGACCACGACCGGCATCGCCGTCGGCCTCGTGGTGTGGAAGGTCCACGGGCACGCCGGGCCGGATCCCGCGACAACCGGACTCGTGGACGCCCCGCTGCCGCCCGGGGTGGTCCCGGGCCTGCTGCTGGCCACCGGGCTGGCCCTGGCCGGCGGGGTGAGCCTGGGTCCGGAGAACCCCATCACCGCCGTGAACATCGCCCTCGCCTACTGGCTGGGCCGGCGCATGCTGCCCGGCAGCCCGGTACAGGTGTGGGTGGCCCTCGGCGCGGCGGGTACGGTCGGAGCGCTCTTCGGCACACCCGTCGCGGCCGCGCTGATCCTCACCGAGACGATGGTCTCGGCGCCCCGGCCGCAGACCCCGGGCGGACACCCGCCCAGCCTCTGGGACCAGCTCTTCGCCCCGCTGGTCGCGGCGGGTGCGGGCGGAGTGACGGCCAAACTGCTCGGCGCCCCCTCCTTCGGGATCCCCCTGCCGCGGTTCGAGGGCCCGCACTGGGGCGACCTGCTCGCCGCGCTCCTGATCGCCCCGGCCGCAGCCCTCCTGGGCCTGGCCGCCGTCTACGCCTTCCCCCACGTCCACCGGGTCTTCCATCTGCTGCCGCATCCGATGCTGGCACTGACCCTGGGCGGAGTGGTACTGGGCCTGCTCGGGGCGCTGGGCGGCAGGCTCACCCTCTTCAAGGGGCTGGAGGAGGTCGGTGAACTGGCCGCCGATCCCACGGGGCACTCCGCGGGCGCCCTCGTCCTGATGAGCGTGGTGAAGCTGGTCGCCGTCCTGGTGGCCTGCGGGTCCGGATTCCGGGGCGGGCGGATCTTCCCCTCCGTCTTCGCCGGGGTGGCGTTCGGCCTGGCCGCATGCGCCCTGGTACCGGCGGTGCAGCTGCCGGTCGGGGTGACCTGCGGGGTCCTCGGCGTCCTGCTGGCCGTCACCCGGCAGGGCTGGGTGAGCCTGTTCACCGCGGCGGTCCTGGCCCCGGCCGCGGGCCTGCTGCCGCTGCTGTGCATCGCCTTGCTGCCGGCCTGGCTCCTGGTCACCGGCCGCCCCCAGATGCAACTGGACGACTCCGGCGCTCCCCTGCGCTGATGACGGCCGGGGGCGCCCACCCGGGCGGAGGGACGGCCTACGCGCGCCTAGGCGCAGGCCGGGCACAGTCCGCGGTACGTGACCTCGACCCCGGTCACCGTGAAACCGAACCGCTCCTCGGCCGGAAGGCCGGCCAACGGGCTGCCCTGCGGGTGGACATCGCGGATCAGGCCGCAGCCGGAGCAGACCAGGTGCTGGTGCGGGTGGTGCGCGTTGGGGTCGTAGCGCTTCGCCCGGCCGTCGGTGGTGATCTCCACGACCTCACCGAGGGAGACCAGTTCGCCGAGGGCGTTGTAGACGGTGGCCCGGGAGATCTCGGGCAACAGCCGCACCGCGCGGGCGTGCACCTCGTCGGCGGTGAGGTGCACGTGGTCGCCGTCGAGGACCTCCGCGACCACGCGCCGCTGGGAGGTCATCCGCCAGGCGCGCCCTCGTAGCCGTTCCAGCAGGTCACTCATATCGGCTCACCTTTTCAGGTTCGACGGGGTACCCCGCAACTTACCGGCGGTCGTCCGGGAACCGACGGGATATGGGCTTGGTGTCTTTCTTGACTTGGATTCCGTCGATCGTAGGATCGGTTCCGTCGATAGCCAAGGGACAGACAGACTCCGAAAGACAGCGGGAGACTGGACGTGAGCGACCACCTCGGCGTCAGGACGATCCACGGAGCCGGGCCCGCTACCGGGTCCTGAGCCGCCAATGTTCCACCGCATGCAGTTCCTGATCACCGTGACCGCCTGGTCCGGTCCGGAAGGATTCCCATGTCTGAGAACCACGACGCAATCGGCGCCGACGCGAAGGCGGAGGGCGCGACGGGATGTCCGGTCGCGCACGAGCGCGCCCCGCACCCGACCCAGGGCGGCGGAAACCGCCAGTGGTGGCCGGATCGCCTCAACCTGAAGATCCTCGCCAAGAACCCCGCCGTGGCCAACCCGCTGGGCGAGGGGTTCGACTACGCGGCGGCGTTCAACTCGCTCGACCTCCCGGCGGTGAAGCGGGACATCGCCGAGGTCCTGACGAACTCGCAGGACTGGTGGCCCGCCGACTTCGGCCACTACGGCCCGCTCATCATCCGCATGGCATGGCACAGCGCGGGCACCTACCGCGTCAGCGACGGCCGGGGCGGTGCCGGGTCCGGCCAGCAGCGCTTCGCCCCCCTCAACAGCTGGCCGGACAATGCCAACCTGGACAAGGCCCGCCGTCTGCTGTGGCCGGTCAAGAAGAAGTACGGCCAGAGCCTCTCGTGGGCCGACCTGCTGATCCTCTCCGGCAACGTGGCCCTGGAGTCGATGGGCTTCGACACCTTCGGCTTCGGCGGCGGCCGCCCCGACGTCTGGGAGGCCGACGAGGACGTCTACTGGGGTCCCGAGACCACCTGGCTCGACGACGAGCGCTACACCGGGGACCGCGAGCTGGAGGACCCCTTCGGCGCGGTCCAGATGGGCCTCATCTACGTCAACCCGCAGGGCCCGAACGGCAACCCGGACCCCCTCGCCGCGGCGCGCGACATCCGTGAGACGTTCCGCCGGATGGCGATGAACGACGAGGAGACCGTCGCCCTGATCGCGGGCGGCCACACCTTCGGCAAGACCCACGGCGCCGGCCCGGAGATCAGCGTCGGCGCGGACCCCGAGGCCGCCCCGCTGGAGGCGCAGGGCCTCGGCTGGAGCAACTCCTTCGGCACCGGCAAGGGCGGCGACACGATCACCAGCGGCCTTGAGGGGACGTGGACGAACACCCCGGTCACCTGGGACAACAGCTTCTTCGAGATCCTGTTCGGAAACGAGTGGGAGCTGTTCAAGAGCCCCGCCGGGGCGTACCAGTACCGGCCGAAGGGCGGCGCGGGGGCGGGTACCGTTCCCGACGCCCATGACCCGTCCAAGAGCCACGCCCCGACGATGTTGACGACCGACCTCTCGCTCCGGGTCGACCCGGCCTACGAGCAGATCTCGCGGCGCTTCCTCGAAAACCCCGCCGAACTCGCCGACGCGTTCGCGCGCGCGTGGTTCAAGCTGACCCACCGCGACATGGGCCCGATCGTGCGCTACCTCGGCCCGGAGGTCCCGACCGAGCAGCTGCTGTGGCAGGACCCGCTCCCCGCCGTGACGCACCCGCTCGTCGACGCCGCCGACATCGCCTCGCTCAAGAGCCGGGTACTCGACTCGGACCTGTCCGTGTCCCAGCTCGTCTCCACCGCCTGGGCGTCGGCCTCGTCCTTCCGCGGCAGCGACAAGCGCGGCGGCGCCAACGGCGCGCGCATCCGCCTCCAGCCCCAGAGCGGGTGGGAGGTCAACAACCCCGACGAGCTGGCTACGGTGCTGCGCACGCTGGAGGGCATCCGCGAGTCCTTCAACTCGGCGCAGAGCGGCGGCAAGCAGATCTCGCTGGCCGACCTGATCGTCCTCGCCGGCGGCGCGGCCGTCGAACAGGCCGCGAAGGACGCCGGCGTCGAGGTCCAGGTCCCCTTCGCTCCGGGACGCGCGGACGCCTCGCAGGAGCAGACGGACGTGGAGTCGTTCGCGGCGCTCGAACCGGCCGCCGACGGGTTCCGCAACTACCTCGGCAAGGGCAACCGCCTGCCGGCCGAGTACCTGCTGCTCGACAAGGCGAACCTGCTGAACCTGAGCGCCCCCGAGATGACGGTCCTCGTCGGCGGTCTGCGCGTCCTCGGCGCGAACCACCAGCAGTCGAAGCTCGGCGTCCTCACCACGGCCCCCGGGACGCTGACCAACGACTTCTTCGTCAACCTGCTCGACCTGGGCACGACGTGGAAGGGCATGGCCGGGGACGAGAACACCTTCGAGGGCCGCGACGCCACGGGCGCGGTCAAGTGGACCGGCACCCGCGTCGACCTCGTCTTCGGCTCGAACTCCGAGCTGCGCGCGCTCGCCGAGGTCTACGCGAGCGACGACGCGAAGGCGAAGTTCGTCAAGGACTTCGTCGCGGCCTGGGACAAGGTGATGCGGCTCGACCGCTTCGACCTGGTCTGATCCCGAGGCAGGGGCCGGCCGTCATCTGCCGATGGCGGCCGGCCGCCGCGATGCCCGGGCCACGAAGAAGAGGAACAGCCCGCAGGCCGTGACCAGGATCCAGCCCGGCCGCGATGCCCGCGCCAGCTCCGCCGGGTCCGCACCGGCGACCAGTCCGCCGGCGACGGCGATGCCGATCGCGGCGCCGAACTGCCGTGCCGTGGACGTGATCGCTCCGGCCACGCCGGCCCTGGCCGGCGGCAGTCCGCTCACCGCGGTGTTGGTGATCGGGGCGTTGGCGAACCCGAACCCGGTGCCGATGAGCAGATAGGCGAGCAGCAGCAGCGGCACGCTCGTGTCCGCGTCGAGCCGGACCAGGCAGAGCCCGCCCGCCGTCATGAAGCCGCCGGCCAGGAGCAGCGGCAGCCGGGGTCCGCCGCGGCCGGTCATCCGGCCGGACAGCGGCGCGCAGAAGATCGCTCCGACCGCCATGGGCAAGGTGGCCGTACCGGAGGCCAGCGGGGTCCAGCCACGGGTGTGCTGGAGATAGAGGGTGTTGAGCAGCAGGGTCACGTTCAGGGCGACGAAGACGGCCACGGCGCCCAGGAACGCGCTGCGGAAGGCCGGAGCGCGAAAGAGCCGCGGATCCATCAGCGGCTCGCTCCGACGGGACTCGACCCGGACGAACCCGGCCGTCGCCACGGCGGTGAATCCGTAGGCGCACAGGGCCCCGGGCGAGGTCCAGCCGATGTGCGGACCCTCGATGAGGACGGCGACCGAGATCCCGATGACCGCCGTCAGCAGGAGCTGGCCCGGCAGGTCTAGGCGCTGCGCCCGCTGTGCCCGGGACTCGGCGACGAACAGCGAGCTGAGCACCAGGGCGATGACGATGACCGGTGCGTTGATCCAGAACACCGACCGCCAGCCGAAGGCCGCGATGAGGGCGCCGCCCGTGACCGGGCCGACGGCCATGCTGAGCCCGAAGACCGCCGCCCACACCCCGATCGCCTGCGCCCGCTCCTTCGGGTCGGGCATCGCGTTCACCACGATCGCCAGCGCCACGGGGCTGAGCATCGAAGCCCCGATCCCCTGGACCGCCCGGGCCGCGATGAGCACGTCCACCGAGGGGGCGACCGCGCAGAGCAGCGAGGCGATCCCGAACACGCTCAGCCCGAGCCGGAACACCCTGCGCCGCCCGAACCGGTCGGCCAGCGCGCCGGAGGTGATCAGGAGGCTGGCCAGGACCAGGGTGTAGGCGTCCACGGTCCATTCGAGCGGGCGGGTCCCGGCGTGGAGGCCGCGCCCGATGGCGGGCAGGCCCACGTTGACGATGGTGGTGTCCAGGCCCACCAGGAACATGCTCAGACAGCAGACGGCCAGCACCGTCCAGCGTCTGCGGGCGCTCAGAACGGGGGGAACTGCGTGCATCGTGGCGGTCACGGCCTACCTCGCAATGTCGGAATCTGTCCGGCCATGCTCGGGCCGCACGGCCACGACCGCCCAGAAGATTTGCGAGGACTGCAAAATAGAGGCCATGGACAAGCCTCAGGACCAGGACCAGGAGCAGGACCAGGGCGGCGAAGTGGAGCGGATCCTCGACGCCATCGGGCCCCGGCTGCGCGCACTGCGCCGGGACCGCGGGCTCACGCTGGAGGCGCTCGCCGCCACGACCGGGTTCTCGGTGAGCACGCTGTCCCGCCTCGAATCGGGCAAACGGCGCCCGACGCTGGAGCTGCTGATCCCGCTGGCGCGTGCGCACCGCATCGCCCTCGACCAACTGGTGGCCGCGCCGGCCAGCGGTGACCCCCGGGTGCACCTGAGGCCCCTGCGCAAGGGGCACGGCAGCACCCTCGTACCCCTGACGCAGTATCCGGGCCGGGTGCAGGTGTTCAAGCAGGTACTGGCTCCGCGGGAGCCGAAGCTGGTCACCCACGAGGGCTACGAGTGGCTGTACGTCCTCGCGGGCGAGCTGCGCCTGGTCATCGGGGAGCACGAATCCACCCTCGGCCCGGGCGAAGCGGCCGAGTTCGACACCAGGGAACCGCACTGGTTCGGTCCGGCGGGCACGACCGCCGTGGAGATCCTGCACCTGTTCGGGCCGCGGGGGGACCGGGCGGTGGTGCACCCGCGACCGGCCGACTGAGGGCCGGCCGGGGAGCGGGGGAGCCGGAGGGATCAGTGGCGCGTGCCGTGGCCCGGCGTATCGGCCCGGCTCACCGCCAGGTAGCCGACGAGGGCGGCGATCGGGACCAGCAGTGCGAGGCTGACCGGGCCGGTTCCCCATCCCAGGCCGCCGCGCGCGGTGGGAACACCCATCCAGTCCGCGAACGAGGCGCCGAGCGGCCGGGTGAGGATGTACGCGGCCCAGAAGGCGGCCACGGCGTTCAGCCCGAGGAGGCGGCGGCCCAGCACAGGCAGCACGATGAGGGCGGCGAAGAGGAACCCGGACGGCAGGTAGCCCAGCTTCAGGGTCCCGGCGGTGAGGTCGCCCACCGCGGTGCCCAGGGCGAAGGTGGTGAGCACCGTAGCCCAGTAGAAGACCTCGCGGCGCGTGGTGTGGATGCTGTGGATGGACAGGGTCCGCTCCGACGCGTACCAGAGGGCCAGAACGGCGGCCAGGGCGAGGGTGAAGCCCACGGCCGACACCGTGTACGGGATGCCGACGATGACGTGCACCACGTCCGCGGCCATCGTGCCGAACACGCTGACCATGACGATCGCCGACCAGTACGTCCAGGGCCGGTACCGCGCGGACCGGAACTGCAGGACCAGCAGGGCCGTCAGGCCCGCGAGCCCGAGGCAGCCGGCCGGCACCGGGCCCAGGGTCCTCGCCAGGAAGTCGGAAGCCGTTTCCCCCATGCCGGTGGTGAGCACCTTGACCGTCCAGAACCAGGCGGTGACCTCGGGCACCTTGGAGAGGACGGTCTCCGTCCGGTCCGCGCGGGGAGCCCCGCGGTCCGGCGCCGCGGCTATCCGCGTCCACTGCTCCGTCGCCGTCCTGCTGTCGGTTTCCGACATCCCCGCTCCACCCCTTCCGGTGCGGCCCGCGCCGCATAGCCGATGCCGGCCGGGCAGCCGCCGGCTCCCGGACCAATGTCTACAGGAGTGTAGACGAGGGCGGACGCCGGCCGACGCGCGGTCTGTTGCACGAGTGCTGCGGGGGCATGAACATGCTGTGCGGTGTACCCCCGGGGACGGCCGACGGCCGTGATCACCGGCTAGCGTCTTCGTCAGAGCCGTGTCGGTGCGCCACCGCGATCGAAGCACGGCCCGGGGTCACCACAACCGGACCTCGCCGTACGCGGCTCGCTGCCGACTTCGCCGTTTCCGTGACGTCTCCCTGCCGTCTCTTCCTGTCCGAGGACACCCCCATGCCCTTTTCCCTGCCCGCGGGCGGGCGCTTCGCCGCGCTCTCCCTCGCCCTGGCCGTCACCCTGGGCGCCTTCGGCGCCTCCGCCACCGCCTCCGCCTCCGCCGACACCACGGCGTACGGTCCGCTGCCGCCGCGGAATCCGGCCAGTGCCCCCAACGGCACCGCCGGAATGCACGGCGACAGCGCCTCCAGCGACACCACGCCCTACCCGGGCCCCGGAACCGGGAAGATCGCGTACTCCCGTACCGCGCTGGCCTCCGCCTGCCCGACCGTGGTCATCGGAACCGACGGCTACGTGGTCACCCTGTGCACCACCATCTTCGGCCGGACCCCGACGGTGCACCTGCTGGATCCCGTCAGCGGAGCCGACCTCGCCTCCCTCGCCCTGCCCAAGGGCAGCCTGTTCGGGGGCGTTTACTCCTACCTCGACAACAACGACCGCCTGGTCGCCGTCGACGGCGGCAACAACCTCCTGCGCATCGGCCACCACCGCGCCGGCTCCGGCTGGACGCTGACGGTCGATCAGTCCACACCGCTCGCCGACGCCGTCCCCGCCGGCGACAACATCGTCGGTCTGGCCCCCGCCTGGAACGGCAAGGTCTGGTTCGCCACCACCGGCGGCGTGATCGGAACCGTGGACACCGGTACCGGAGCGGTACGCGCCATCGGCACCGGCGAGGGCGTGCAGAACAGCATCTCCACCGCTCCGGGCCACACGGCGGTCGCCACCGACCACGCCCTCTACCTGCTGTCCGAGTCGCCCGACGGCACCCCCGTCATCGACTGGAGGGCCCCGTACGACCGCGGTCCCGGCCGCAAGCCCGGCCAGCTCAGCTGGGGCACCGGCGCCACCCCGAGCTTCTTCGGGCCGGTCAGCGGGACGGAGTACGTCACCATCACCGACAACGCCGCCCCGCACGAGAACCTGCTCGTCTACCGGGTGGACGGGGGACCGGCGCCGATCTGCTCCACCCCGGTGCTCACCCAGTACGCCAACAGCGGGACCGAGGACGCCGTCATCGCCTCCGGACGCAGCGTCTTCGTCACCAACACCTACGGATACCCCTACCCGGCCCTGCCCGCGGGGGCCCCGGAGAGCAAGCCGTCCTCCGCGAACTTCGACGGCGGCCTCAGCCGGGTAGACGTCAACGCCGAGGGAACGGGGTGCCGTCTGGTGTGGAACAGCTCCGTGAAGTCGGCCGCCCTGCCCAGGCTCTCGGTGGCCGACGGCAAGATCTACACCGTCTCCGTCACCGGACCGACGGGCAGCGCGGGCCTCAACACCTTCGCCTCGTACCACCACTCCGTGCTCGACCCGGCCACCGGGGCGCAGCTCAGCAGCTCGTTCCTCGGCATCGGCCTGGTGTACAACCCGCTCCAGATGACCGGAACCACCGGCCCCGACGGCACCCTCTACCAGGGCACGGAAACCGGCGTGGTCAGGATCACCAAGGGCTGACCAGGGGGCAGGAGCCGGGCCGGCGATGACGGGGCCCTAGGGTCGGGGCCATGACCACCGTGAGGATCACCGCGCGAGGACTCAACCGTGCAACGCTCGCCCGGCAGTTGCTGCTGGCGCGGGCGCCGCTCGGCGTCGAGGACGGACTCCGTCGGGTGGTCGCCCTCCAGGCGCAGCAGGCGGCCTCGCCCTATCTCGCGCTGTGGAACCGGCTCAGCGGCTTCGATCCGGCCGGTCTCGACGCCGCCTTCGCCCGCCAGCGGGTGGTCAAGGCGACCCTGATGCGGATCACGCTGCACGCCGTCCACCACGAGGACTTCGCCGCCTTCCGCGAGGCCGTGCAGCCGGGGGTACGGGCATCCCGGCTGGGGAGCCGTTTCACGGCGTCGGGGCTGACCGCCGAGGACGCCGACGCGCTGGTTCCGGAACTGCTGGCCTTCGCCGACCGGCCCCGGACCAACGCCGAGTGCGAGGCCTGGCTCGGGGAGCGGCTCGGTGCGCCGGCGCGGCCGGGCGCGTGGTGGGGGCTGCGCAAGTACGCGCCGCTGCTGCACGCACCGACCGCGCGGCCGTGGTCCTTCGGGGACCGCCCGTCGTACATCGCGCCCCCGGCCGTCCCGAGGGCGGTGCCGGCGGACCCGGAGGCCTCCGAGGAGTCCCTGCGCAAGCTGGTGCTGCGCTACCTCGAAGGGTTCGGGCCGGCGTCGGTGGCGGACGTCGCGCAGTTCGCGCTGGTCCAGCGGGCCAGGGTCAGGAAGGCGCTACAGGCCCTGACGGCCCGGACGCCCCGGATGGCCCGGACGGCGCTCGAAGGCGACGGGCCGCTCGTGGAACGCCTGGAAGGGCCGAAGGGCGAAGAGCTGTTCGACGTTCCGGGCGCCCCGCGACCGGACGGGGACACGCCGGCACCGCCCCGGCTGATGGCCATGTGGGACAGCACCCTGCTGGCCTACTCCGAACGCGACCGTGTCATCCCGCCGCAGTACCGGGGGCTCGTCATCCGCGTGAACGGCGACACCCTGCCGACCCTGCTGGTCGACGGGTACGTGGCCGGAGTGTGGCGCCCGGCCGGGGGAGGGATCGAGGCGACCGCCTTCCACCCGCTGCCGGACGGGGTCTGGGAGGCGCTCGCCGGCGAGGCCCGGTCGCTGACGGCCTTCCTCGCGGCCCGGGACCCGGCGGTCTACAGCCGGTACGGCCACTGGTGGAGCAAGCTGCCGAGCGCGGAGACCCGGCTGCTCCCGGGGAGTTGAGGGGAAGGGCCCTTCGGGATGCTGTGCGCGGTGGGCCTGGTTACGCTGCGCAAGGCGCGGGGCGACGGGTTCCGCCGGGCGGACGGGAGGACACGATGAGCACCCCCACCGACACGGTGACCCTGGAGCGGCACATCGAGGCCCTCCCCGAGACCGTCTTCGCCTTCTTCACCGACCGCGAGATGTGGCTCTCCTGGATGGGCGTCGAGGGCGTCTTCGCCTTCGAGCCCGGGGGCCCGTACCGGACCAGGGTCACCGGTGAGAACACCGCCTCCGGCCGCTTCCTCGCCGTCGACCCGCCCCGGCGGCTCGCCTTCACCTGGGGCTGGGAGGCCGGCCCGATCCCGGTGGCGCCCGGCACCACCACCGTGGAGATCACCCTCGTGCCCGGCCCCGAGGGCACCGTGCTGCACCTGATCCACAGCGGCCTGCCCTCGGAGGACACCTGCCTCGCCCACGCCGAGGTCTGGCAGCACTACGTGGACCGGCTCGCGGCCCGCGCCGAAGGCGGCGACCCCGGCCCGGACGCCTGGACGCGGCGACCCGCGATCTGAGCCCGGTCTCCGAGCCCGGTCTCAGTCCGGGAGGAGCAGGTGGGTGCCGTGGCCGGCCGCGTCGACGTGGACGACGTGGCTGCCCACCCGGACGGTCTGCGCACCCGCCGCGGTCCAGGAGCCCTCGGGGCCCTCGCCGTGGGGCAGCGGTGTCCAGACCTCCAGGAAGGTGCTGCCGTCGAGGTTGGTGCCGGTTTCGATCATGAGGGTGCCCTCGGAGCGCAGGGTCCCGATGTCGTGGCCCGGGGCGCCGACCTCGTGGTGGAAGGTGACCCGGCCGTCCTCGTACGAGGTGGTCCCGGCGAAGCCGCGGCTGTCCGCGTAGAAGGTGCCGGTCTGGAGCCACACGACGTGCCCGGTCTCCCGCAGCGGCCCGTCGTCACGGCTGATTCCGGCGCGCAGCCAGGCGCCGCGCAGAGGTGCGTCCATGGCACCAGGGTGGCAGAGCCGCCCCGGTGCGCAGGACGTCTTCAGCCGGTGCCGAGTCCGCCACGGGCTGCGAACGCGTCGAGCAGCTCGTCTTCGCGCCGCGCGCTGAGGCCGGCCCGGCGGTCCCGGGTCAGGCCCTGCTCGCGCTCCCAGCGCAGGGTGTCGGCCAGCAGCTCCGCGCGGGGGCGGTGGCGCAGGCCCGCGTGGTGTGCGGCGGAGCCGTTGCGGGCGGACCATCCTTCCCAGCCCGGCTCGACCATCCACATCGGGAGGGACTCGGGCCCCATGTACTGGCCCACGCCGTGGGCGAGCAGCCATGCCGAGTCGGCGCTGACCACCGGACCGGTGTGGCCGGCGACGGTGCGGGACAGCTCGATCCACTCGGCGAACGGGACGACCGGGCCGACGGCGTCGTACGTACCGGTGGTGCCCTTCTCCGAGGAGTCGAGGAGCCAGGCGGCGAGGTCCCGTGCGTCGACGGCCTGCGTGGGCATGCCCGGTTCGTCGGGGACCAGCATCGGGCCGCGCGGATCGAGTGCGGCGCGGGCGGCCCAGTAGCCGGAGCGGCCGCTGTGATCGCCCGGACCGCCGATCAGCCCGGCGCGGGCGATGAGGAGGCGCTCGCCGACGGCGGCCGTGGACGCGTGCTCGCAGGCGACCTTCGCCTCGCCGAAGGGCCGCGCCGGTCGGCGGCCACCAGGGTCGCCCCCTCGGCGACCTCTCCGCTTTCGCCGCGCGCCAGGCACGTCACCCGGTGACCGCGCTCGATCGCCTGCCGGGACACTTCCCGGCCCAGCCATGCCGTTCCGCCCAGAACCAAGATCTCCATCCGGACAGCCAAACACGCGCGGCCCGGCAGGGCGGGGCGAGTTCGCGGACAGCGGACCCGGGGCGCCAGGGCACCAGGGCGCCACCGAGGAGGTGCACGGGGCGGCGAGCGGGAGCCGCGGGGGCACCCGTACTGTCGGCTCGGACCGCGGGACCACCTGGGACCAGCACTTATACCGTACGGAGGACGACCGGCATGGACGACGCATTCAAGGATGTTCCCCCCACCACCCTCGCCGACCTGCTGGGCCGCGAGCAGGTCATGGACATCGGGATCCGCCCGCTGTGGGACTCGCCGCGCGTCGCGGGACCCGCGTACACCGTGCGGTGCGAGCCCGGCGACAACCTGATGCTGCACGCGGCCATCTACCGGGCGGAGCCGGGCTCCGTCATCGTCGTGGAGTCGGGGGACGTGGAGTACGCGCTGGCCGGCGGCAACGTGTGCGCCGTCGCGCAGCGGCGGGGCGTCGCCGCCTTCGTGGTCGACGGGGTCATCCGCGACCTCGGCGAGGTGCGCGAGGCAGGCTTCCCCGTGTTCTCCCGGGGGGTCGTCCCGATCCCCGGCAGCAAGAAGAAGCTCGGCGAGCTCGGCGTACCGGCCCGGGTCGGCGGGGTGCTCGTGCACCCCGGGGACATCGTGGTCGCCGACGAGGAGGGCGTCGTGGTCACCCCGGCCGCCCGTCAGGAGGAGATCCTGCGGGCCGCGCGGGCGAAGCTGGCCAAGGAGGCCGGGGAGTCCCTCGACGCCTGGGAGGAGCAGCACCGCTCGCGGATCGAGCAGGCGCTGCGCGAGGTGGGTTTCACCGGCTGAGCGGCGTCACCCGTAGGCCGTCGCCCTCGGAACGCTCCCGGCCCGCAAGGGCCTGTTAGGGGCCCGTCAGGGTTTGTGGTTCCGGCGTCATGAGGCCGTCAGGAAGTCTGCCCCGGCCTCCGCGGCCGCCGTTCCATGGAGGTGACGAAGGCGACGGAAAGGGCGGGCGGCACGGTGCGAGGACGAGTCGTGGTGGGGGCGCGGGAATCCCTGGGGAGCGTGACGGCACTGCACGTGGCGTACGCCGAGGCACGGGCGCGGGACGCGGAGCTGTGGGTCGTCCTGGCCTGGCAGCCGCCGCTCGGCGGCCCCGGCGCCCGGCGCGGCGGGGGCGGCACGCCGCTCCTCGCCGCATCCCGGGACACGGCGGCGGAGCGGCTGCGCGAGGTCCTGCGGACCGCGTTCGGCACTGCCCCGTTCGGCACCGCCCCGCCCGGTGTGGACCTGGCCGGGCTGACGGTCCGGGGCACACCGGGCGCCGCGCTGGTCGACTCCGTACGCGGCCCGGACGACCTGCTGGTCGTCGGTACGGGCCCGCGCGGCCCGCTGCTGCGCGCGCTACGGCCCTCGGTCTCCCGGTACTGCCTGGCGCACGCCCCCTGCCCGGTGCTGGCCGTGCCGCCCGGTCCGCTGCGGGCCGACCTGGACGCCCTGCACCGCCGCATCGTGTGGCGGCGGCCGCTGGACGCCGGGGACCTGGTCCGGTGACCACGCCGACCAGGGGCCTGTCAGGCCATCCAGAAGAACACCGCCGTCATCCGCTTGTCCTCCAGGGTGTGGCCCCAGTAGGCGGAGGCGGTGTGGATCAGGTTGGCGGAGTAGAGCAGCAGCCGGTTGGCCTTGTGGGGGACCCGTAGGTCCTCGACGAAGGAGTCGGGGGCGACGAAGCGGGTGCCCAGCGCGTCGACCAAGTTGTTGTGCGGGGCGGCCACTTGATTGCCGCCGAGGGCGCCGCCCGGCAGGCTCTGGCGGTAGAAGCTGGTGCCGCAGTGCTTGGGGACCTTGGGGTTGAGGTAGAGCACCGCCGCGTACCGGCACAGCGTGCGCGAATCGGTGTGGGGACGCGGCTCGCACTCGCCCTCGCCGACGACCTGTACGCAGTTGTGGTTGAACGTGCCGCCGCCGGCGGGCTCTTGCGCCCAGATCCGCTGTGCTCCGGTCGCCTTGCGCACCAGCCGTTCCACGTGCGCGAGTTCGTCCGGTTCGAGCGCGGGCATGGAACGCAGGCCCGGCCAGGCCTCGGGCTTGTGGGGGTAGCCCTCGGTCCAGTCGTCCCGGGCGAGCAAGCGCTCCCGTACGGCGGCCGGATCGGGCAGTACGTTGTCCAACTCCCAGTAGTCGCGCCCGCGGGTCGGCTTGCGGTAAGGGAGGACCGGCAGGGGTGGGGGGTGTAGAGGCATGCCAGGGAAAGTAGTTGACCTTGGCCGCGCGCTCTCCTCCGAAGCGGTCAACCTTCCGTCAAGTGTTCGCCATGCGGGAGGAGCCAGCTCAGCGGGTTTGCGTCCCGCTCTGCGGAGCCTCGCCCTGCGCCGCCTCGATACCGGCGTGCAGATCGTCGGCGGCCTCGACCGTCGCCGCTGCCGACAGGGCGAGGCAGGCCAGCAGGGTGGCGGCGATCAGGTGCCCGGCCAGGCGCGGGTGCGGGCGACGGTTCCCGGGCCGCCCGGGAGCGGCTCCGGCGGGCTGGTCGAGCAGGGCGGCGACGCGGCGCGGGACCGGTCCGGCCGTCGCGGCCAGGGCGAGTCCGGGCCGGTCCGCCGTACGGGTGGCGGCGGCCCGGGAGGCCAGGGCGGCCTTGCCGATCGCGCGGGCCGTGAGCCGGCGGTCGCCCACCGCGCCGGCGGCGGCCTCGTCGGCGCTGCGCTCCAGCGCGTACGTGAGCGGCTCGCGCAGGGTGCGCAGCGCGGGGTGGCAGAGCGCTGCCAGCTCGACCGCGGCCACGTAGAGGTGGTGGCGCTCCCTCAGGTGGGCCCGCTCGTGGGCGAACAGGGCCTCGCGCTCTTCGGCCGACAGGGTCCGGAGCATTCCGGTGGTCACCACGATCCGGCCCGGACGGCCGGGCAGCGCGTAGGCGTCGGGGCAGTCGTCGCGCAGCACGAGGAGCTCGCCGTCGGCGCGTGCCGCCAGCCGCCGGGCACGGCGCAGCTGGGCGAGGCGGCGGTGGAGGGCGCGGCCCAGGGAGACGGCGCACCAGGCCAGGAGTCCGGCGGCGGTGACGGCCACCGCGATCACCGAGTCGGGGGAGCCGGTGGCGAGGGGGGTCAGGAGCTTGCCGAGTACGGCGACGGCGTGCAGGTGCGTGGCGCCCGGGATGACGAGCAGGGCGAGCGCGGTGGTGCTGGCGGCCGCGAGACCGACGGCGGTGCCGGCCAGCAGCCAGGCCGCCCGGCGCGGGGGGAGCGAGTGGGCGAGCCGGCCGGCCGCGGGGCCGGCCAGGAAGGGGAGGAGCAGTGGCAGCCACACCATGTAGATCATGGGGCGTCCCCTTCCAGCAGTGCGCGCAGCAGCTGTTCGTCCTCGTCGCTGAGCCGGGAGACGAAGCGGGTCAGTACGGCGCTGCGGTCCTCCGTCTTCTCCAGCTCCGCGTGCATCCGCCGGGCGGTCAGGCCTGAGGCGTCCTCGATCGGCAGGTAGGCGAAGCCGCGGCCGGAGCGTATCCGGTCGACCGTGCCCTTGTCGTGGAGGCGGGACAGGATCGTGGTGACGGTCGTCCGCGCGAGGGTCCCGCCCAGGGCGTCCTGCGTCTGGAGCGGGGTCAGCGGGGTTCCGGCGGCCCACAGGGCGGCCAGTACGGCCGCTTCGAGCTCGCCGGCCGGCCGGCGTTCCGCGTTCGTGTCGCTCATCGGGAACGCTCCTCCGCGCTTCTTCGTCCGCAGTGTGTGGACCGTCTACAGCATCGTAGTCGGCCGGGTGCGGACCGGCCCGTAAGGACCGCACCCCGCCCACTCAGATTAGGCGAGCCGTGGACCGCGGCCTCAGCCGCCCTCCCGTCAGCCCCGCGGGCGGGTCAGCCGGCGTGGACGTGGGGGCGGCGGGCGCGGTCCGGTTCGGCCTCGCGGATGACCTCGCGGGTGACGGGGGCGACTTCGCCCTGCCCGAAGAGGAAGAAGCGCAGGAAGTTGGCCATCGGGTTGCCCTCGGTCCACTCGAAGTAGATGTGGGGGCGCTGGCCGGTCTCGTCGCGTACGTAGAGGAGGAGGGCGGCCAGGGCGTTGGGGATGCTGGAGCTCTCCAGGGTCAGGACCCGGTAGCGGTCGTGCAGGACCTCGCCGCGCACCCGCATGCCGGACTCGAACTCGGACGCGTCCAGGACCGTGACCTCGACGAACATCACGTCGTCGCCGGGCGGGATGTCGTTGTCCCGGAGGATCTGCTCCATCTTCTCGCGGTACTCCGCCTTGTCCCGCTTGTCGGGCTCGTTCGCGATGAACCGGATCGTGCGGTTGGCGGTGTCGCGGACGAACCGCTGCGCCATGTCGTCCAGCTCCACGTGGGTGACGCGCAGCTCGAAGACCCGGGCGAGGCGGGACAGCAGGGACAGGGCCATGATGCCCGCGATGAAGCAGGCGCCGATCTTGACGCCGTCCGGCCGCTCCACGACATTGACCGCCGTCGTGTAGAGCAGCACCACGGAGATCACGCCGAAGCCGATGGTCCAGCCGCGCTGCCCCGCACGGCGGGCGGCGATGGTCACGGCCACACCGGCGGAGGTGAAGAGGACGAGGACGCCGGTGGCGTACGCGCCGCCCTGGGCGTCGACGTCGGCGTCGAAGATCCAGGTGACGAGGAAGGCGATCAGGGTGAAGACGATGACCATCGGGCGCAGGGCGCGGGCCCAGTGCGGGGCCATGCCGTAGCGGGGCAGGTAGCGCGGCATCAGGTTGAGCAGGCCGGCCATCGCGGAGGACCCCGCGAACCAGAGGATGAGGATGGTGGAGACGTCGTAGACCGTGCCGAAGGCCGAGCCCAGGTGCTCGTGGGCGAGGTAGGCCAGGGCGCGGCCGTTGGCCTCGCCGCCTGGCTTGAACTGATCGGCCGGGATCAGCAGGGTGGTGACGAAGCTGCTGGTGATCAGGAAGACGCTCATGATCACGGCGGCGGTGGTCAGCATGCGCTTCGTGTCGCGGATCCGCCCGGCGGGCTTGGCGGGGGTGTCGCCTGGGTCGCCCTGGACGTGCGGCATGACGGCCACACCGGTCTCGAATCCGGACATGCCCAGCGCGAGCTTGGGGAAGACGAGGAGCGCGATGGCGACCATCATGACCGGGTTGCCGTGCTGGGCGGTGAGCGCCTCGGTCCAGTCCCCGATGACGTGCGGCTCGCTGAGCACCTTCCACAGGCCGACCCCGATGACCACGACGTTCAGCGAGAGGTAGGCGATGACCAGGACCACGGCCACGCCGATGGCCTCGCTGAACCCCTTGAGGAACACGGCGCCCAGCAGGGCGATCATGATGAGGGTGATGACCATCTGGTGACCGCTGAGCACGCTGGTCAGGTGCGGGTTCTCCACCAGATGCGCGGTGGCGTCGGCCGCCGAGAGCGTGATGGTGATGAGGAAGTCGGTCGCCGCGAACCCGAGCAGGGTCAGCACGAACAGCTTGCCCTTCCAGAACGACAGCAGCCGCTCCAGCATGGCGATCGAGCCCTCGCCGTGCGGGCTCTCCTCCGCCACCCGCCGGTACACCGGCAGCGCGCCGAACAGGGTCAGGACGACGAGCACGATGGTCGCCAGGGGCGACAGCAGACCGGCGGCCAGCGCCGCGATGCCCGGCTGGTAGCCGAGGGTGGAGAAGTAGTCGAGGCCCGTCAGGCACATCACCCGCCACCACGGCCGGCCCTCGGGCTCGGTCCCCGTCGCCTGCGGGCCGTCCCCGCCGGTGTGGTGCTTCGGGCGGTCGGTGAGACCGTCCAGCAGCCAGGCACGCAGTCGCGTGGTCGGGGTGGCGGTGGCGGATGCCATCGTGGTGCTCCTGTCGTACAACTCGATTTTCGGCCATCAGTACGACCGAGCACTGAGCGTACGGAACCTTAAAAGATTTTCACGCGCGGGTCCCGATCCTGACGCGCTCTTAACGCCCCGGGTCCGGCCCCCGGATCAACCCCGGTCCGTGCCGTTCTCCCGCGCCGTCAGCAGCACCTCGCGCAACCGGGCCACCAGGGCGGAGGCGCTCTCCGGCTCCTCGCCCCTCCCGGCCGCGCGGCTGTCGTCGGCCGAGAGCTGCTTGAGGTGGTCGGAGAGGACCTCGGCGTAGGCCTGTTCCTTCTCGACGAGTCCGCCGGGCTGGCGCAGGCCGATGGTGGCCTCGATGACCTTGCCGACGAGCGCGGTCATCGCGAACGAGAACAGGCCCAGCACCACGGTGGCGGTGAGCTGCTTGCCGAGCAGGTCCCAGGAGCCCCCGTAGAACAGGCCCTTGTGACCGGTGAGGGTCCCCGTCGCGCACAGCCCCGCCATCACCATGCCGACGATGCCGCCCCAGCCGTGGATGCCGACGACGTCCAGGGTGTCGTCCACTCCGAGCCGGTACTTCCAGCTGATCGCGAACGCGCAGGTCAGGCCGGCGAGGAAGCCGATGACGGTGGCCCACACCGGGCTCACCCCGCCCGCCAGCGGGGTCGTGGCGACCAGGCCCGTGACCGCGCCCATGCACATGTCGAGCAGGCCGACCCGCCGGGTGCGCCACCAGCTGGTGACCGCCCAGCCGGCCATCGCCGCGCCGGCAGCGAGCTGGCTGTTGAGGAAGGCCATCGCGGCCCCGCCCGGGGTCCCCAGCGAGGAGCCGGTGTTGAAGCCGAACCAGCCGAACCACATCAGCGACAGCCCGATGACGACGAGCGGCAGGTTGTGCGGCCGGATGCCCTGGCGCTCGAAGTCCGCCCGCCTGCCCGCGACGATCGCCAGGGCGAGCCCGGCCGCTCCCGAGCCGATCTCCACGACCGTGCCGCCCGAGAAGTCCACGGCGCCGAGCTGCTTGGCCACCCAGCCGTCCGGGTCGAAGACCCAGTGCGCCATGGGGATGTAGACCAGCAGGGTCCACGCGATCACGAAGGCGATCCAGCCGCCCATGCTCGCGCGGCCCGCGATGGAACCGGCGATCAGGGCCACGGTGACGATCGCGAAGGACATGTGGAAGACCACGAAGGTGACGGTGGGCACGGTGCCGGTCACCGAGGAGGCGTCGATCCCGCGCAGGAAGGCCTGGTCGAGGGTGCCGATGACGCCCAGCCCGCCGGCGTCGGGGCCGAAGGCCAGCGAGTAGCCGATCGCGTACCAGAGCACGGTGACGATCACGACGCAGAAGAAGATCATCTTCAGCATGGCGATGATCTGGCCGGTGCGGACCATCCCGCCGTAGAAGAAGGCCACGCCCGGGGCCATCAGCAGCACCAGGGCCGAGGCCATCATCAGCCAGGAGGCGTTGCCGGAGTCCGCGGCCGCGGCAGCTGTCAGGGTGTTCACTTGTCGCGCTCCCGTCGGTCCAGCACGGAGACGATCTCGGCCAGCAGCGCGGCGTCCTGACGCTCGTCGGCGCCCACCGTCGCGTGCTCCTTGGACGGGCCGCCGGACTCGTCCATCCGGTCGCGGATCTGCTCCAGGGTCTCGTTGTCGTAGGCGACCTCCTCCTCGCGGCCGGGTACGTTCTCGTACTCCTCGGAGGTGCGGAAGCCGACGGCCCGGTCGATCGCCTGCGCGATGAGCCAGGTCATGGCGAAGGCGAAGGTGCCGACCGCCAGGATGCCGACCGCCTGGCGCCACAGCTGGTCGAGCCCACCCCCGTAGAAGAGGCCCTTCTTGCCGCTCATCGCGGCCGTCGCGAAGAAGCCGATGGACAGGACGCCGACGATGCCGCCCCAGCCGTGTACGCCGACCACGTCCAGGGTGTCGTCGACGCCCATCTTGTACTTCAGGTTGATGGCGAAGCAGCAGACCACACCGGCGGTGAAACCGATGATCAGCGCGCCCAGCGGGGAGACCTCGCCACAGGCCGGGGTGATCGCCACCATGCCCGCGACCGCCGCCGATGCCACGCCCAGCATCTCCACGTGCCCCAGGCGCCACTTCTCGATGATCGGCCAGCCGATCATCGCGCCCGCCGCCGCGAGTTGGGTGTTGAAGAAGGTGGTCGGGGCGCTGCCCGCGACCTGGAGCGCGGAGCCCGCGTTGAAGCCGAACCAGCCGAACCACAGCAGCGCCAGGCCGATGACGACCAGCGGCAGGTTGTGCGGGCGGATCGGCTCGCGCTCGAAGTCCCGGCGCTTGCGCAGCACGATGGCGACCGCGAGCCCCGAGGCTCCCGAGCTGAGCTCGACGGGCAGACCGCCGGCGTAGTCGAGCGCGCCCAAGGACCGCTGGATCCAGCCGTCGGGGGCGAACACCCAGTGCGCGGTGGGCACGTAGACCAACATCGTCCAGGCGATGACGAAGACCAGCCAGCCCCTCATGGTGGCCCGGCCCGCGATCGAGCCGCTGATCAGCGCCACCGTGATGATCGCGAACGACATCTGGAAGCAGGCGAAGATCACGGTCGGGATGGAGCCGTGCAGCGAGTCCATCCCGATGCCCTGGAAGAAGGCGTGGTCGAGACCGCCGATGAGGCCGCCCCCGGCGTCCTTGCCGAACGCGAGGGTGTAACCGACCGCGAGCCACAGGATCGTCACCAGCGACAGGCAGGCGAAGCTCATCTTGAGCATCACCAGCACGTGCTTGGTCTTGACCATGCCCCCGTAGAAGAAGGCGAGGCCGGGAGTCATCAGCAGCACCATCGCGGTGCTCGCCATCATCCAGGCGGTATTACCCGTGTCGTAGCCACTGGGCATGGGCGGAGCTCTCTCTGGTCGTGAACGCGCGGGGAGCGGGGCGGGGTTCGGATCTCGCGGCGGGGTCAGGTCTTGCGTATGGCCGGAGCCGGTACGCCGATCAGCCGCCGCCGCAGCGCGTCCCAGACGGCGGTGAGGGCCCGGGTCACCGCCTCGGTGTGCTCGCCGAGCAGCCGCACCCAGGCCCCGCACTCCTGCGGCAACACGCTGACCCCGTAAGGGAGTCCGTGGTCCGCCAGCGTCGCGTGCAGCAGGTCGGCGAGCTCCCGGGCGGGGGCGAGCGGGCTGACGGCGAAGAAGCAGGCCATCACGGAGTGCCCGGCCAGCACGGCGGGGCCGTCCACCCCGGACCCGCCGGGCTCCAGGCGTACGGTGTCCACCGCGACCAACTCTCCGCCCGGCCGCCGCAGTTCGAAGTCCGAGGCGAAGACCTCGTAGGCGTTGCGCTCGCCGCGCGCGAGCCGGCCGGACAGCACCGTCTCGCTCGCCAGCACGGTGGCCGTGGGATGGGCGGTGACGATCGTGCGCTGGTAGAAGCGCGAGTCGACGTAGGGGATGACCGGGTCCGGCAGGTACTCGACGTACGCGTCCGGCCCGGCCGTCAGGAACGTCTGCGCGGCGGCGTAGTCGTGCTCCATCCGGTAGACCTTGGTGGCCGCCTGGGTGGTGACGTGCCCCGAGGTCCCGGGGCCGAAGACCAGGTCGGTACGGAGCCGGTCGGCCTGGATGACCCCGCCGCCGGTGGACATCAGGAAGGTGATCGGCAGGTCGGGGCGGTGCGGGTCGAAGTAGAGCGGCCGCATGATCTGCAGCGGGGACTTCTGGTAGTGCCGCACCAGCTCGGTCCGCCCGCCGGCCCGCTCGAAGCCGAGCTCCAGCAGGCCGACCTTGCCCGGCCGTCCGACGCCCAGGGTGTCCGGCACCGAAGCGTGCCGGAGCACCTCCAGGGGGACGCGCGGAGGCTCGTAGTGCGTCGGGTCCAGCCGCGCGGGCGGGACGAGCGAGCCGGGCGGGGCCTCCACGACGCTCACGCCGGTACCCGGCGGAAGGTCTCGATGAAGTTCGCGATCTCCTCCAGGCCCTGGCCGGTGAGGCAGTTGGTCAGGACGACGGGGCGCCCGTCGCGCACGTGGTGCGCGTCGCGCTCCATCACGCCGAGGTCGGCGCGCACGTACTGGGCGATGTCGATCTTGTTGATCACCAGCATGTCGGACTCGGTGATGCCCGGCCCGCGCTTGCGGGGCATCTTCTCGCCCTCGGCGGTGTCCAGGACGAAGAGGAACATGTCGACGAGGACCGGGCTGAAGGTCAGGGTGAGGTTGTCGCCGCCGGACTCGTAGAGCAGGGTGTCGACGTCGGGAAAGCGCTCCAGCATCTCGGCCCCGGCGGCGAGGTTCATCGTCGGGTCGTCGCGCACGGCGGTGTGCGGGCAGGCGCCCGTCTCCACGCCCACGACCCGCTCGGGGTCGAGCACCCCGGCGAGGGTGCGCCGGACGTGGTGGGCGTCCTCCTGCGTGTAGATGTCGTTCGTGATCACGGCGGGCCGGTGGCCGCGCTCGATGAGCACCGGCACCAGGGCCTCGATCAGCGCCGTCTTCCCGGAGCCGACGGGGCCGCCGACGCCGACGCGCAGGACGTTGTCCACGTTCATCAGAAATCACACACCTTGGGTAAAAGACGGTCTGCCGGAACGGAGCGGATGGAGCGGCGGATCAAGTGGCGAACAGCCTTGCCTCGGCCCGCTCGTGACGGCCCGACATCACATCGGCCATCGGAACGCACCCGCCGAGATCAGCGAGTTCGCGCCGCAGGGCGGCGCCCGCCACCTCCTCGATGACGGGCGCGATGCCCCGCAGGATCACCTGGGCCTTGCGGTGGTCCGTGAGCCGCAGCCGCAGCGCGGCCCCGGTGAAACTGGCCGCGTACGCGAACAGGTCGCTCACCACCGCCTGTTGGGCCGGTACGCCGGCGGCCGCGTAGGCGACCCCGGCGGCCACGGCCTGCGAGCCGGGGGCCCGCTTGGCGGCGACGAGCGATGCGTACCGCTCCAGCGGCTCGCCGCCGATGCACTCGCGCGCCAGGTCCAGCAGCTGGCGGCCGGTACGGGTGGCGGCGCGGCGCAGCCCCTCGTTCAGCTTGGTCGCGTTCAGCCGCTGGTCCGTCTCGGCGAGGGCCTCCCAGTCACCGGCCAGCGCGGCCCGGTGGGCCAGCGCCAGCGCCGTGGCGTCGGAGGGGCCCACCGAGTGGCGCAGCAGGTCGGCCAGCAGCTCCGGCACGCCCTCGGGGGTCACGGCCTTGGCCTGGGCGTAGCCCTCCAGGCCGTGCGAGAGGGTGTAGAAGCCGCTGGGGAAGGCCGAGTCGGTCAGCTGGAGGCTGACCAGCAGGGCCCGTACCGGCGTGGTGCCCGAGGAGTCCGCGGTGCTGCTCATGCCAGGTAGAACAGGTGGTTCAGCGGCAGTTCGCGGGCCGGCTCGATGGTGGCCGGCACCCCGTCCAGGCTGACCTTGTACGTCTCGGGGTCCACCGTGATCACGGGCAGCGCGTCGTTGCGGACCATGTGCTGCTTGCCGACCGTCCGGCAGTGCCTGACCGGCAGGACCCTGCTCTCCAGGCCCAGCTTCTGCGGTACGCCCAGGTCGATCGCGGCCTGGGACATGAAGGAGACGCGGGTGGCCTGCCGGGCCCTGCCGTACGCGCCGAACATCGGCCGGTAGTACACGGGCTGCGGGGTCGGCAGCGAGGCGTTCGGGTCGCCCATCAGCGCCCAGTTGATCAGGCCGCCCTTGATGACCATCTTCGGCTTGGCGGCGAAGGAGTTGATCGGCCACAGCACGACGTCGGCGAGCTTGCCCGCCTCCAGGGAGCCGATGTGGTCGGCCGTGCCCGAGGCGATCGCCGGGTTGATCGTCATCTTGGCCAGGTAGCGCAGCACCCGGAAGTTGTCGTTGCGCTCGGTGTCCCCGTCGAGCTTGCCGCGCTGGTCCTTGCAGTGGTGCGCGGTCTGGAAGGCGCGGGTCCAGGACTCCCCGATGCGGCCCATGGCCTGCGAGTCGGAGGAGAAGATCGAGATGACGCCCTCGTCGTGCAGCACCGTCTCGGCGGCGATCGTCTCGACGCGCACCCGGGAGTCCGCGAAGGAGACGTCCTCCGGGATGTCGTGCGACAGGTGGTGACAGACCATCACCATGTCCAGGAGCTCGTCCACCGAGTTCACGGTGTACGGCAGCGTCGGATTGGTGGAGGACGGCAGGACGTTGGGCTCTCCGGCCACCCGCATGATGTCGGGGGCGTGGCCGCCGCCCGCGCCCTCGGTGTGGAAGGTGTGGATGGTGCGCCCGTCGATGGCCGAGCGGGTGTCCTCGAAGAAGCCGGACTCGTTCAGGGTGTCGGTGTGCACCGCGACCTGGACGTCGTAGTCGTCGGCGACGTCCAGGGCCTTGCTCAGCGCGGCCGGGGTCGTGCCCCAGTCCTCGTGCACCTTCAGACCGCAGACGCCGGCCTCGATCTGCTCGATGAGGGCGTCCGGCAGCGAGCCGTTGCCCTTGCCCAGCAGACCGACGTTGACCGGCATGTCCTCGACCGCCTGGTACATGCGGCCGATGTTCCACGGACCCGGGGTGCAGGTCGTGCCGTTGGTGCCGTCGGAGGGGCCGGTGCCGCCGCCGATGAGCGTGGTGATGCCGTTGGACAGGCCGTGCTCGGCCTGCTGCGGGGCGATGAAGTGGATGTGGGTGTCGATGCCCCCGGCCGTGGCGATCAGGTGCTCTCCCGAGATCACCTCGGTGCCGGGGCCGATGACCAGCTTGGGGTGGACCCCGGACTGGGTGTGCGGGTTCCCGGCCTTGCCCAGGCCCGCGATGAACCCGTCCTTGATGCCGAGGTCTCCCTTGACCACGCCCAGGATGGCGTCCATGACGACCACGTTGGTGATGACCAGGTCGAGGGCGCCCTGTGCGTTGGTGGCCTGCGGGTCCTGGGCCATGCCGTCGCGGATGCCCTTGCCGCCGCCGTAGACGGCCTCGTCGCCGTAGTGGCCCTCGTTGTGGTCCTTCTCGACCTCGACGACCAGATTGGTGTCCGCCAGGTGGAAGCGGTCGCCGACGGTCGGCCCGAACAGGTCGGTGTACTGCTTGCGGCTCAGGACGGCCATCAGTTCTCGCCCTTCTTGTGGGTCTTGCTCTTCTTCTTGCCGTCCTCACCCTTGGCCGCCCGGCCCTGGCCCTCGCCGGAGTCGCCGGCGCCGGCGGCGCGGGGGGCCGTCTCGGTGTGGACCTCCTCGATCCGGGCTCCCTTGAAGCCGAGTTCGACCGCCCGGCGCAGGGCGCGGACGCGGGTGTCGGCGGAGCCGAGGCCGCCGTCGACGAGGGAGCTGAACCCGATCAGCCGGCCGTGTCCGCTGTACTCGGTGAGCTCGACCTCGCGGGTGTCGCCCGGCTCGAAGCGCACGGCGGTGCCGGCGGGGAGGTTGAGGTGCATGCCGTAGGCGGCGTTGCGGTCGAAGTCGAGGGCCCGGTTGGCCTCGAAGAAGTGGTAGTGCGAGCCGACCTGGACCGCGCGGTCGCCCGTGTTGGACACGGTGACCCTGGCCTTGCGGCGGCCGGCGTTGATCTCTACGGAGCCTTCGCCGTAGAGGTATGTGGCGCCACCGGACATGGTGGTACTTCCCTTCCTTCGGATCAGTGGGGGGAATGGCCGTGCGAGTGACCCTTGTCGTGCCCGTGCCCGTGCCCGTGGCCCGCGCCGTGGCCTTCGCCGTGCGTGTGGCCGTGGTCGCCGCCGGGGCCGTGCGCGTGCGCGTACCCGTGGCCGTGCTCCGCGTCCAGCCCCTCGGCGGTGCCGTCCTGCCCGTGCGCCAGCCGGTGCAGGGCCTCCTGCACGCGGGCCCGTACGACCTCGGCGATCGCCGCTTCCGACAGCAGGGGACCGGTGTCCAGGACCCCGGCCGGCAGCTCGGCGGGAGCGTCGAACGCGGCACGGATCAGGGCGACTTGGACGGCCCCGAGCCGGCGGCACCGCTCCACGCCCTCCGCGAGGTCCGGGTCGCCGCCGTCGAAGGCGACCTCGACCCAGCGGTGGTGCCCGTACTGGCGCACGAGCCGGGCCACCCGGAAGAGGTCGGCGTCTTCGAAGGGTCCGGCGGCGGGCGCGGTGACCAGGACGGCCGAGGTGTCGGGCGCCTCGCGCACCGCCTTGAGGGCGGCGGTACGGAGCCACGCGGTCAGGTGGTCCACCGTGGCGAACGGCGGTGTCAGCGCGAGCCGCCCGAGGCCCTCGTCGCGGCCCAGCCAGCGCAGCGCGCGGGCGCAGTCGGCGATCAGCGCGGGGTCGCGCCCCAGCGTCATCGGCACCACGCAGACCGGCGCGGGCGAGGCGGCGAGCGCCCGGCGCACGGCTTCGGCCAGCGGCCGGCCCGCGCTCAGCGCCCCGGCCGCGGCTCCGCCCTCGTGTCCGCCGGCCAGGATGACCGTGGACGCCGATTCCGGTGCCCTGCCCGGCCGTTCGGGTGCGACTGCGGCGGCCATGGCTCAGGCGCCCACGGGGTCGTGGCAGGAGACGAGCTTGGTTCCGTCGACGAAGGCGGCCTCGACCTGGAGCAGCGGCAGCATCTCCCGTACGCCGGGCATGACATCGGCGCCGGAGACGATCTGCTTGCCGAGCTCCATGCATTCGGCGACGGTCTTGCCGTCGCGGGCGCCTTCGAGGATGCCCTCGCTGATCAGGGCGCAGGCCTCGCTGTAGTTGAGCTTGACGCCCCGGTCGCGCCGCTTGCGGGCCAGGTCGGCCACGACGTAGATCCAGAGCTTGTCCATCTCACGAGGGGCGAGATTCATCGGTCACTCACTTTCGGCTCTCAAGCTGGTTAGGACGCACGCGACTTGGGGTCGGGGCAGGGCGGGGCGAGGGTGAGGCAGAGGCAGGGTGTTCCGGGAGTTCCGGGCTTCTCAGGTCCGTCGCAGTCGGGGGATCTGCGGGACGGCCGAGACGAAGACGAACGTGGTCAGGACGAACGGCCAGGTGAAGGTGTGGCCGCCGAACGGGGCGAAGAACGCGGTCATCGCCGCGGTCAGCCCGGTCGCCGCCGCGGCGCCGAGGACGGCGTAGGCGACGCTCCAGTTCGAGCGGACGACGAAGACCCCGCACAGGGCCATCGCGACGAGCACGCTGCTGTAGCCCATCAGGCCTTCGGACACGCCTTCGGCGGGCGAACCCATCGCCCAGGCAACGAAGATGGCCGTGGCGCTGCCGACGCAGGCCATGACCCCGGCGAGCCGGCCGGCCACGAAGATGCCGGCCAGGAAGATCAGGCCCACGTACCACTGCGGCATGAAGAAGATCTGGCCGACGTTGGCGAAGAAGGCGTGCCAGAGCTGGTCCCAGCCCAGCTTGCTGGCCCCGCCGGCGGACTTGGGCAGCGCCGCCAGGCCGGGGCCCGTGTGCCAGACCCGGGAGAAGCTGGGCGCCGCGATGGTCATCACGCTCGCGATGATGCAGAACGGCGCGGTGAACGTGGGGATGTTCCAGGTGCCGAGGAGCGTGGCGAGCGCCGAGGTGACGACCACGACGGTGACGCTGCCGCCGATCGCGAGCAGCAGGGTGGACAGGTGGTCCCACCCGAGGAATACGGCGAGGCTCAGCGAGACGAGGGTGCCGTTGAAGCCGCGCAGTCCGGCCGAGACGACCTCGCGGTCGATGCCGAAGGCGTAGGCGGTGCCGGTGCCGACGACGGCGCCGAGGAGTCCGTAGAGGGCGTACTGCCAGCCGGCGGCGGCGAGGGCGGCGAGGAAGAAGATGCCCGTGACCGCGTTCGGCATGAAATCGACCTGGGCGACGCCCCGCAGGACTTCCTGGATGAAGCTCGCGGGTTGAGCGGGAGCTTGTCGTGCGGGCTCCGTTGCCACGGCCTGCATGTCCTTCTCCAATGTGCAAAAAGAGAGGGCCCGGAGGGGCCCGAGAACCGGCGTGCGCCGCGAGTGGACAGCCGCAACCACATGGGGCAGATGTGACCGACCACACATCGACAGTACCGGTAAATCGTGACAATCCCACCCGGAACTGGGGGTGTCGGGGCCCAATCGGGGCCGCGCGCGCGGACCGGGTCCCGCGGCCCGCAGATCCGTGTTCCGCGAGGCGGGGAATGCGATCTGCCTATCGGAATATCGAAGTGCCGGAGCGCTGGAGTACCGGAGCGCCGTGGTGCCGCCCGGAGGCTCGGACCGGGGCCCGGAAGGGTCATCGCCGGGGTCCCGATGGCGCGCCTGACGGGCGGAGCGCGGCCGGGCGGTGTCCGCTGGGAAGGTGCGAGTTTCCGTGGGCGGCCGCTGGTGGGCCGAGCTGTCACCGGCCGCCGGGGCCGCCGTCATGGCCGCCGGGATCATTTCGGCCGGTCTGCGCCTCATCGGCCAGGGCGTGCTGTCGCTCGCCGCGCTGGCCGTCTCCGCGGCGCTGTGGCTCGTACTCGCGGCCGACTTCACCGCCCGGCTGCTGGGGGACCGGCGGCGTTTCCGCGCCGAGGCCGACACCCCCGCGGCCCTCACCGCCGTCGCCGCCACGACCGTACTCGGGGCCCGGCTCTCCGTCCTCGGATGGCAGCCCGTGGCCGTCGCGATGCTGGCGCTGGCGGCGGCGCTCTGGCCGGGGCTGCTGCTCGCCGTACTGCGGCACTGGGGGCGGCGGATGCCCGGGGCGGCGTTCCTCGTCTGCGTGGCCACCCAAGGGCTCGCCGTCCTCGCGGGCACCCTGGCCGGCGCCACCGGCCGGGACTGGCTCGGCCGGGCGGCGCTGGCCGCCTTCTGCCTGGGGCTGCTGCTCTACGCGGAGGCGCTCGTACGCTTCGACTTCCGCGAGGTGGTGTCGGGCGCGGGCGACCACTGGGTGGCCGGCGGGGCCCTCTCCATCACCGCCCTCGCCGGGGCCGGGCTCGCCGCGTCACCCTTGTGGACGGGCCGGGTGCACACGGGGCTGCGCACCGCGACCCTGGTGGCCCTCGGCCTCTCCCTCGCCTGGTACGCCGTGCTCCTCGCCGCCGAGGTGCTCCGGCCGCGCCCGCGCTACGACGTCCGGCGCTGGTCGAGCGTCTTCCCGCTCGGCATGACCGCGACCGCCTGCCTCTCCGCGGCCGGCCCGACCGGCGTGGAGTGGCTGCGCCCCCTCGGTACGGTGCTGCTCTGGGTCGCGGTCGGAGCGTGGGTGCTGACCTTCGCGGCCTTCGTCGCGGCTCGCGCCGACTCCTGACCGTCCGGGCGACGACGGCAATGTGACGACAGGCCCTCCGTCAGGGCCGCCACCCGTGGCCGTCCAGCCGTGGTGCGAGGACCACGCAGACCAGCAGGGCCACGGCCAAAGCCAAGGCCCACATCGGTCCGTGACGCAGCGTCAGCAGACCCCCGGCGAGGGCGCCGAGCAGCAGGGCCACCACCGTGACGAGGCGACGCAGCGGCGCGGGCCCCCACGGATCGGCCGCGAGCCCGGTCAGGGCCCTGGTGACGACGGTGGTGGTCAGATCGGGGACGGCGAGCCGGTGCACCACGGCGTTCTGCAGGCCCATGCCGAGCGCGAGCAGGGCGATGACCCCCGGCGGCCCGCCGCCGGCCGCGGTCAGCGCCAGGGCCCCGCCCACCAGGACGGTCTGCACCGCGACCAGCGGGACGAACATCCGGGCGGCCCCCGTACCCCGCCGCAGCCGGCCGACGGCCGCGGCCCCGGCCAGGAAGGCGCCCAGGGCCAGCAGGGAGTCCGGAGCGGACAGGGACCGGTCCCCGGCCATCGCGAAGCCGAGGAAGACCACGTTGCCGGTCATGTTGGCCACGAAGACATGGCCGAGCCCCAGGTAGCTCACCGCGTCGACCACACCGCTGACGAAGGTCAGGACGATCAGCAGCGGCGGCAGCACCCCGTGCGGCGACGGCGCGCCGCCCGGATCCGGCGGGAACAGCAGCGCGGCCAGCGGCCGCAGGATCCCGCGTCGCCGTGGGGTGGAGGTCATGGGGTCCCTCTGGATCATGGCGCGGCCGGCCCGTGGCGGACGGAAACGGGACTTCGGTCGGAAGGGAAAGGGTCCCGCACATCCCGAAAGAGGATGGGGCAAAAGGGGCTTTGTTCCCCGGAAATGGTAGCGATCCCGGACGCACGATCGAAGGAGCGACCCGCAGCGGCCCATCGGGCCCAGTCACCGAATCGAGTGCCCAGATAAGGAACTTCCATGTCAGACTCCGACGACGGTGCCCCGGCGGGCACGACGCGATTCCAGGACGTCTACGCGGGCGAATTCGCCCGGCGGGCCCTGCCCGAGAACCGGATTCCCGACGAACCGTCGGACCCGGACGCCGTCTACACCCTCATCCACGACGAACTCGAACTCGACGGCAACGCCGAGCACCCGCAGACCGCCGCCATCGAGGAGCGGTGCGTGACGATGCTCGCCGACCCGTGGCACGCACCCGACGCGGAAACCGCGCCCGGCTGCTCCACCACCGGCTCCAGCGAGGCCTGCATGCTCGGCGGACTCGCCCTCAAGACCCGCTGGCGCAAGGCCCGCAGGGCCGCCGAACTCGACGCCATCCAGCGCGACACCGGGCTGGACGTCCCCATCCACGTGGACGCCGCCAGCGGCGGCTTCGTCGCCCCCTTCATCCAGCCGGACCTGGTCTGGGACTTCGAGGTCGCGCGGGTCGGCTCGATCTCGCCGGCACCGTCGTCCCCGGAGTCGTCCTCATCGCCCCGTACCTGACCGGCCTGTCCAGCCTGTCGTTCCTCGCCGGGATCCTGCTGAACTTCGCCGGCGTGGAGTCCCAAGAAGCGCCAGGCGGCGGGAGAGGAGGGAGAGGGCTGATCGCCTGTCGCGGTGGCGGACTGTCAGTGGTGATCAGTAGGGTCCCGGCATGGCCTACACGTTTCAGGTGACCGTGGATTCCGCTGCTCCGCACGCCCTCGCCGACTGGTGGGCCGAGGCGCTGGGCTGGGAAGTCGAGCCCAGTGACGAGGAGTTCATCCGGGGTCTGATCGCCGCCGGGCACGCGAGCGAGGAAGACACCACCACCCACCGGGGCGTCCTCGTCTGGAAGGCGGGCCAGGGGATCCGCCACCCCGAGGGCCTCGAACGGGCGCCCCGCGTCCTCTTCCAGCTGATCGAGGAGCCCAAGACCGTCAAGAACCGGGTCCACCTCGACGTCCGCACGGGCGAGGACGAACCGGGAGCCGTGGTCGAACGGCTCATCGCCAAGGGGGCCAAGCACCTGCACGACGGCCGCCAGGGCCCCTTCGCCTGGACCACCCTCGCCGACCCCGAGGGCAACGAGCTCTGCGTCTCCCACTGACCGGGGGTGCCCGCGCATAGGGTGGGGCCGTGAACGTCATCCTCTTCGGCGCGACCGGAATGATCGGTCGCGGCGTACTGCGCGAATGCCTGCGCGACGACTCCGTCGAAAGCGTCCTCGCCGTCGGCCGCACCCCCCTCGCCGTCACCCACCCCAAGCTGCGCGAGCTGGTCCAGGCCGATCCGACCGACCTCACCGCGTCCGGCCTGGACCTGGCCTCGTACGACGCGTGCTTCTTCTGCCTCGGCGTCTCCTCCTTCCGCATGGAGGAGGACGAGTACCGGCGGATCACCCACGACCTGACGCTCGCGGCCGCCCGCCCCCTCGCCGCCGCCAACCCCCGGCTGACCTTCGCCTACGTCTCCGGCGAGGGCACCGACAGCACGGAGAGCGGCCGCTCCATGTGGGCCCGGGTCAAGGGGAAGACCGAGAACGACCTGTTGAAGCTTCCCTTCGAGGCCTACATGTTCCGGCCGGGAATCGTGCAGCCCGACCGCGGCATGCCCTCCAAGACCCCGGTCTACCGCGCCGCGTACGCCGTCACCGCGCCCCTCTTCCCGGTACTGCGCCGCTTCGCGCCCAACCTGGTCACCACCACCCGGGCGCTGGGCCGCGCCATGATCGCCGTGGCGGCGGCCGGACCTGGGGACGCGGGCACGCGGCGCGTGCTACGGCCCCAGGACATCAACCGGTTCGGCGGCTAGGGACGACCGGCCCTGGACCGCGGACCCCGGACCCCGGACCAGCGCTAATTCGGTGTCGGTCGACCCCTCCCGCCCCTGAGAATGAGGCATCTCGAACCGGGAGGAACCCATGAGCCAGGACCGCCTGACTCTGCACGACCTGATGCCCGCGCAGGCGCTGACCGAGGCCATCGACGCCGGATACGTGCTGCGCAAATCGCACCCCGAGCTGCCTCTGTCCCTCTACACCTACACCCGGACCGCCCAGTACGAGCGGGTCTGGAACCAGGTCACCACGCGCTGCCGCGGTCTCGTCGCCGACGACGTCACCGGCGCGGTCGTCGCGCTGCCGCTGCCCAAGTTCTTCAACGTGGGCGAGCACGAGGCCGGGCAGCCGTACGCGCCCGCCCTGCCGGACGAGCCGTTCGAGGTGTACGACAAGGTCGACGGCAGTCTCGGCGTGGTCTTCCACTACGCGGGGCAGTGGCGGGTCGCGTCCAGGGGTTCCTTCACCAGCACCCAGGCCGTCTGGGCACAGCGCCGCCTCGACCGTCGGGACACCTCCGGCCTGGTCCCCGGGACCACGTACCTCGCGGAGATCCTGTACCCGCAGAACCGGATCGTCGTGGACTACGGCGACCGCCGCGACCTGGTCCTGCTCGCCGCCTACGGAGCGGCCGGCGCCGAGGTGCCGCTCGCCGAGGCCGCCGCGCACTGGGAGGGGATCGGTTCCGTCGTCACCGTGTGGCCGGCCATGCCGCTCGACGAGCTGCTCGCGCTGACCGCCTCCAACACCCTGCCGGGCGGCGGGAACGCGACCGGCACCGACGCCGAGGGCTTCGTGCTGCGCTTCGCCTCGGGCGTCCGCGCCAAGGCCAAGATCGCCGAGTACGTACGGCTCCACAAGGTGCTCACCGGTGTGACCGAACGGGACATCTGGCGGAGCCACGGCATCCAGCGGTTCGCCGGACTGCCCGTCAAGCAGGTGGCCCAGGGGCTGAACTGCACCGTCGCCGACATCGAGGCGTCGGGCGGCAAGCCGCTCGACGCCCTGCTGGAGCAGGTGCCGGACGAATTCGACCACTGGGTGCGCTCGGTGATCGAACGCCTGGAGGACGAGGCGCGGGCGCGCGAGCGCGCCATCGACGAGGCGTACGCGTCGCTCGCCCATCTCGCCGACGACCGGGGCGCGTTCGCGCGCGCCGCCAAGGCGATCCGCGACAGCGGGATCCGCGGCGCGCTGTTCCAGCGCCTGGACGGCAGGACCACCGAGCTCGTCACCTGGCGGCAGGTCCGGCCAGAGACGTCCGACCCCTTCACGAACGACGAGGAGAGCTGACCCCCGTGTCCGCAGTACCCGAGACCGAGACCGACACCGAGAACGCGACCGAGGCCGTAACCGTGTCCGAAACCGACGCCCCGATCCCCGCGCTGCCCGTGGTCCACGTCATGACCGGGCTGCCGGCCTCCGGCAAGACCACCGCCGCGCGCGCTCTCCAGGCGCGGTCCGGCGGCCGGATGCGCCGCGTCAACCTCGACGACCTGCGGAGCATGCTCGACGTGCCGGACCCGGGGCGCGAGCGCTCGTACAAGCACGAGCAGACCGTGCTGGACATCCAGGACGCGGCCGTCGGCGCGGCCGTCGAGGGTGGCTTCGACGTGGTCGTCGACAACACCCACCTGACCTCGTACATCCCCAAGCGGCTGAAGGCGGCCGTGGCGGGGCGGGCCACCTTCGTCGTGCACGACTTCACCGACGTGCCCGTGGAGGAGTGCCTGCGCCGCGACGCCGCGCGGGAGCGCCAGGTGGGCGAGGAGATCATCCGGATACTCGCCGACAAGCACGCGAAGGCGCGCAGGGGCGGCTGGCGGCTCACCGCGGAGTGGCTGAACGACCAGCCGGACGTGTCCCCGTACGTGGCCGACCCGGCACTGCCCTCGGCGGTGATGTGCGACATCGACGGCACGCTCGCGCTGACCGGCGACCGCAATCCGTACGATTTCTCGCGCTGCGGCGTCGACACGCTGAACGCGTCGGTGCGCGACGCCCTCGACTCCTTCCGGCGCGCCGACGGCGATGTCATCGTGCTGCTGTCCGGGCGCGGCGAGGAGCACCGGGAGCCGACCGAGGCCTGGCTCCGGGAGCACGAAGTCCCGTACGACGAGCTGTGGATGCGCCCGGCGGGAGACACGCGCCGCGACGACATCGTGAAGGCGGAACTGTTCAACGCCCACGTACGCGGCCGGTACGCGGTCAGGGTCTCCCTGGACGACCGCGACCGGGTGGTGGCGATCTGGCGCCGGATGGGGCTGCCGACCTGGCAGGTCAACTACGGCGACTTCTAGCCGGGGCCCGGGGGGGGGGGGGCCCCGGGGGGGGGGGGGGCGCGGGGGGGGGGGGGGGGGGGGGCGGCGCGGGCGCCCCCCGGGGGGGGGGGTGTGTGGTGGCGCGGGGAG
>NZ_JBHYVM010000028.1:13961-14957 GCF_042750105.1 Streptomyces sp. NPDC059443 | reverse complement strand
TAATTATCCGTCCCACACCGATATAAACACATCTCTTTTCTTTGGCAGTGACTGTTGTTTATACTCTACCTCCCGTGGCCCAGGGGGCTCGGGCGCCCGGAGCCGGTGCCGCTACGAGCGGCAGTACTTCACCTCGGTGATGTTCTTGACGTAGCGCGCCGAGACCCAGCGCTCCTTGTGCTCCTTGGCGGCCTTGGGCATCGGCATCGACATCATGCCGCCGCCGTTCATGCCGTCCGTGCCGTCCTTCTTGTCCTTGTCGTCCAGCAGGTACCAGAGGTTGTTGCCGTCGACGCGCTCGCCGCGCTTCTTGCACTCGATGGAGAGCTTCTGGTGCGGGTGCACCTTGCCCACCTTGTACGAGTGGGTGGTCGGCCTGCTGCGCAGGGTCAGCGGGCCGCGCGAGGTGACGACGCCCCGGGCGTACTTCTTCGGGGCGGGCTTCGGGTACGCGTCGGGGTCGGTGAGGCCGTCGGAGCCCTGGTCGTCGTCCACGACGTTCTCCTGGCCCGGGTTGTCGGGCATCGGGTCGTCGTCCGCGACGGCGGTACCCGCCCCTACCAGGCCGAGAACCAGGCTTCCGGCGGCGAGAGCGAGGATGGTCCTGGTGGGCTTCAACATGAGCCGGCTCCTCCGAGAAGACGTACCCCCGGCCGCGGAGCGCGGCACGGGACGGCAACCGGGCGGTTGCCAGGGACGACTATGACGACGCAGGGGTGAACCGTCCGGCTGGCGCACCGGCAATTAGCCCGATATGCCCAATATATCGTCGTCGTTTTGAGGAAAGCGATGGACATGCGCCATACATCCGATAATCCGAGAAGTCTGGAATTCGAGCCCTCTTTCGGGGGACTCCCGCTCCCGCCCTCGATGGCTAGCATTCTCACAAGTCCTCGTCGGGGGGAGAAAGAGCTGGGTTTGGGAAGACAGTTTGGGTGGGTGGTGTTTGTGGAGAACAGGGTGTTTTTACAGGGTATTTGTTGGGACAAGTGACAC
>NZ_JBHYVM010000028.1:10972-13951 GCF_042750105.1 Streptomyces sp. NPDC059443 | reverse complement strand
CTTCTAGTTCCTCCCCCTCCCGTGTTGTCCCACACGCCCCCTCCCTCGTCCTTTGATAACAACAACCAATCCCCCCCCCCCCACCCCCCCCCCCCCCCCCCCACGACCATGTGCGTGCTGAGAAGAGAGGCCGACATCATGCGGTTAGACAATGGAATGGTCGCCAGCGAGATCCCCGGTGCGATCTGGGTGAAGAGCAGTGCCAGTGTGGGAAACGGCAACTGCGTCGAAGTCGCCGCCCTGGGCGGCGGCAATGTCGCGATGCGCAACTCTCGATTCCCGGACGGACCCGCGCTGGTGTTCACCGCTGCCGAGATCGAAGCGTTCGTGGACGGTGTCAAGCGTTCCGAGTTCGACCGGATGACCGGCTGACCGGCTGACCGGATGACGGCCCAAGCTTAGGCCAAGGCTTGGACGGTGGGGCATTCAGGCGCCATTCTTGGTGCTGTCAACCTCCCCGGTCATATCGGAGTTTGTATGCCTTCCCTCCCTGAGCAGCTGCCCGGTCGTGTCGCTCCCACCTCGCCGGTGGAGCGGGAGCTCGGTCGGGCGGCGGCCGGCCTCTTGCTGGGGCGAGAGCTCCGGGGGTGGCGCGAGGCGCGAGGGCTCACGCTGAGGGACGTGGCGCCGGTCATCCGGGGGTCGGTGTCGAAGATAAGCCGGCTGGAGCGCGGGGAGAGCCCTCCCAAGGAGCGCGACGTCATGGATCTGGCGCGGCACTACGGCGTGGACACCCAGGAACTGCGCATGCTCGGACGCCTCTTGGAGTACGCGCAGGACTGCGAGTGGTACGAGGCCTTCAGCGATGTCACCCCCGGATTCCTCCGCCGCCTGATCCAGCTGGAGGGCGACGCGAAGCGGATCACCATCTACGAGAACCTGGTGGTCCCCGGGCTCCTCCAGACCAAGCGGTACGCCCGGCACATGGTGCGCGCCGTCATGCCGGGCGCCTCCCCGGTGGAGATCGACCGAGTGGCCGAACTGCGGATACAGCGGCAGCGCGTGCTGTCCCGTCCGGGTGCCCGGGTGACGGCCCTGCTCGACGAGGGAGTGCTGCGCCGCCGGGTGGGCGACGCCGAGGTGATGCGCGAGCAGCTGTCACACCTGCTGGAGGCGTGGCGGACCGCCAAGGTGAACATCCGCGTCATCGAAATGGACCAGGGATACGGAGTGGCTCCGGTCTACCCGATCACGCACCTGGAGTTCCAGGACGCCGGGACCCCTGAGCTGGTCTACGTCGAGCACATCAACGGTGCGAACTACGTGACCAGGCGCGGGGCGATCGACGACTACCGGCACAGCCTCACCACGATCCGGACGGCGGCCTCCTCGTTGGAGAGGACCCGCCAGCTGCTGGAGGAGGCGCGGGCGAAGTTCAGCTAGCGCCGGCCTGGTACCGGCCTGGTGTCGGCCACGGCACTAGGCCGTCTCTTTCGGATCTTGTCGGCCTAGCGGGAGCACACGCGGCCCACTCCGCCCCATTCGGCCCAGACCTGTGGCCGCCGTCGCGGGATGCGGCGTGACGCGCGGGGCCTCCAGTCGGCCACGTCGCCCAAACCCGGTTCCAAGACGTCGAGTTCGTCGAAGTACCCCCGGACCTCGCGGGTTTCCCGCACGCGTCCCCATCTGCCCCGTGTGGCGGCGCCCATGAGCTCGGTGACGTCGCGGCGGACGTCGGGATCGTCGCTCGCCAGTTGGGAGATGACCAGGAAGCTTCCGCGCGGCAGCTGTCCGGCGGCCCTGCGGACCACGGCGGCGGGGGACTTGGTGACGTCGTCCGTGTCGGGGAGGCAGTGCAGGACGGAGGTGAACAACGAGGCGATGGGCTGCTCCCAGTCGAGGAAGTCCTCCGTGGCCGTCCGGATCTCGTCGGTGTTGCGGAGGTCCTGGGAGATGACGGAGGTGCCGGCGTTCTCGTGCAGGGTGGTCTGGGCGTGTGCGACGACCATGGGATCGTTGTCGATGTAGGCGACCTTGCACCGCGGGTGGGCGCGCTGCGCGACCTCGTGCACGTTGTCCCGGGTGGGAAGGCCGGATCCGTGGTCGAGGAACTGGCGGATTCCGAACTCCCTGACGAGGACGCGGACCGCGCGGCCGACGAAGGCCCGGTTGTTCCGGGCCAGGAGTTCGGCGCCCGGGGCGACGCGCATCAGGTGGTTGCCGGCCGCGCGGTCGCTGGCGTAGTTCTCGACGCCGCCCAGGAGGTAGTCGTAGATCCGGGTGGCGCTGGGCGTGTGCATGTCGATATGGGATGCCGTGAGGTCTTCTTGCCCTGACTCCATGAGCCCTCCATGCGGCCTTGGTCGGAGGCCGTCCGTCGGGGATCGGGGGTAGGGGCTCATGGTAGGGACCCGCTGACAGTGCGCCAATCACTCGAAAGGGTGGCCGAGCGCGCGGGGCGGGGCGGGTCCTTCGGTGGTATGAGGGGGCGCCGGACCGGAGTCCGGCGCCCCCTCGCGGGAGTGTCGGGGTCTGCCGTCAGCGTCGGCGCTTGCGGCGGCGGCGCCGTCGTGGGGGATGGGGGTGCGGGTGAGGTCCGGCCCCGGTCCCGGCCCTGCGCCGGTTGTCGCGGCGGTTGCGGAAGCAGGCGAGCGTCAAGGCGCCGGCGGCCGCGGCCAGGGCCACGGCGGCGGGGGTCAGGTCGGTCGGCCAGTGGTGGAAGCGGACCAGGTAGAACCAGGCTACGAGGATCACCACTGGCGCCAAAGCGGACCAGAACGCGGCCCGCGCTTTCCGGACGGCAGGGGTTTCCCGGCGCTTCTGCGCAGGGATAATGGCGGGGGAGGCTAACGGGGAGTCGCTGGAACGAGCCCCGGGCCCCTTCATGCAGGTCACGGGTGCCTTTCTGAGGTTGCTGACCTGTAGGTGGGGGGGGGGGGGGGGGGCCGCGGCCCCCCCCCACCGCCCGATGAGCTCATGATTGTTTTGTGTTTTATGTATAAAAAGAGTGGAGGCGACTAGACAAAGACAAGAAAAATT
>NZ_JBHYVM010000028.1:0-10962 GCF_042750105.1 Streptomyces sp. NPDC059443 | reverse complement strand
CTCAAAAACCCCTCACTCGGCGGGGGTGTCTTTTGTTTTTTATCTCTCTGTTTGTGGGGGGGGGGTGGGGGGGGGGGGCCCGGGGCCCCCCCCCCCCCCCCACCGCACCGTCGGTCATTGCCAGTTGACTTAGTGCGATGAGAATACAGTCCTCGCGGCTCGCTAACCGACACCTCGATAATGATCTTTCTGGGACCCTCTCACGGGAATCGCGGGGTCGTCGACGCATGGACACGTGTGAGCCCGGATCCCCGCTCAGTTGCGCCACAATCCGCTAACTATCGATCGATGTTGACCGTTTGGTGGGGGCTATTCGCCGAGTGGATTGAGCGAGTGTGATGTGCACGCGCCAAATGCCCGTGCGTATGCAAAAATCGCAACCATTGCGGTCGTGAATGCGGGAGGCGCGGGCGCGGCCGGTCGGGGGTAATGTTCGAGCGCAAAGCTCGGACTGTAGTGCGCGGGACGGGGTTTCGAGCCTTCGCGCAGGCATTCAGCCCGCGGCTCTCCGCGGCGCGCGAAAGGATTCCCGCAGCGGTCGGTCGACACTCCGGCGCGGCAAAGGGCGCGGAGTTCGCCCAGGGCGGACGAGAGGCGACCCAGGGGGAATCGCCGTGCTCGGCGGCGGGGCCGTGCCCGCCCCCGAACGGGCACGGCCGCCTGGCGGGCCCCGGGGGGATCGGGCCACTGCCGGCTGGGGCCGGCTCAAGGAATCTACGGTCGGCGACGGGCCGGTCTCGCCCATCCACGGGTTGAACTCCGGCTACCCCCGGGGGCGGTGACCCTGTACAACCAGGGGTGTACACGAGGGGGTTTGACGTGCAGCTGTCCGCGCTGTCCGCGCACCCGGTGGCGACCCGGCTCCGCGCCGCGCGGTCGGTCATCGGCGAAACCGCGTATGCCGTCGGCTCGCTCTGGATCTCGTCCGACATGCTCCGGAACTGGCCGGACCCCAACGGCTATTGGCGCGACACCGACCCCCTCGCCTACGCGCTGCTCGTCGCCGTCTACCTGCCGCTCGTGCTGCGCCGCCGCTTCCCCGTGGCCGTACTGGCGAGCACCGTGCTCTGCGTCGGCACCTACTTCACCCTCGGCTACTACCACGTGCCCGCCGTCTGCGGGGTGCTCCTCGCGCTCTACACCGTCGCCTCCCTGCGCCCCCGCCCGGTCTCCCTGCGCTGCGCCGCCGTCTCGCTCGTGGTCCTGCTCTGGGGCACCCGGCTGGCCGAGCCCGGCATCGGCCCCCTCAGCGTCGGCTTCGTGACCGTCACCACCACCGTCTGCTGGGTGGCGGGCGACGGCTCCCGGCGGCTGCGCGAGCTGACCCGTCAGCTCCGGCTGGAGCAGGAGGAGAAGGCCCGTCGGGCCGTCGCCCTGGAGCGCATCCAGATCGCCCGCGAACTGCACGACGTCATCGCGCACCACGTCTCGGTCATCTCCGTGCAGACCGGGCTCGCCGGCTACGTGTTCTCCTCCGACCCGCGGACCGCCCGCCGGGCCCTGGACACCATCGGCTCCAGCGCCCGCGAGGCCCTGGCCGAGATGCGCCGGATGCTGGTGGTGCTCCGCGAGGACGGGACCGTACCGGCCGAGGACGGGACCCCGGAGGTCGCCGGGCTCGGCCGCCTCGACGAACTGGTCCGCCGGGTCGGCGCGGCGGGCGTCCCCGTGGACGTCACGATCACGGGGACGGCGTACGCCCTGCCGCCCGGGATCGACCTCTGCGCGTACCGCGTGGTCCAGGAGGCGCTGACGAACGTCCTCAAGCACGCCCCGGCCGCGCACACCACCGTCCGCGTGGACTACGCCGAGGACGAGGTCCGGGTGCGCGTCAAGGACGACGGACGCGGGGACGGACGCGGCGGTGGCCGTGCGGCCGGGCTCGCCGGCGGGCGCGCCGGGGGGCAGGGGCTGATCGGCATGCGCGAGCGGGCGATGATCTACCACGGCACGGTGACCGCCGAGCCCGCCCCCGAGGGCGGCTTCGAGGTCAGCCTGCGCGTCCCCGTACCCCGGCCGGGCCGTGCCGGCTGACCGCGAACCCGGGACGGAACCCGGGAGAGAACCCGAGAGAGAAGGGGAGAGCGTGCTGCGCGTGCTCGTCGTCGACGACCAGTTCCTCATCCGGTCCGGCCTCACCGCGCTGCTCACCGCCGCGCCCGGTTACGAGGTCGTCGGCGAGGCCGAGGACGGCGAGACGGCGGTGCGGCTCGCAGCCGAGACCCGCCCCGACGTGATCCTCATGGACATCCGGATGCCGGGAATCGACGGGATCGCCGCCACCGAACGGATCCTGGCGGCCGCCGCCGCCACCGAGTCCGGTCCGCGGCCGAAGGTGCTCATGCTGACCACCTTCGACTCCGACGAGTACGTCTTCAGGGCCCTGCGCGTCGGAGCCGGCGGGTTCCTCTTCAAGGACACCCCGCCCGACCGGCTGCTCGCCGCGATCGCCACCGTGCACGCCGGCGAGATGCTGTTCAGCCCCGGGGCCCTGCGCGGGCTCGTGGACACGTACGCCGCGCCGGCCGCCGTCCGCGCCCCGCGTCCCGGCCTGGACACCCTCACCCCGCGCGAACGCGAGATCCTCGGCCTGGTCGGGGCCGGACTGTCGAACGCCGAGATCGCCGGCCGCCTCGTACTCAGCGCCGCCACCGTCAAGACGCACGTGCACCGCTGCATGAGCAAGCTGGGGCTCTCCAGCCGCGCGCAGGCGGTGGTGGTGGCCTACGAGTTCGGCCTCGCCGCCCGGCTCGGCTAGAGACGGCCTGGGCCTACGGCCGGTTGCGGGCGCCGCCCGGCGCCGCCACAGTGGGACCCATGGGTATCGATGACTACGGTGGCGGCCCGGGCGCACAGCAGACCGGCGTGCTGGTGGTGACGACCAACGACGTCCCCGGCTACCGGGTCGAGCGGGTCATCGGCGAGGTCTTCGGCCTCACCGTGCGCTCCCGCCACCTGGGCAGCCAGATCGGCGCGGGCCTGAAGTCGATGATCGGCGGCGAGCTGAAGGGCCTCACCAAGACCCTGGTGGAGACCCGCAACCAGGCCATGGAGCGCCTCATCGAGCAGGCGAAGGCGCGCGGTGCGAACGCCGTGCTGATGATGCGCTTCGATGTGACGGAGGCCGCCGACATCGGCACCGAGGTGTGCGCGTACGGGACGGCCGTGGTCCTGGTCCCCGCGGGCACGTGATCACCCGCGTGCCACCCGTGTGACCTACCCGTGCCCGTGTGACCCACCGGTCACATAAGTCCAGGACGGCGCTCTGCTTTGTCCATGGGCCCGCAGCGCCGCGATCCGCAAGCTGTCCAGTCAGTGAGCGGACCGCCGGCCTCCACGTCGCGCGGTCTTCCGCCAAGGAAGCGCCGACTCCCGGAGGTCCGATGCGAACCCCAATCTGGCCGGCCGCAGCCGCGGTGGCCGGCCTGGTCGCCACGCTGCTGGTGGCCGTGCCCGCCGCCCCCGCCGCGGCGGCCACCCCCGTGACGATCACCTCGCCCGAGCTGTCCGTCAGCGTGGACAGCGCCTTCCCGCGCGTCATCAGCTACACCCGTACCGCCACCGGGGACGTGCTGAACGGCAACGAGGACGCCATCGGCGCGATCGTCGTCAACGGGACCACCTACACGCCGACGGTCACCTCCACGCCCTCCGCCTCCGGCGTCGACTACGCGCTCTCCTTCTCCGGAGTGACCGTCAGGGCCCGCCTGTCGGTGGCCAGTTCGGTGGTCGAGTTCAAGGTCACGGCGATCGAGGACACGGCCGCCCTGCGGGTACGGACCTTCGCGATCCCCGACCACAACCTCGTCAGCGTCCGCAGCAGCCAGCCGGGCGCCGCGCTCTCCACGGCGAAGATGTACACCGCCACCACCGGCACGGGGGACACCTTCACCGCGGTCACGGCGAGCACCCCGGTCGACGCCTCCGCCACGACCGTGATGTACGGCCTGGCCAACACGGGGAAGCTCGCCGCGGCCATCGACTCCAACGCGTACTACGACGCCCCCTCGGGCGGTACCGCCACCGAGAACGGCCGGATCGCCAAGCAGGTCACCGACAAGGGCACTTACCGCCGGGCCGGGCTGTGGAGCGGATCCTGGCTCTACCGGGCCGCCGGAGCCGCGGACACCGATACCGAGCCGCTGCCCTACGCCAGGGTCGCCATCACGGGCGACCGCAACGGCGACTCCACCGTCGACTGGCAGGACGCGGCCGTCGCCTACCGCGACATCTGGACCCCGCCGACCGGCTGGGAGCAGACCGCCGACCGCGTCGTGCAGCGCATCCCCTTCAACTTCGCCTCGGAGGCCACCCACCCCTTCGCCGAGACCCTCGACGAGACCAAGCGGGTCAACCTCGCCACCGACGGCCTGGGCCAGTTCGTCCTGCTCAAGGGGTACGCCTCCGAGGGCCACGACTCGGCGCACATGGACTACAAGAACATCGGATCCAAGCTGGGCGGCGCCACCGACCTCAACACGCTCGTCAACGCCGGGCACGCCTACAACGCCGACTTCGGCGTGCATATCAACGCCACCGAGGAGTACCCGGTCTCGGCCACCTTCGACCCGGCCCACCAGAGCGGCGGCCTCGGCTGGGACTGGCTCGACCAGTCGTACTACGTGGACACACGGAAGGACGGCCAGTCCGGCGGGCGGCTGGGGCGGCTCCAAGACCTCAAGGCGGCCGCCCCCGGCCTGGACTTCCTCTACGTGGACGTCTGGTACGGCGACGGCTACGTCTCGCGCAAACTCGAACGCGAGATCGGCGGCCTCGGCTACCAGCTCGCCACCGAGTTCCCCAACTCCATGACCGAGCAGTCGCTCTGGAACCACTGGGCGAACGACGTCAACTACGGCGGCACGGACCTCAAGGGCATCAACTCCACCATCGCCCGCTTCATCGCCAACCACGCCAAGGACGACTGGATCGCCGGGAACCCGCTGCTCGGCGGCGCGGAACTCACCGCGTACGAGGGCTGGCAGGGCAAGCGGGACTACACCGCCTTCCTCGCGGGCACCTTCGCCACCAACCTGCCGACCAAGTACCTCCAGGAATCCCCGATCGTGAAGTGGACCAGCGACACGGTCACCCTCGCGAACGGCACCACCGTCACCACCACCGGAAACACCCGCAAGATCACCACCGGCGGTCGGACCGTGCTCAGCGGCTCCACGTACCTGCTCCCGCGCGACGGCAAGCTCTACCACTGGAACGACAAGGGCGGGAACACCACCTGGACCCTGCCCGCCGGGTGGGCCTCGCCCAAGCTCTACAAACTGACCGACACCGGCCGCCAGTTGGTCGGCGACCTCGCCGTCACCGGCGGCCAGGTCACCATCAACGCCAGCGCCAGGACCGCCTACGTGGTCACCAACGGCGCGGCCCCCGCCCAGGCCGACCCGAACTGGGGCGAGGGCACCCCCGTCAAGGACCCCTCCTTCTTCGCGGGCAACCTGAACGCCTGGACCGTCACCGGGACCGGCGCCGCCGTCGCCCGCAACGCCCAGGGCCAGAACGAGCTCACCTTCGCCCCGAGCACCGCCCCCGCCGTGTCCCAGCAGCTGACCGGCCTCACCCCCGGCACCTACGCCGCCTCCGTCTGGGTCTCCACCCCGGCCGGCCGCGCCACCACCCTCGCCGTCACCCCGGCCGGAGGTGCCGCCGCCTCCGTCTACGCCGACTCCTCGACGCTGACCAACAGCCTCGGCGGCAGCGAGAAGAACACCACCAAGATGCAGCGCATGAAGGTGCTCTTCGACGTACCGGCCGGACAGTCCACGGCCACCCTCAAACTGTCCGCGGCCTCCGGCTCCGGCACCGTCTACCTGGACGACGTGCGGGTGGTCCGCTCCGCCCGCACCCCGCTGAACGGCCACTACTTCACCGAGGACTTCGAGAACGTGGACGCCGGCTGGGGCCCCTTCGCCTTCGGCGGCGCCGGCGGATCGGCCACCGACCCGCGCACCCACATCGCCCAGCGCAACGCCCCGTACACCCAGGCGGGTTGGAGCGGGAAGCTGGTGGACGACGTGATCGGCGGCCAGAACTCACTGAAGTCGCACGAGGAACGGCAGGGCCTCGTCTACCGGACCCTCCCGCAGACGCTGCGGCTGACGGCGGGCCGCCAGTACAAGGTCACCTTCAGCTACGAGAACGGCTTCAGTGGCGATTACCAGTTCATCACCGGCTCCGGCAGCACCGAGACGGCGACCGCGCTGAACCAGGCCCGCACGGCCACCACCTTCACCAAGACCTTCACCGCCGGGACCGACGCCTGGATCGGCATCCGCAAGGTGACCGCCGAAGGCTCCCACAACGAGGCCGACTTCATCCTCGACGACCTCGCCGTCGACGACCTCGGCGCGGGCACCGGCGGCGAACTCCTCGTCCCGCAGGCCCAGATGAGCGTCAAGGCCGTGGACAGCCAGGAGGCCGTGGGCGAGAACGGCGCCGCCGCCAACGTCCTGGACGGGGACGGCGCCACCATCTGGCACACCCAGTGGTACCAGGCCACCGCGCCGATGCCGCACGAGATCACCCTCGACCTCGGGGCCTCGTACAACGTCTCCGCCCTGCACTACCTGCCCCGGCAGACGCAGAGCAACGGACGCATCGCCGACTACCAGGTGCTGACCTCCACCGACGGGGTCACCTGGGGCACGGCGGCCGCCTCGGGCACCTTCGCGAACACCACCGCCCAGCAGGACGTGACCTTCACGGCGCGGACCGCCCGCTACGTCAAGCTCAAGGCCACGAGGGAGGTTTCGGGCAATCCGTGGACGGCGGTCGCCGAGCTCAACATCGGCTACCTGCCGTAGGCTGCGCGGCCTGCTGCTGCACCGACTGTTGTTGGCGGAAGCGTACGGGCGCCATGCCCACCCGGCGGCTGAAGAGCCGGCTGAAGTAGGCGGGGTCCTCGTAACCGACCCGCCGGGCGACTCCGGCGACCGGCAGGTCGGTCCGGGCCAGCAGCTCCTTCGCCCGGCTCAGCCGGATCCCGAGGAGGTACTCCTTGACCCCCTCACCGGTGCTGCGCCGCACCGCCCAGCGCAGCTGCGGCAGCGGCATCCCGAGCCGGGCGGCGTGCTCGGCCACCGATATCGGCAGCAGCGCGTCCCGGGCCAGGGCGTCCATCACGGCGTCCCCGTGGACGGACACCTCGGCCCGGGCGTAGCGCAGGGCGACGAGCAGCCCGTGCACGGCCGCCGCCGCCTCCACCTCCAGCAGCGGACCGCCCCGCCGGGCCGCCCGTACGATCCCGTCGACCACGTGCCGCACCCCGGTCGTCCCGCTCAGCGGCACCAGCGGGCGGTCCGGGGTGACGTAGCCGAGGTCGGTGTACGCCTCCACGCTGTGACCGGCGAAATCCACGAAGCACTCGTCCCAGCCGGTCCCGGGATCGGGGCCGTAGTGGTGCTCCACCCCCGGCACCAGCCACAGCAGCGCCGGGGCCGTCACCGGTTGCGGGGCCCGGCCGCCGTGGCTGAACCAGCCCCGGCCGCCGCAGACCACCACCGCGACGTGGTGGTCGAGCACGCGCGGGCCGACCACCGGCAGCACGCCCTCCTGCACCCCCACGCCGAGGCACACCAGGCCGAGCCGGCGGTGGTTGGCGGTGGGCGAGAAGTACCGCATCCAGCTGGTGTACGGGGGCGTTGCCATCTGCGGATTGTGATCCACAAGGCCCGGCGCCCTCAAGGGGCCGCGGGTTCCCGGGCGTTACGCGGCTTTCGCGCGGCCGGCGCGGCGGAGGTGCCGACGGAGGCGCCGGTGGAGGCGCCGGTGGACCGCTCCGGGGCCGTGCCCGGGACCGGTGCCGGCTCCGGCCGGAGTCCGGCCGCCAGCCCGGCGATCAGCACGGCCAGGCCCAGCCACACGGCCGGACCCGGTACCCCGCTGCCGGTGACGGCGCCCGCTCCGGCCGCGGCGAGCGGGGCGATCCCGGTCAGCAGCCCGGCCCGGCCGGAGCCCACCGCGGCCACCGTCCGGTACCAGAGGAGGAAGGCCACCGCCGTCACCATGACGGCCAGGTACCCGACGGCCGCCCACTGACGCGGGGACACGGACACCAGCTCCGCGGGCCCCTCGACGCACACCGTGAGCACCGCCAGCATCACCGCCCCCATCCACACCGCGTGCAGCGAAACCCCCCACGCGCCGTGGCGCCGCAGCACCGGCACCGCGAGCAGGGTGAAACCGGCCTCGCAGCCCAGCGCGAGCGCCGCCCAGCCCACCCCGGCCGCGTCCGTCCGGCCCGTCCCCTCCACCAGCACCGCCCCGGCCACGACCACCGGCGCGGCCACCAGCACCCGGCGGCTCGGCCTGCGGCCCTCCAGCAGCGGGCCGATCACCCCGAGCAGGACCGGTACGGAGGCCACCGCCACGGCGATCACGGCGGGCTCCGCGTGCGCGACGCCCCGTACGACGGCCACGTTGAACAGCACCAGCCCGGTCGCCGCGATCCCCGCCAGCCACAGCCACTCCCGGCCGCGCGGCAGCACGATCCGCACCCGGGCGAACCGGGCCAGGGCGAGCAGGAGCAGCGCGGCCGCCGTGTAGCGGACGGCCTGCACGCCGAAGAGCGGGGCGTCGACGAGGGACCGGGAGACGGTGACGCTGCTGCCGACGAGCACCATGCCGATCACGCCGGGGGCGAGGTCGCGCAGCGGCTTGGCCGCAGTGGCGGGACGGGGGGAAGGCGCGGGACCGGTGGAAGGGGCGGAGGTCTTGTTCATGTCTTCGAGCCTGCCGCCACAATGGACTCATGGGCAGGTCCAAAGAGAACGCGTCCGACGGGTCCAAAACCGCGCCGGGCCGGCAGGCGGGCTCGGACTTCCTCCAGCTCGACATCGGCAGCGCCCCCGCGGGCGGCCGCACCGACTGGCTCGCCGACCGGCTGCGCGCCGCCATCGCTGACGGCCGGCTCCCCGTGGGCAGCAGGCTGCCGGCCACCCGGGTCCTCGCCGCCGAGCTCCGGGTCTCCCGGGGCCTGGTCACCGAGGCGTACCAGCGGCTCGCCGAGACCGGGCAGGTGGACGGCCGGGGCCGGGCCGGCACCGTGGTCGTCGCCGCGCCGCCGCAGGCGGGCCCGCCCGCGCAGCCCCCGGCACGCGGCGGGCTGATCGACTCCCTGCGCGCCGTACCGTGCCGGATCGACCTCTCGCCCGGGGTGCCCGACCTGACCGCGTTCCCGCGTACGGCCTGGCTCCAGGCCGAGCGCAGGGTCCTCGACGGACTCACCCCCGCCGACTTCGGCTACGGCAACCCGCAGGGCACGCCCGCGCTGCGCGAGGCCATCGTCGGCTGGCTCGCCCTGAACCGGGGGATCCGCGCCGACCCCGGCGAGGTGGTCGTCGTGGCGGGGGTCGCGCAGGCGCTCGGACTGCTGGCCCAGGTGCTGCGCGCGGACGGCGTACGACGCGTCGCGGTCGAGGACCCCGGCTCCCTCGGAGCCCGCCAGCAACTGGAACACGGCGGGATGGAGATCCTGCCCGTACCCGTGGACGAGGGCGGCATCGACACCGCGGCCCTGGCGGCCGGACCGGCCCGGGCGGTGGTGCTGACCCCCGCGCACCAGTTCCCGACCGGGGTGGTGCTCGACGGGGAGCGGCGCCGCGAACTCCTCGGCTGGGCGGCCTCCGGGGGCATCGTCATCGAGGACGACTACGACGCGGAACACCGCTACGACCGCGCCCCCGTCCCCGCGCTGCGCGCCATGCTGCCCGAGGCCGTCTGCTACGCGGGGAGCGTCTCCAAACTCCTGGCCCCGGCCCTGCGCCTGGGCTGGCTGCTGGTCCCGCCGCGCCACCTGGACGCGGTGATCGAAGCCAAGCGCTTCGCGGACCTCGGCAACCCGGTCCTCGCCCAGCTGGTGCTGGCCCGGCTGATGGAATCGGGGGAACTGGAACGCCACCTGCGCTTCGTACGCCGCCGCCACCGGGCCCGCCGCGACGCGATGCTGCGGGCGATCGCCGCCGAACTGCCGGGCGCGCGGGTGCACGGTGCCGCCGCCGGGCTGCACCTGATGGTCACCTTCGACGGAGCGGGCTTCGACGACACCGCCCTGACCGCGGCGGCCCTCGCCCTCGGCGTCAAGGCCCACCCCCTGTCCTGGCACCGGATGACGCCCGGGCCGCCGGGGCTGATCCTCGGCTACGCGGCGGGGCCGACGGGGGAGATCGAGGAGGGGGTGGCCATCTTCGGCGCGGCGCTGCGGGGGCTGCGGGGGTCGCGGGGCTGAGCCAGGGGAGGCGGGGCCCTTCGAGCCCGCCTCCCCGGGCGGAAAAGTTTTTCGGAAACCGCGGCAACCTCCCTGAGGGTCGCGCGTCGTGTGGGGGTGAAGGGCGTGAACCCGCGTCCTCCACCCGACCGTGGAGAACCACCGTGAAGAACCTGAAGCGCACCTCCCTGGACATCCGCAAGGCCGCGGCCGTCGCCGTCGCGGCCGCCGGGATGGCCGTCGCGCTGGCCGGGCCGGCCTCCGCCGCGCAGGGAGCGTCCGCGACGCCCAGCGCCTCCGCCGCCCCGGCGACGGCCACGCCGAGCGTCTCGCCGAGCTCGTCCCCCTCGGCCCCGCAGCCCTCGGTGAGCCTGCCCCCGGGCACGGCGCCGTCCGTGAGTCCGAGCAGCGGTACCGGCTCCGTCCCGAGCGCGGCTCCCAGCGCGGCCCCGGCCGTGAGTGGCGCGCCCGAGCTCGCGCATACTGGCTCCTCCGCCACCAACGCCGCACTCGGTGCCGGGGCCGTCGTGCTGATCGCCGCCGGGGCCGCGACCCTGTACACCGTGCGGCGCCGCGCCAACGGCTGAGGACCCCGTGCTTCGACTGGCACCATCCGTGGGCCCCCGCGGGCGGCGCGGGGGGGGGGCGCCCCCGGGGGGGGGGGGGGGGGGGGGCGGCGCCCGGGCGGGGGCCCCACAAAGGGGGGCCCCCCGCGCGGGCGCGGGACGCGCCCCGGCGGC